>DAXJ01000050.1:9580-17292 GCA_002506335.1 Methanosaeta sp. UBA114
CCCCAACCAGGGATAGGATCAGGGCAGCGGCTAAAACCGCCTGCCATCTCTTGATGCAGAAATCGGCGACCTTACCCAGGTAGAGTCCTGTGGTCGACTCTTTTGGCTCTTTAACTGAACTCTCTACCGGGCATCTACTACCAAAGCTTCTCTTCTCTATGGCGTATAGGATGCTTATGCCCACAAAGAGGGCGGAAAGGTAGCACATGAAGAGGCCTATGAGACAGATGAGGCCAAACTCCCTGACCATGGGAACCGATGAGGTAAGGAGGCTCATGAAGCCTGCCGCGATGATGCTCAGGGCTATCATCACCGGGAGGGCAATGTGGCTGACGGTGTTGACCACGACCATGACCGGGCTTGTACCCTTAGTGAACTCCTCATCAATCCTGTTGTGGAACTGTACGGCGTAGTCTATGCCGATGCCAATCAGAACCGGGAAGGCGGACATGGAGACCATGGTCATAGGTATGTGAAAGAACCCCATGGCTCCAAAGGTCCACGTGATCCCCAGAAAGACTATTGATATGGGGAGCAGGCACCACTTAACGTGGCTGAATGTGAGGAGAAGGCCCACCACCATCAGAAGGCCTGCCAGGCCCATGAGGGGGGCATTGCTCGCGGACATCTCATCCATGATGGAGGCTGAGAGGGCTGGCGCTCCTATCACTATGATCACGTAACCAGGTGGGAACTCAGCACTGCTTACGGCCTCCTGGGTCTCGGTTAAAAGCTCCTGCATTTCCTTCTCTGAGACTGTTAGAGGCATCTCCACCGAGAGCATGGCGTGAGTCCTGTCGGGCATGATGGCGCCAATCATTTCAGGATTGGTCTGGGAGAGACCGTCTAGGATGGCATCTATCTTTCCCTGGCCGGGAATCCTACGAACTCCCTCGCTTCCATACTCGGCGTCGGCTATGACATCGGCGATGCTGCTAGATCCTATAACGTTGGGAGAATCCTTCATCTGCCCGGAGACCTCTAGCATGGCCTCCAGGACCTCTGGCTTGGCTATCTCGCCTCCTTCCACCAGAATGATTATGGATTGAGTGCCGAACCGCTCAGCAAAGAGGTGATCATATATCTGATAGAGATGAGAATCTTTGCCTACGAAATTCTCCGTATTCATGCCTTGCATCTCTATCTGCCCGGCGTAATGGAAGGAGCCCAGGGTAAGGAGAAAGGCCGCAGCTATGATTATTATGGGATTTATGGCGATCCAGGACCCAATCCGTTCCAGAGTATTCATGCCTCACCCCTGGGTGCGTCCGGAAATTGCAGAACGTACGAAACAGACGAAAAGTACTTAAAAGTTGTGGTAGAGCGGAATAGTTGATGAACAGAGCGGAGCGGAATAAGATCAAGAAGCACATCGTGGGTGCCTGCGTCCAGGCGTCCAGCAGGAAGGGATGCAGCGATGCAGCAGGGGTGCTTCACGGGACCTTATTCTTGGCCGATGATCCCATGTCCCTGGATGAGCTGGTGGAGGAGACCGGATATAGCAAGTCCACGGTCAGCTCCAACATGAGCGTCCTGGAGCACTTGGGGCTGGCCAAGCGCATCATCACCCCAGGCGATAAGAGGTATCGCTATCTTCTGGAGATGGACCACGATGCCATGAGGTCAGCCATGCTCACCAATGTGAAGGAGGAGCTAAGGCTCCTGCTGGTGGCCTTGGAGGTCACTGAAAAAGAGCTTATGGAAACGTCTTCTGATCCAAAAGAGGTGGTCAGGATCACGGGCGCCAAGGAGTTTTACCTTAAGACCAGCGAGCTTTTAGACTTGGTTTTGCGCTACAGTACCGAAGAGCTCATAAGTCTCCTCAAGCCCAAATCTCCTTAGATGAGCTTGTTCTTAACTTTCTCGTAGAAGCCATCGAGGCTGGCCTTGACGAACCTGGCCGGGGTTTTTGCCCTGCGTATGGCAACAGAGTTTGCGCTGGATATAGTGGCCATGTTTTGCCCATCCACCACCACTACGGCGTCCTTCTCAGGCGATTTCAGGTTCACCTCCACAGTGCTGCCTCCCGGTATCACCCAGGGCCTGGAGTAGAGCTTAAAAGGTGCCACCGGTACCAGGACTATGGCATCGACCCTCGGGTCCACGATTGGACCTCCAGCGCTCATGGCGTAGGCAGTCGAGCCAGTGGGAGTAGCAAAGATCATGCCATCGGCTCTCAAGGCCTCTAGGATGGATCCATCGACAGTGACGCTAAAGTCCATCATCTTGGCAGGGCTTGCCGTTATCATGGCCACCTCATTGGTGGCAGGGGGGAAATCCTTTCCATCTAGGGTGACCGTGAGCCTCGTCCTATCATCTACATCGAAGCCCCCTAGGATATGCTCTATATCCCTGACAGCGTCCTTAGGCTGGACATCCACTAGAAAGCCCAGAGTGCCCATGTTGACGCCCAGGATTGGAATGGGATCTCTCATGCACCTCAGAGCCCTCAGTATGGTGCCATCGCCCCCGATGGAAACTACAAGGTCCACGCCCTTCTCTTCCATCTCCTCCACCGGCGTTCCCTGAACCCCTATTCGTTGGGCGATATCGGGCTCCACATAGATCTCAGCCACCGCCTTGAAGTGGTCCACCAGGCTCTTCAAAAGCCTCACCGATTCGTCCTCACGCCGGGAGACAAAACCTATCTTCAAGCCCCTCGACCACCTACGAGCTTCAATAGATCGCTGTGCAAAATCCCATTGGAGCCTATCATCTCAGTCCTCTGCCACATGCCTCCTTTGAGCAAGATCTTTCTGCCATAGGCATCGGTGACCAGACCTCCGGCCTCCTCCAGTATGAGCTTTCCTGCAGCCACGTCCACAGCTCTGAGCATCTGCCTCAGGTCTAGGAAGGCATCCAGCTTTCCTGCGGCAACCATAGAGAGCTCCAAGGAGGTGCTTCCCAGGGTTCTGATTCTTCTGACGGTGTCACCTGTCTCCACGATCCTGGAAGTGTAGGGCCGCACCGTGTAGGCGGATATGCTGAAGTCCTTCAGTACCGAGGTCTTGGAGACTCCAAGCCTTCCTCCCGGATCGGCGTAAGCTCCCCGCTCCTCCTCAGCATAGTATTTGGTCCCCCTAGCTAGGTCGAATACGTAGCCGAACTTTCGTTCTCCCTGGCTGAGATATATGGACAAGGAGTAGAAGGGAATGCCCTTGATGGCATTGTATGTCCCATCCAGGGGGTCGAGGTGGATGAAGTAGTCCGGATGCTCCCCTATCTGGATCTCTCCTATCTCCTCAGAAAGGACGGTGAAGCCCTCTCCCGTGGCTCTTAGGGTCTCTAAGACGGCGTTCTCTGCAACCCGGTCGATGCTCTTAGTAGGCGTGCCGTCGGCACCCATATCTACAATGGTCCCGCTGGCAGGATCTCCCACCATGCTTCTCACGGCACCAGCCACTGAAGATGCCATGGAATCGCAGAGGTCCTTTAAGGCCTTGCCCTCCTTTGATAGTCCATCTATCATCCCTATGAGCTTAGAGTGACAGATATAAAAGATTCCTCAAACTCAAAAACGTTTTCTAAGGCTCAAGGACGGGCCAATAAGCCCAATAGCGGCCTCCTAATGACGAAAACGTCTCCAGAGGCGCAATAGCGTCTGCCGTTTGCGAACGCCAGGTTTATATCCCCGACTACGTGACAGGCGCTATCACGCTATACGTTTACATCGGCGACGGAGAATAGCATATGATACTAGGACTTCCAACTGAGACGTTCCTTGGCGTAGTCGGCGTACCTCTTTTGATATCCCTGGCGCTTTTCATCTGGGCCATCAAACGGTGATGACGGTGGACTTTACAAGCTTGATCGTAGTAGTAGCCTATTTCCTAGGGCTCATGACCATAGGCGTTTGGACCTCCAAGAAGGTCAAGACCGCCGAGGACATGTTGGTGGCCGGCAGAAACCTGGGTTTCTGGGTCTTCGTCCTCCTCATAGTCTCAAGCATCTGCAGTGGCATGACCATCCTGGGCGTGAGCGGCCTTGGATATACGACGGGGTGGCCAAGCATCTGGGAGCCCATATTCGTTCCCCTCTCGGCTGCGGTTTGCATACTCTTCTTTGGAACAAAGCTCCACGCCGTCTCCCAGAAGACAGGGTATGTGACCATTCAGGACTATTTCGCTCACAGATATTACAGCCCTAGGGGAGTTAGGGGCGTTTCAGCGACCATTGGCATCCTGGTCTCCATGATATACCTGGTGGGCCAGTACATAGCCATAAGCATCGTCCTTAAGGAGCTCTTCGGCATACCCTATCAGCTTGCCCTGTTAACGGGAGCCCTTATTGTCATGGCTTACACCATCCTGGGGGGGCTCTACGCCATCGGTCTTGCTTCTCTCATCCAGGGATTGCTGATCATTATTGGTGTAATCCTGGTAGGTCCTCCAGTCATCCAGGCGGCAGGCGGTCTGACCCACATAAATACGGTCCTTGCCACCATAGATCCTAACTTCGTCCAGCTCTCATTCCCACAGATGCATCCACCCTATGCCAAGTACGCCTTCCTCACCCCCGAGTACCTGGTGTCATTCTTCCTCATGCTCACCCTGGGCTTGTCGGTGGCGCCACACGTGGTGAACAACATTCTGGCTGCCAGGGATACCAAGTACTTCAAGTGGGCTCCCTTAGCAGCCTTCGTAATATACGTCTTCATAATGTATACCACCAAGATCATAGGGTTTGCCTCCAGGGTAATGGTCACGGAGGGAGCAATCGCTCTACCTACAGGCGTTGCCAACCCCTCGGACTATTCCTTCATCGAGACTGCCAAGTTTGCCTTCCCCGACATCTTTGCCCCCATGATGGCAGTGATAGTTCTCTCCGCAGTCATGTCCACCACAGACAGGCTCATGCTCACCATAGGAAGCTATGTCAGCTGGGACCTATACAAGCAGTTCTTGAACAAGGATGCTTCGGATAAATCCATTACCCTCCTCTCCAGGGTAGCCATCGCTTTATCTGCGGCCATAACACTGGCTATCGCCTGGAACTACACACCTGAGCTTCTGGCCTGGCTGACCTGGCTGGGAATAGGAATCATGTTCGCCTGCTTCGTGGCCCCTCTGGTGGGCGGCCTGTACTGGCGAGGTGCCACCAAAGAGGGAGCCATCCTCTCCATGTTGGTGGGTCTGTTGGTAGGCACCTGTGCCACCTATTACCACAACTTCATCTGGAAGTTGCCCGTGCATTACAGCATTTGCGGGTTCGTTGCATCGGTCATCACCCTGGTAGTAGTAAGCCTTCTGACCAAGAAGGCTGATCCAAAGATCCTGGATGAGACCATGACCGGGCTCTACATAAATCCCAGAAAGGAGGAGCAATCCATCGCCATTGAGGCTGCCCAGACAATGAAGCGATAAGATCTAATATGACTAGGGGAAAGTGTGGAGTCTAGGGCCCGTGGTCTAGCTGGTTATGACATCGCCCTTACACGGCGGGGATCACGCGTTCGAATCGCGTCGGGCCCACTCCTCGACGACTTCCTCATAGATATTTTCTAGAAACTAAAATCAAAACTTCAGCCCTGATAGAAAGATGGCTTCGAGACGTCTTAGAAGTATCAGGTCAGCAGCAAAGCGACCGCTATGCCCACTGCCAACATGGGTAGGAATGTCATGGCCATCCTCCTTCCAAATTCCCTATTGCCCAGGAGGAACGCTATGACCAGCTTCACCACGGTGTTGGTCACGGAAGCCAACATGATAGATCTTACGGCGATGTTCTCTGCCAGGGTGGTCTTGGCCAGGGTGGCCATCGATAGGGTTATGGCGTCCACATCTGCCAGACCCGCCACCAAGCTTGCGGCGTATATCCCTGTATCTCCGAAGTAAAGGCTCGCCACCTTGGAGGCTAGAAGGACGAAGGCGAAGAAGGCGCCGAACTCCAGGGCGGGTAGTATCCTGAAGGGATCCTTGACCTGGATGTCCTTCTTGATAGCTCCATCGCCCCTGAGAGAAATGTAGGCCAGGACGAGGCCTATCGCGGTCATGGCTAGGAGGCTTGGCAGGAGCTTCATGAATAGGCTCTGGTTCAACACCAGGACTATGAGGAGCATGCGCGGGAACATGGTGCAGCTGGCCACCACCGTGGCAAAGACCGCCGAGGACATCACTTCCTTATTTACTTTTACCTCCTCGGCCATGGCCGTGGTTACAGCGGTGCTGGAGACCAGTCCGCCCAGGATGCCGGTCAGGGATAGGCCTCTCTCGGTGCCCAGGATTCTTATGAGGATGTAGCCGATATAGCCTATGAGGCTGACCAGGATCACCATCATCCAGATATCCCTTGGGTTCAACACACCATAAGGATCCAAGGGTGTGTCAGGTAGGAGGGGGTAGATCACCAGAGCGATGATCGCCATCTTCAGGGTGTCCAGAATATCGGTCTCGCTCAAGGCCTCGACATATCTATGGGTGGTGGCCCTGGTAGCCAGGATCCAGGTGATGATGACCGCCAGGGCCACGGCCAGGGAAACCCCATTCTCACGGCCGCAGAGCATCCCCAAGATGAAGGTCAGGACGGCGGCCACGGCTGCGGTGAAGTCCACCCTTCCTTGGGCATTGGCCGAGGCGGCGTAGCTAATGCTTACCAGCACGGCAAAGCTGGCCAGGGCCGCCACAGCGAAGTTCTGGCCGTACTGGGCAGAGAGGTGGGCTGACATGGCGCCGAGAATGGCTATCAGGGTGAATGTGCGCAGGCCCGCCACGCCCTCTACCCTGTCCTCGGCGATCCTCCTCTGCCGCTCGGTCCCTATCAGAGCCCCTATGAGCATGGAAACAAGAAAGGGATAGAGATCTGCAAAGTCCACAAAGGCCTACCATAGCTAAAAGGGCAACCAAGGGTAATAACCTTTACCGGTCTTAGGGACGAAGATTGAGACGAAGTTTGCGGCAGAGGCTGAAATGACGTCGCGTATTGGAGCCAGGATCTTTTAACTACTAAGACCAGATTTCCAGGAGATGGACCCTATATCAAACCTGAGGCCTGCGCAGGGGTTGGATCAGATGTCCAAAGTTAAAGCCTGCATAAAAATACTAGAAGACCTTTACGGCGAGCCCAAGGCAGAGAAGATAAGTCCCGTGGACCTCCTGGTGATCACCATCCTTTCCCAGAACACCAGCGACGCCAATTCCCTGAGGGCTTACGGCAATCTCAGGAGAGCTTACCCCGACTTCGAGACCATGATGAATGTGCCGGCCAATGAGCTCGCGGACAAGATCCGCGTGGGAGGGCTCTCTGAGAAGAAGGCCAGGAGGATAAAAGATGCCCTGGTTAGGATCCAGGAGGATTTTGGGATCATCACCTTAGAGCCGCTCCAGGAGATGGGCCTGGATGAGGCCAAAAGGTACCTTCTGAGCATCAAAGGGGTAGGGCCAAAGACCGCATCAGTTGTGCTTCTCTTTGCCTTTGGAAAGCCCACACTGCCCGTGGACACCCACGTTTACAGGGTCTCCAGACGGCTGGGCCTCGTTCCTGAGAAGACAAGCGTTGAGGTGGCTCAAAGGATACTGGAGGGGATCACGCCTACTGGGGAGTACCTCTCGTTCCACGTGAACATGATAAGGCACGGCAGGAAGGCCTGCAGGGCCAGAAAGCCCCTCCACCAGGAGTGCGGTTTGAGGGGCTTTTGCGATTGCTACCTTCGGGAGCACAAGGTTTAAATGGGTGGGGGGTGTATGTCGTCTCCGCGCTCCGGTAGTGTAGCTCGG
>DAXJ01000050.1:17560-17875 GCA_002506335.1 Methanosaeta sp. UBA114
ATGAAGGACTCTCACTCCTTCGACTTGGGTTCAAATCCCAACCGGAGCATGCTTTTACTAGTATATCGTGACATTAGTTATGAATCATAAGGTAATGCCTATGAAACTTTTCTCTAGCTCTATTTTTGCTGAACTGCCATTGGATTGTGACTTTTGACTTGTTTCTCTCTAATTCCCACGTTGCAACCTCTTTAGCAAAGGTTTCGATATCACCGATTCTCCGATTCAGGCATTATCTAGAAAGGGAAGAGTGTTCAATCTCTGCCACATTGATCCCAATTCGCTTCATCGGTGTAGAGTGGAATTCGAGCTTTT
>DAXJ01000050.1:18213-23988 GCA_002506335.1 Methanosaeta sp. UBA114
CCCATCAAGGTTTACATGTAGCAGGAAACGTCACCAATTCTCCTTTGGGCATCTACAGCTCCTCGCCTCATAGAAAGAACTTGATGCAGCTCCAGGCCGGGAACAGCAGATCCTAGTTCGCGGACCCCACCGGAGACCAAGGCTGAGCCGAGACTGCGCCTATCACCCTCGTGGCCGCCAGGGTTTTGAGAGGGCGACTAAAGATGGCGTAGGAAAGGATTACGTCCGCGTCGAGGTCGGGATTGCCTCTCAGAACTTCGCCTTTTAGGCCACCTCTCTCGATCTAGTCAGCATCTACATAGGCGGCTTCGATACCAATAGCGCCACCAATTCCCTCGGATTGCAGGAAAGGGGACTGCATATAGCCGTGCTGCCTGTGGGAAAGAGCGCTTAAAATTGGCCTTCTCCTAACCTTCAGGTCCAATTAAGCTTGTTCCAGAACTCGTTCTCATGCACCCATTCAGGATTTCTCTTAACCAGAGCCATGAAGTACTTCCTGTTCTCATCTAGCATCTCTCTCTGCTCTATGTAATCCCTCTTGGACTTGATATCCCCTGCTAGGGCCTTGCCAAGCTCAAAGGCCCTCTTCTCTGCTTCCGCTAAGGCCTTGGGGCCCTGTGCCATGGATGTGCCCGTGCTTCCTATCACGAAGGATCCGAAGTTGAGCATGATGGCATTCATGTACTCAGTGACCTGCTTATCCGCACCCATGCCACCGGCGGTGGCGACGTTTACGCTGTACTTGCCAGTAAAGAGCTGGCAGTGGATGGCATCGGCCATTCTGTCGATGAGGGTCTTCAGCTGGGCGGTGATGGACCTAAGATAGTTCGGAGATCCCATGACCAGGCCGTCGGCGGCCATCATCTTATCATAGATCCTCTGGAAATCATCCTTCTTGTTGCAGGCGCCTTTCTTGTAACAGACCTGGCAGCCGTTACAATATTCGATATTCAACTCACAGACGTCCACCAGCTCAACCTCGGCTCCTTCTGACTTTGCGCCATCAAGGGCTGCCTGGACCAATCTCAGGGTCTGGCTCCTGGAGCCCCTTGGGCTGGCATTTATGCCCAATACTTTCATTTTAATTAGACCTCCCCGGTAGATTTGAACCCAACGACTTGAATGCTATTAGGCGCTCCAGGCTTAAACGCTTTTCACGCGGGTCCTTCCCCTGGCCAGGGAGGCGAAGATGCCCAGAGTGCACAGGATCATAAGAATGGCAAAGGCAATATTCATGGCTGTGATGAACTGGGAATAGTTGGAAGGCACGATCTGGGCGCTTCCTATGTACACTGCCGAGACTAGCATGGCAATTCCCTGGCTGAACATCTGGCCTGTGAACCTCATGGTCCCGACCATCCCTGAGGCGACCCCATAGTGCCTCTTCTCGACAGAACCCATGATGGCGCTGGTGTTAGGGGAGGAGAAGAAGGCAAAGCCTACTCCCAATAGGAGTAAGCTTCCTGTAACCAGGTTCATGCTCGACCCCTTCCTCAGAAAAGTGAGGACGGCAAGGCCCACTACCGTCAGGAGCATCCCTGCTGAGGCAACAATTCTTGGCTCCACCCTATCCGATAGCCTTCCCGCAAAAGGCGAGAAGATGGCCTGCATGGCAGGCTGAATGAGGATAAAGGTCCCGGCTGCCTGAGGGCTGAAGCCCTGTATGTACTGGAGATAGAGGCTCAGGAAGAAGGCCACCGCATAGGTAGAGCTGTAGTTTAGGAAGGCCGCCAGGTTGGATAAGGCAAAGATCCGGTTGGATCTGAAGAGGTGGATGTTTAGGACCGGGCTTAGACTCCTTGCCTCCAGCCTTGTAAAGGCGATGAGTAGGACGATACCCGTCAGGATGGCCCACGCTCCTGTGATGGATGGAAGAAGAGAGATGCCATACACCACGGCTATGATCGCCAGGCCGTAGAGCGCCGACCCTGCCATGTCGAACTTTTCTCCCCTGGCCCCGGACCACTCGCCCTTGAACATCCATGCGATAAGAAAGACTACCAGGGCACCCAGAGGCACATTGACTAGGAACACCGATCTCCAACCGAAGTTCCCGGTCAGAAATCCTCCAAGGAAAGGACCCATGGATAGGCCGAAGTAGGTGGCTGCCAAGTTGATGCCCAGGGCCTTTCCACGTTCATGGATAGGAAAGACCGATGTGAGGATGGCAACCCCCGTGCCGGAGATCATGGCCGCCCCAAGGCCCTCTAGAACCCTGAAGGCTATGAGCTCGCCATCTGAGCTGGAGACCGTCAGGAGGACCGCAGCCAGGGTGTATACTGCCATACCGTAGGCGTAGATCTTCTTTCTGCCGTAAAGGTCCGCCAGGCGGCCGAAGGGAACAAGGAAGACGGCTGCTGCTAGGAGATAGGCAGTGGCAATCCAGCTCAAGGATACGGCGCCTATTTGAAATTCATTTCCTATAGCAGGCAGGGCGATGTTGACCGCTGAGCTCATGTAGGGTGTGAGAAACGCGCCAAGGGTGGTGATGATCAGGGCTACGTTCTTCTCCGAATTGGTGCTCAAAGCTGGAACCTCAATCTTTGGATCTATAAAAAGGGATGTAGATAGCCTATAGGTAACTTATGGATGATCTCCTGCGAAGATCTTCATTCACCTGCCATGCCCTTCCACACGTCCCTCTCCAGGAAGCTGCCCTCGACATTGGATTCCATGTCAATAAAGAGGTTGTAGGGTACGGCCAGGGTGACGATGTCCTTGCCCATGACTCCTCGGACTGTCCTTCGGGCCTGAATATCGGTCAAGCCTATCACCGCCTTTGGATTCTTAGACTCGGCTTCTTTAAAGGCATAAACACCTATCTGGTGACAGCCCGCACCTGCCGGGGCTATGACGTTCTCATTTCCAGCTCTGTCGTAGTTCACCAGGATGACGAGGGCCGAGAGCTGATCAGTATCGGCTGTAAAGATCACCACCACAGGCACTTCACCATCCGCCAGATCCTTGAGGGGCTTGAAGATGACGTACCTTGTGGGAACCTCCATGGACGGCAGATCTTCAAGGAACTTTTCTACCAGCTCGGGAGTCTTCCTATAGCCCTCGCCATGGAGAAGGTGCTTTGTAAACTCATTTCTGCCCATCCCCTTGATCCTCTCCACGAGACCTTCCTTTCCCGAGTTCTCAAGCCCTGTGGAAAGGAAGTACCTGAAGCATTCGATGCCTCCCACGGGGAAGTTTTCGTACTGTCGGCCAAAGCCCAGACCCGCTCCTCCTCCAAAACAGCCGAAGGTTGTCTTATCGAAGGCGGCGGTCTTCCCTTTGGCCGCGGCCTGGGCGAACATGGACATGACGCACCCCGAACCTACGCCTTTGAACTGCAGGGCACCTGCAGGTCGTTCATTGCTCCATAAGATGGCCACGGGCTGGTAGGCCAGCTTCAGGGCCTTGCATATCTTGCTCTCCATCAACCTCACCTTGATCTTGAATCAAAAAGGACGAACGAATATTACCGGTTATCACTGCCTAAGTTATCACCGCCTTCTTGAACACCCACCAGGCCACGATGTACGTGGCCACGGCAAAGGCAGTCAGAGCCCCCAGGGAGAAGAGGATATCGTTAAAGGCATAGGTATAGTGGATGCCTATGGCGTAGAAGTCGCTGCCAATAGCAAAATACCTCACTCCATTGACTAGGTAGGTTAGGGGATTGAAGAGGGACAGCGTCCGAACGATGGGCGGAAAGGCATCTATGGGATAGAGGGCGTTGCTGGCAAAGAAGAGTGGGAGGGACAGGAGGGTAATCACCGCCTGTAGGCCCTCTGGGGTCTCCATACTCATGGATATAGCGGAAGAGAGGAACAGAAAGCCTATGGAGAAGATCCCGACGAAGAGCAGTATGCATAGGAGGGATATAATGGCCCTTACGGGCGTGTAGCCGACGAAGAACCTAGCCCCAAGAACGAGGCCGAAGGCCATGATCACCATGACTTGGATAAAGGACTTAGTCACCCCTGAAAGGCCGATGCCTATGATGATGTTATTCCTGGACATGGGGCTGGCCAAAATCTCCCTCATGATGCCCCAGTTCTTATCAAAGAGGAGACTTATGCCACCAAAGAGGCTGGTGAACAAAGTTGTCAGGGCTATGACACCGCCGCCCATGAATGTCAGGTAGGAAATGGCCTCAGATCCAGGAGGGGCTGAGATCTCGGCGCCAAGCCTGCTGAAGTTGCTGGACATGGCAGCGCCGTAGAGGGCCATCCAGAGGGCAGGCTGGACCAGGGAGGTGAAGAGGACCGCTTTAAATCTCACGAATCTGAGCATGTCTCTCCAGTAGATGGTGGTGAACTCCCAAGCCATATCAGCGGCCTCCAATATTGGCCCTGGCTATCCTGAACTTCTCAGCACCGGTCTCTCGGAGATCCCTGCCCGTGTAGTGGATGAAGACGTCGTCGAGGCTGGGCTTCTTGAGGTTGACCTCGGAGATGGTTACACCATTCTCATTCAGGGCGCTCATGATAACAGGAAGGCAGCGGGTGCCATCGGTTGTGATGGTGACAGAAAGGCCCTTGGAAGAGGGGCTTATGTCCTTGACGTGCTCCATCTTGCCTATGAGCTTTGCAGCATCCACGTTATCGCTCGTCTCCAGGTATATGACATCCCGGCCCAGGTCGTTCTTGAGGGCCTCTGAGGTGCCCGAGGCTATGATCTTCCCGTGGTCCATGATGTTTATGTAATCGCTCACCTGATCGGCCTCGTCCATGTAGTGAGTGGTGAGGAAGATAGTAGTTCCGGCTTCGTTTACCGTCTTTATGTACTGCCACAGCCTCATCCTGGTCTGGGTGTCGAGACCAATGGTTGGCTCATCCAGGAAGAGAACCTTAGGGCGGGTCATGAGCCCCCGTGCGACCTCTAGGCGCCGCTTCATTCCGCCGCTTAAGTTCCTAGTCCTGACGTCCCTCTTATCATCTAGCTCGACCAGGGTTATCATCTCGTCGATACTGGACCGTCTCTCGGCCTTGGGCATGGAGTAGAGCCTTCCGTGAAGCTCCAATGTCTCCCAGACCGTCAGGTCTCTATCCAGGGTCTCGTCCTGGAAGACTATGCCTATGGACCTCCTCACATCCTCGGGCCGGCTGGATACATCGAAGCCCGCCACCATGGCACACCCTGCTTGCACCGGCAGAAGGGTGGTGAGGATGTTGATCACAGTGCTCTTTCCGGCCCCGTTGGGTCCAAGAAAGGAGAAGATCTCCCCTGACCGGACGAAGAAGCTTATTCCCGCCACGGCCTTGAAGCCGTTGTATCTGTACTCCAGGTCCTTGACCTCTATTATATTATCCGCCATCTCTTAGGATCACTCTTTAAACTTTAGAGCTATCTTTATTGGCCGTAACCTCCTATAAGGGATTTAAGCCATATCAACCTGTGGTATGGCACAGAGGCATGTTTTACATTATACTTACGGCGCTGTGTTTATGGTGCTAGGTCTGTGTCCCTTATCAATCACCATCCTGGGGCATCATATGGCTTGGATCCTGCGGATTTTCCTCATGGTTATTGGCTTCCAACCTATTTTATCATGTGCCGGAAGATCTGGTGATAGGGCATTCTCCGTGTTCCCTTGGAAAACGGCAAGGTAAGGCGGGAATAGAGCCAAAAGAAGTTCGCAAAAACGGCACGTATCACCTCAGAAGCTGTGTATTTATAAAATCATTGCTGCAAAAACTGATCAAAGTATACTCACTTAGACCTACCGTACACCAGGCGCGTTTACAAACCAACGCTTGAGCTGCTGAGCTATCTTAGAACCGG
>DAXJ01000050.1:24268-27609 GCA_002506335.1 Methanosaeta sp. UBA114
GTTTCAAGACATATATAGTGACGTGCGGTGAGCAGAACTTCGTCAGGGCCTTCTCCGAGGAAGTATGGAGTGTCTATCTGAACCGGTGATAGTCACCTCTACCAAGCTCACGTTCGCCAAAGAGGCCATGGAGATATGGATGGTCATTGGTCACCGTCCCATCTTCGCCTGCAGCAGCTCGAATGTAGATATCGCCGTGCTGCCGATCGCCACCGGCTGAGACCGAAAGGGCTTGGGCACATTTAACCACCACGACTCCATCCATGAATACGCTTACGATAGAGAAATCTCGGTTGAAGAGATGGATAAAGGCCTTGATGCGGCTAGGGATTTGGGCTGGCAGGTGGTCAGTACGAAGAATGATTGGAGGGTTATATTTTAGATACTGCATATTTTTCTTTTTATCACATTTTATTAGCGTTGAGAGAAACTTTATTCAAAGCGTTTGTTCACCTTCTAGTTTCAGATATCCTTCCAAAAATTTTATCGCTGAAGCCCGCCTAAAGTTATAAATTGAAGTTAAAACTGGAGCTGACCACAGTGACTAAAAGTGAAGACGTCTTGAAGCAGGCTTTTGCCGGAGAGTCCCAAGCGAATAGGAAATACGCGGCCTTTGCAGCTAGGGCTGATAAGGAAGGCTACCCCCAGGCGGCCAGATTATTCCGGGCTGCGGCTGAGGCAGAGGCCGTCCACTCCGGCAACCACCTGAGGGCCATGAACGGCATAGGATCCACTCCGGACAATTTAAGGGAGGCCCTGGCCGGAGAGACCACCGAGTTCAAGGAGATGTACCCAGGGATGATAGAGATTGCCAAGGCGGAGGGCAATAAGGTGGCAGAGATCACCTTGAGCTACGCCAATGAGGTGGAGAAGGTCCATGCTAGGCTCTACCAGGTCCTCATGGATAAACTGGACTATGTTAAAGAGGCCTATCCATACTACGTATGTCCAGTCTGCGGCATGACCGTGGAGAGGGAAGCGCCCGAGATCTGTCCGGTCTGTGGAGCTAAAGGGGAGCTCTTCAGGAGGATCGATTGAAGCCTGCCGTGAGCCTAGCCTTCAACGAAGCCTAACTGACCGCAAAATCCAACGGCCTGCTTATCCTAAGCCCTTGGGCTTTTTTCCTTTAACTTCTTTGAATCCCATAAGGCGAATCCTACGCTGCAGGTACGATATTTGGGAGATTAGTCCATGCTCAGCAGATGGAGTGTCTAGGATCTTGCCTGTCTAGATATCCTCGTCCTCGGGCTTAAGCTCCAGGGCTTTATGATAACCGTTCAGGGCAGAGTCCTGTTTCCAAAACCTCTGAAGAACCCTACCCTTTCCAAACCAGAACTCTGCCCGCTGAGGATTCATCTCCAGGGCCTTATCATAGGCCTCGACCGCATCCTGGTGTTTTCTCGTCTAATAGAGCGTATCTTCCCTGTGGCTCTAGGCTCTGACATCCTTCTCGTATAGAGTGCGGTCTGGCATATCCATGGCCTCCCCTCATGTTCATCCATCGAACCAGAGCCAGGCCGCATGCAGCCCAGATATTGAGCGCCCAAGCGAATCTGAGGACGTGGGGGAGGCCTGCGAAGACGAAAGGACCCTATTTCGGCTGCAGGAACCCCAGGGTGATAACCCCAAAAGCCTGCTTGGTACCCAGGAGCTCCATGGACCCTCCTAGGGCTATGGCTACCGCTGCCAGTGATAGGTTTCAGTTCAGGATCTACCTCTCAATGAAATACTGCGCCAAGGGGGCAAAGACCGCATAGGTGGCGAGGACGAGCAAGGTCCAGGAAACTTCGGTCAGATCAGTCAGGCTTCCAAACTTCAGGCTTCTGTGGTCGGGATAACCCTAGAAGGACAGGAAGGTAGCCAACCATGCCATCACCATGACGTAGGGCATAAGCCTGAATTTTTTATCCTTGAGACCCACGTACTCAAACCCCTGCCTCAGGAAGTAGGAGATGCCTAAGGTGATATTAGTCAACCGCTCCAGTTCGAACCTTTTGCCTGCCAGGAATAGCAGGATCCCTAAGATAAACAATGAATGTAGATCCAAGAGAACGCTCAAGCTACTCCACCCCTAAGGATGCGATGGTCACCGTCGTACTTAAACACCACGAAAGCTCCATCCGAATGCTACGGCCACTGCGATCTCGCTCTTCTGTCCCTTCTACTGGGGAAGGTAGCCTTTACATCGACGCCGCAATCATCGATGCGGACCACGACATTCATATCATCGCCCATCTCAGCCGAGTGCCAGGAGATCTCCCTCTTCTCATCAGAGCAATCGATATCGTAGTAAGGATACTCAAAGACCCGCATGAACTCCTGGACCTCGGGCAGCCAGTAGGTGTAGACCAGGTCCTCGCAGCTCTTGATGCGGTCCAGGATATACTCAGGGTACTCCGGCGCCCCCTTGGGTATGATGCAAGTATTCTCCTGGCTGCGCCTGAGGGTTATTAAGATCGCCTCATCGGCCTCCGCCCTTCTTACCAGCCTCCACCTCCACGGCAGCAGGGTCGGCAGGGCTGAGAATCCCTTGTTCTCTGGCTTCTTCAGATAATAAAGCTTGAAGACCGCCCTGAAGATGAGGTAGGCAAGATAGGTGGCACCAAGGGTCTCAGAGGCCCCCTTCGGGCTCATTGATACGTAACCCTGGCTTACCAGGTAAAGAAAGGAGCAGCCGATGAAGAAATAAGCCAAAACGAGAGGGTTCACGGCTACGTCGAGGTTGATCTTATAGTATCTCCTGGTCAGTGGATAGAATGGTGGCACACCCCAATTGGTCAAGAAGTCCCCGAGGATGTGGGATGATCCGGCCAGTACCATCACCAGCAGAAGCATGGGATCGAAGGTGCCGCTGAAGGCCGTGTAGGCCGAGAAGATTATCAGGGCCGATATCAGGATGAAGGCCAACATGTGGGTCAAGCCGTGGTGGCCGAGGATAGGAAACCTCTTCCAGAGCGGATAGAGGAGGATATCGAAATCCGAAATGCCTGCCATCAATGTGCCCAGGGCCATGTACGCTCCGTGAAAGAAGGAGCCGCTTATCCAGGAGGATATGAGAAAGCCTATCATCAGGTGGGTGAAGAAATCCAAAGTGAATCCCCTGGAATATCTATCCCTTGATAGAAAAATTTGCCTGACGCAAGGTTAATCTGGGTGATACTCTTGTTTGTCCTTGGAGTGAGTGGAAGTCCCACCAAGAATGCAAACACCGATAAGCTTGTCAAGGCTATTCTAGAGGCTACTGGCACGGATACCGAGTTCATAAAGCTCTCGGACGTCAACATGCTCCAAAGATAATGAAAGCCGATGCTCTGGTAGTATGGTCACCGACCTTCCTTGGG
>DAXJ01000050.1:27958-28974 GCA_002506335.1 Methanosaeta sp. UBA114
TCGGAGCTGCGGTCGCCGTCGGGTACACTGCTGAGGATGATGTGGAGGTATGGCTCGGAAATATCCTCGGCTTTTCCAAGTTCGATGTAGCGGGCACCATGTCTGCCAAGGGCAACTCTGTGCTGCTTCGTCTGCGGTCCTGGAGAGACTTGCGAGTATGCCGCCTGGAACGCCTTATAGTCATGAGGTATCGGGAAGAGACTACGGCGTAAGTGAGGCTTACAAAGGCTACCGGGAGATCCTGCCCGACAACGTGCCCTACGCCAAAGGTTCTGCCAGGATTCTAAGGAAGTATAGGAACGTTGAGGATGAGCCTGCGGTCATGGACAGAGCAAGGTCACTGGGGGCGGTCATCGCAGTAAAGCTGGAAGAGAGGGCCATGAGGGGTTGACGGTTTCTCACCGGCATCTCCGTACCATTAAGCCCAGGACGATGGAAACGACCAAGGCAGCAGGTGGCAAGTCAAAGCCGAGCGCCTGTACTGATTGAACGCCCTCAACTATTTCATTCTCCAATGCATCGTCCAAGCCTAGCTAGCTCTTTTTCTACCCGCGCTTCCAAGAGCTGTTACTGCAACGATCGGCGCTACCGAGGCTACGCCCTTATGATAGGAGGAGTTAGAGCCAGTTGATCTACTCTTGCATCCCGATGACTTTCCTCCTCAGCTCTTGCTTTTGGCATCGACTACTGCAGCCCATCCTACCAGGATCACCAGTATCCGCGTCAGGATAACCTTGAGCTCCATTCATCCGTCTCAGGTCTAATGATCTGTGATTCCTTACCTGTTCAATAGCTTAAGACTTAATGGCTTAAAGTACCTTCTCCCACGCTGCCCCCGGCCTCCAGCGGCCCTGCATCCTCATAACCTTGCCTCTGACCCGTCCCTGCCTTCTGGGTCAGCTTCTCTGGGTTGTACAGAAGCGCCAGGGCATTTCTGGCATGCTCTACAGTTCTTTGCTCCGCAAGCCAGGCCAGAGTCTTCTCGTCAGGGGCCTCGTCCTCGTGGACGAAGACCT
>DAXJ01000050.1:29220-33485 GCA_002506335.1 Methanosaeta sp. UBA114
CCTCGTCCTCGTGGACGAAGACCTCCAAGACGTGGGTATTGGTCATGAGCTGGGCCATAATGAGCCCGGACGAGGCCTCATGGGCGCACATCTTGTCTTTATCGGCGGCTCCAGGCATTCCCAGAGCCATGACCAGATCGCAGTTCTCCTCCTCTATGAGCTTCTTTGCTGCCACCGGTAGATCTTTTATCCCCGGCACGGTCTTTCGGACTATCTGTACCGAGGACCGGCCCTTAAGCTCCCTGATGGCGGCCTTGCCCATGTCATACCTGGCGAAAGTAGTGTCAGTGATGCCGACCTTCATAGTCCCATCCTGGCATCTAAAAGGTTTAGGATTATCGGTTCACATCCTCACTAGTGTTCCGCTAGCATTACGATAAGGATCAATTACTACTACCAAGGTCAGGGACTAGAAGAGGATAAATGCTGTTAATTACCGGTGAGGGGAAGATTATCAGTATGGCTAAGTGTATTTTAAATTTGAATGTATAAGTGAATATCTTGCTTCGGTTGATATACAACATAAATCCCTGGATTGAAGAAGACTCTTTTAATAGTTTGGAGCTTTGGCATTTGATGTTAAATCTGAATTATCAACCACAGACCTGGCACTTACCAGCCCCTGAATCTACAGCATCCGAATCCCCCAAATACAAGACCTGATCCCTGCACCCATATCTATAAACTGTGACTCCTTTGCACCTCAGATCATAAGCAAGATCGTAGACCTTCAGCACGTCCTCAATGGAAGACCTGGCGGGAAGATTGACAGTCTTGGAAACTCCGTTATCGGTATGTATCTGAAACGCCGCCTGAACCTTCACATGCTGCTCAGGCGATACCTCCAGGGCCGTGATAAACAGATCCTTCAAATCCTGCGGAATCCCTGCTACATTTTGGAGAGATCCCTTTCTTGCCACCTCCGCCTCCAACCCCTTGCTGTAGATCCCCCGTTCTTTGGCCATGCGCATAAAGAGCGGGGAGACCTCTACGAGCCTCGCTCCATCCAAGACATGGCGGACGAAGCTCACCGCAAAGAGGGGTTCGATCCCACTAGATGTGCCGGCGATGATGCTTATGCTGCCGGTGGGGGCAACCGTTGTTACGGTGGCGTTTCTCATAGCCCCGTAGTCCTTAAGGGTGCTATCCTCGAAGGTTGGGAAGGACCCTCTCTCGTTCCCCAGGCGCTCCGACTCATCCCTGGCCGCCCTGGTCAGAAAGCCCATGATATCCTCGGCCAGCCCGGGAGCCTCAGGCGAGGCATAGGATATGCCCATCTCTATGAGCATCTCGGCAAAGCCCATGACTCCAAGGCCAATCTTTCTGTTTCTAAGGGTGGCCTCCCTGATCTCTGGGAGGGGAAATTTGTTGACATCCAGAACATTGTCCAGAAACCTCACACCCATACAGGCCAGCTCCCCCAGGCGGTCCCAATCGACCTCTCTCTTCTTCACCATCCGGGCGAGGTTTATGGATCCAAGGTCGCATGACTCATAGGGAAGAAGAGGCTGCTCACCACAGGGGTTGGTGGCCTCTATAGTTCCGGGGACGGTCGAGGTGGTGTTGATCCTGTCAATGAAAAGAACCCCTGGCTCTCCGCTCCTCCAGGCGGAGGTGGCTATAAGCCTCATGAGATCTCTAGCATTCAGGCTGTCCGTGATTTCGCCGTTTCTGGGATTTATCAGATCTAAGTCGCCCCCTGATTTGGCCCGGCGCATGAACTCATTGGTGGCTGCCACAGAGAGGTTGAAGTTCTCCATGAAGCCCGGCCTATCCTTGGCGCCTATGAACTCCAGGATGTCCGGATGGTTGACCGAGAGAACGCTCATGTTGGCGCCCCTGCGCCTTCCACCCTGCTTTACCACATCCGTCGCGACATCGAAGACCCTCATGAAGGAGACAGGGCCGCTGGCTACTCCTCCTGTAGCCCCAACCACATCGTTCTTCGGGCGAAGCCTGGAGAAGGAAAAGCCCGTCCCCCCGCCGCTCTGATGGATGAGGGCCATGTGCTTTACGGCATCGAAGATGCCCTCAATGGAATCTTCTATGGGGAGGACGAAGCAGGCAGAGAGCTGGCCCAGGGGCAGTCCCGCGTTCATTAAGGTAGGGGAATTGGGAAGGAATAAAAGGCCCTTCATGGCCTTCAGGAACCTTTTGCCCTGGGCACAGGGGTCGTTGCCAAACCTCTTCTCGGCCAGGGAGACTTGATGGGCAGACCGGGCAAACATCTCACCAGGGGTCTCTATAACCTTGTCAGAGATACCTCTCTTGAGATATCTTCTCTTCAGGACCTCCACGGCGTTTAAGCTGAGCTCCAGGTCGTCGGAGGCCCCAAGGTACTCATTAGCATCACGAGTTTCGCTTCTCTTCTGATGGTAAAGGATGTAGGCCTTGGCAACCTCGGCATAGCCCTCCTCAATTAGAACCATCTCCACCAGATCCTGAATGTCTTCAACCCTAACTGTTCTGGCAATGCCAATAGTGCCATCTCCAAACCTCCTTTGAGCCTCGGCCTCCACGCGCTCTGCCAGATCCCTCGACCTTCCCCCATCCCCCATGCCTACGGCTGCAAAGGCCTTGTAGATGGCAGCAGCAACCCTGGAGGGATCGAAATTCACTACAGCTCCGTACCTCTTCTGAACCTTCATATCAACCCCCTGCACCCAAGGAAATATATGTGGAGGGCATATTAAGCAGCATGTGGTAAACGAAGCCTGGCCAAGACCGCCAGGACCCAAGGAGGTTTTTCTTTGAAGATCGCAGTCTCTGGTAAGGGCGGCGTGGGCAAGACCACACTGGCCGGCACCCTTGCCCGCATGCTTGCCCGCGACGGCTATAACGTCCTAGCCATAGATGCCGATCCTAGTATGAACCTGGGCTCGGCCATAGGCATAAAATCCCTTCCCGCTCCTGTCACTACCCACAAAGATCTCATCCAAGAGAGGGCGGGGATGCCCATGGGGATGTACAAGCTCAATCCCAAGGTGGACGATATAGTCCAGATGTGCGGCTGCACCGGGCCCGATAACGTCAAGCTAGTGGTCATGGGAACCATTGATTCGGGAGGTTCAGGATGTATGTGCCCTGCCAACTCCTTCATCAAGGCTCTCATAAGGCACGTCATCACCCGGGAGAAGGATGCCGTTATCATGGATATGGAGGCAGGCATTGAACACCTGGGAAGGGCCACGGCCAAGGGTGTAGATGCCATGATCGCCGTGGTGGAACCGGGCATGAGGTCCATAGAGACCGTGGAGCGCATAAAGGAGCTGGGCCAGCAGATAGGGATCACTAGGTACTTTGCGGTCATCAACAAGGCCAACGATCCTGGGCCTGTGGCGGATAAGCTGGCGCAGATGGGAATACCCGTTCTCGGTACTATACCCTTCGACAACTGCCTGGTCCAGGCTGACCTGGCAGGGACGCCGCCGATAGATGCCGGTTGCACCTCGGTCGAGAATATCAGGAAGATCAAGGATAAGCTGGAAGAGCTCTTTGGAGCCGAGGCCGGGGTAGCGGCCGAAAAAGAAGACGTGAAGGCTGCTTAGAATAGCTCAGAAAACTTAGCGCTAAAAATGGATTTAAAGCTGGGATTAAAATCTGAGCTTGATTTAAAGCTCCAGCTTCCCAGCTCTCAAACCTTCTTTTGTTATGGACCCTATTACCTTGGATCTGGACCCCATGATCTGACAGGCATTCTCCGCCTCGTCCTCGGGCAGTATCACCACGAAGCCCATGCCCATGTTGAATGTCCTGTACATCTCGGCGTCCGTTACATTCCCCAGCTCTTGGAGGAAACTGAAGATTGGTTGGGGCTCCAAGGGATCGGTAATCTCAAAGCCCAGGGCAGTAAGCCTGTGGAGCTTGAGGAGGCCCGAGCCCGTGATGTGGGCCAGGCCGTGGACGTCGCACTTCTTGACCAGATCCAGGATCTCCATGTAAATCCTAGTGGGGACCAGGAGCTCCTCTCCGATGGTCATGTCCGATCCGGGCATCCTATCGAAGTAGGTGTACTTGGACTGCTCCACGATCCTCCTGGCCAGGGTGTAACCGTTGCTGTGGAGGCCGTCGCTTGGAACTCCCACCATGACGTCTCCAACGGCGATCTTCTCACCGGTGATGACCTTATCCTTGTCCACGATTCCAATGGCGGTTCCAGCCAGGTCGAAGCCCTTTATGATCTCCGGCAGGGAGGCGGTCTCTCCACCTACGATGGTCAGGTTGGAGATCTCGGCACCTTTCTGAAGCCCTATGGCTATCTGGGC
>DAXJ01000062.1 GCA_002506335.1 Methanosaeta sp. UBA114
GCCCAAAGAGCATCGTGGTCTTTACTCTCTGAATAGCTTTCAAGATGGCCTCGATTACTGCCGGGGTTAGCTCTAAGGGCGGTCGTTTTCTCACTTACCTATGTGGGTGTGTTATTTATCAACCCGCGATTTTAAGGCATAGAGATGTATATCCGACGTCTACTGTAAATTATATGAAGATTAATAGTAAACTTCATGGGGATTGGCTCCAATATTAGATCGAAAGTCAATCCAATGCTATAAGTCCTCGCGCCTTCAGGTGATCGCTGTCCATGGCCAGTGAAGCCCAGATGATGCTAGAGCTGTTCTTTGCAATATACATCCCCCTGATCATTGATCGATCTCACCAGGAGTACTATCCTTACGATACATACAGCACGTGGGAACGCCAGTCTCCGGATCATAGGAGATTAATAGTAGCCTGGACGACCCTGTTTGCCCTACCTCTTTTTCATTTCGCTTTGACTTATGTCGTCCTAGGGAATCATCCCATCGATATCGGACCAAATACTTAGGGAGTTTTGAACATAGTTCCCATAGGCATCCTCTCCTTCTTCAGCCTCGGCTATTACAGGATCTTTGAGCCCGTTATCAACCGCTTTCGTCGATCCATTTTCACTCTGAAGGTGAGCTGAAAAGGCAGACCGAAGAGATGCTTCTGGAGTTTTGGGCTCACTTCGTGGCGGGCTTTCTATATACTCGCGACCATCGCCATACAGCTGCCGATCATCTATTTTGATGTCTGCCTGGTCTGCTATTCTTATTAAGTACCTGAGGGATGGAAAGCCCATGCCGATAGAGGGCTTTAGGCCCCAGTACTTCATTTAGAGCGAGACCACCTATACGGTGCTGGATGTACTGGGCATAGCCTACGATTCAGTATTAAAAGGCCAGCCTCATTGATCTTCCAGGCCAGAAGAATGATACCGGGCCTTATCAGGCCGAAGGCCAGTCCTTCTATGCGGTCCCCGTAAGCACCGCCGAGTTCAAAGGAAAGAGGACGTATCTCTGCGATTTCTCTGCCAAGGATAATATGAAGATCAATGGCATTCAATGGCTCAGCCTCCTGGATTCATGGCTCGAAGATCGTGCGGTCGGAGGAGACCCCGCGGTGATCATGTTCCACAACTCCGTGTCGAGGAGCGATGAGGGGTATAAGAAGGATTATAAAGAGTCCATAAGTCGTCTGATCAATAAAAATGCCACCTTCGTGATTACTATGGGCCTGGTGGAAATGTCTAAGCAGATATATGCGGCTGCGTGGTCTGGATATAGGGATCGAGCGATAATGGTTGAGAGAGGAGTAAAAGATCGCTTCTCGCTTGGATGTCAGCGATATGTTCCGAGCTGTTCAGCGACTGAAACATGGAAGGAAAATCCCTGGGAGCGGTCAACAGCAACTGGAGGGTAGTCCTAACTCTCAACGCGGATGCCACCTTGAGGTGGAAGGAGACGGAGTGATCAACGGTTGGGTCTACCAGAGATAGGACCTGGCAGTACGATGGCTCCACCCTGGCCATGGCCCGGACCGCACCCTTCGGGGGCAATGTAACCCTGGCCTCCTGCACCGCCTCTCCAAACAACATAATCGGCGGAAGTTATACCATAGAAGGCGTACCCTCCGGCACCTGGTCGGCCTGGAGGTAACGACAATGGAACGGCAGACAGGCCTTTGGGCCTGCCATTTTTATTTTAAACTTTCAACCTAAACCTCAGGGACTATAGATTCATCTGCCCTTGAATAATAAGGAATGGCAGCCACGGCGCCTATAAGCCCTGTTCCTCCCAGGATTACTTCTACCCCATTCTCTTTTGCCGCATCCATGGCGCTCTGGTAGGTGATCCTCTCCTGCCTGCAGCGCTGGCTATAAGGAAGCAGGGCCGATGGATCAAAACCTCTATAGATGGCCATGCCCGTCTCATCGGAGACCGAATATCTCTCTAAAAGCTCCTTGAAGTCGGAGATCATCCCCCCCTCCTTGCCAGGAAGGCAGGCGAACTCGACCGCCGTGGATACACAGTTCTGAGTCTTGGTCGGCACCGGAAAGAGCTGTATCAGGGCATGGGAGATGTACCTGGCCTCGGGGCAGTCGACCTTGGCGGCGATGTTGTGTACCAGAGACCAGGTGGCTCCGATGGTCTTGGAATCTGTGTTGTCCACGCCTACGATAACCCTCTCCCGCCTGGGAACTACCAGGATCCCTTTGGCGGCCTTGCCCCCTCCGGCCTCGGTGCAGGAATATCTCAGGACATCCCCAGCACGGCATCTGGATAGAGTGGCCCCGACACCGCCGCCCCCAAGGCCGGCGTAGGTCACCTCGACCTCATCCCCGTTAATTACAACTGACTCAAAACCGGCAGACCGTTTGGAGGATATAAGCTCAAGGCCCGGGGACCCGGTCTTTACCAGGTAGCGGAACCACTCGCCCTCCGACCTCGAGCTGATCACAAGAGGCCCTTTGGAATAGTGATATCTGGCCCAGGCAGATCCGCCATAGCAGCTGGAGCGCTCCAGGATCTCAGCCCTGTCACGCTGCGGGCTTGCTACGGCGTGGATCTGCTTGTAAACCACGGCGTAAGGATCTTCTAAGGTGAGCACGGAAGGTGGCTATGACCGCTGATCCGTGATAAGGCTGCCGCTCTTCATGAACTCCCGAAGGACGACTGTCGCATAGGACCCGGCAGGCAGGAAGAACTCGAGCTCGGCGAAGTCAGTGCGAACAACATACCTGGGGGAGACCCTGAGAAGGACAGACCTCCTCAAGCCCTTGGAACCAAGCTCGGTGTTCTTAGGAACCCGGAATCCCTCCAGGCGAGAGGGGTCAGCTCCAAGGCCTTCGTCTTCCAGAACGGATCTCTCTATATCGCCCTCAGGGCTAGGTCCAATCCTGGATTCATAGCCCAGGAGTGGTAGGGTAATATGAGCCCTCCCATGCTCCATGAGCCTGTTTATGGCATCCAGGTTATCAGCCGTCACGACTTGGAGCTTGCTGATGTCAGGAAGGTCGCCTTTGGAGAAGCACACTACGTCACCGTCCATCGCCCTGTTCAGAGGAAGGCCGAAGCTGAGCCTCCTGCTTAGGATCCTGTTGAAAAGATAAGACTGGTAAGCGTGGACGAAGAGGTGCTTTAAGCTTGGGGCCAGGACATCGAAGGAGCCAGCAAAATCCCCAGGATGCTCAACCAGGTAGTTGAGCATGGCTATTTCATAATGAAGGTATCTGGGAAAATTCTTCAGAGCTCCCTTGAAATCTCTGGTCTCTCTCAGGGCCTCCCTGGCGGATCTGGTAGCCTCCAGCTCTCCGGGAAAGGGTTTGGCAAGATAAGTCATGACCGCCCCCTCGGTATCTCCCTTGACCAAGGCCTCTCCCACCAAGTGGGTAACTGGCCTAGTGTCTCCGAACCTCTGGACGCCGAAGTAGTTGGGAACGCCCCTAAGCCTCGATATCTCCTCGGAGATCTTGGAGAAGGTACCCTCAGAATCGGGACAGGTCAGATTCCTGATCGTTATTTTGAAGCGATTTCCCAGAAGATCGCCAAGGCCAAGAGAGCGATTGGTGCTTCCTAGGACTTTCAGGCGCACGTCCGCCAGATGGATCTTATCTAGCTCCTCGGGCTTCAGGCCAGAGATGCACAGCCTCTGCCTTGTCACAGCCTTCTTGTCTTTGGTCCCGGCAAAGCTTACCCTCTTCTGGCTGATCTTGAGCTGCCTGGAAAGCTCCCTTATCAGATGGTGAGTATCCCAGTTCCTTTTCTCCACTGAGAAGATGAGGTACTTTCCTCCCTCGTAGCCCCGTTCCTCGTAGAGCTCCTCCACGAAGAAGTCCTCGGGGGTCGATCTCAATATGCCGTCGCAGCCGGGGGTGGATGTGGCGTAGTGCTCTATGCCTATGGCTATATCAGCTTCCGGTGCCCGTATCGTGGTCATAATCAGCTCAATTTGTTCATATCGATACTTCAGACTAAAGAAAGCTTGCCTGTAACCTTGTCTATCTGCCTATTCAAGGCAGGCCCTATCCCCAGAGCCGTGACAGTCCCCGGAGGGATCTCAGTGAGCCCCGCGTCTTGGACTATGGCAGCAGGAAGGCCTGCCTGGTCCGCCTCCTCCCTGAGCCTGAAGAGATCCTGAACAGTTGGGACCTTGAGCACCACTTTTTTTTGACCTTCTGATTTCCAGCTCGCTACCATCGACTTGTCCGCCCTCTCCATTGCCAGGACCACCGCATGGGCCACCTGCACTGCAAGCTTGCCCTTGGAGAGCTTCAAATCACCACGGATTACTATGCACTGCTTGTACTCCATCAGAAATGACCTCGGCTTTAGGAGATATAAACTCCAGGTATAGAAACATCAGCGATAGATACTCCATCAACAAAATTCTTTTTGAGAAAAAAAGAGGCTTTCCCTAAATTAAGCCTCTTTGGTCGTAACCTTGATGCAGACAGGAATTTTAGCGATGTTGCCCATCTTGGCGCCCACCAGGTTCTCCAAACCCTTCTCGGCGGCGATATCCAGAATCCTCTGGGTGACCACGCCATCGAAGACCACGCTTGCAACATCCCCGTTGGACTCCTTGAGCTCCCGGGCCAGGTCTCTGACAGCGACCTCCTTTATGATATTATGTCCCCGATCAAAGAGCCTGGCAGAGAGAGTTCCATCCAGCTCGTCCACGTGCCGCCTGAACCACTCGACCGGGGGCTCGGGCACAGGTACGGCCCCGATCTCCTCGATGACAGGCCCAGAGGCTGCGGCTACCGCTACCTCTGCCCTTATGTCCCTGACATCCCTGTTATCCCTAACATCCCTGACCGTGGACCTGGGCACGATCCTTCTCGGGCCAAGGGACTCGGTAGTCCTCTCAGGAACGCTCCTCATACAGAGGGGGTTCTCACGGATGAGGCTCTTTCTCTTGGCTGCCAGCTCCCTGCGCCTTCTCGGTTGGCTCTTGATCTTGTACTGGTCCAGTATCTGCTCCACTGGGATCTTCTGGCGTAGCGATCTAACAATCTCCTTTTGAGTGAGATCCTCGACGCTCTTGCCCTCGGGAGCCCTGGCAACGTAATCGATATCTGCGACCTGTAAAAGCTCCTTGACTATGAGCTCTCCACCCCTATCTCCATCGGTGAAGGTGGTCACGACCTTCTTGGCGCATAGATCGGCGATGGTTGGGGGCACATTGGTTCCGCCCACGGCCACGGCATTCTTGATGCCGTACTTGAGGAGGTTCAAGACATCTGCCCTGCCTTCTACTACAAGAATGGCGTCGGAGTCCAGGACATTGGGACCTGCCGGCAGCTTGTCGGGACCTATGTGAGTGATCTCCTCAACCCTGACGCACTGCTTTATCTCCTCGGTGATCTCCTCGGTCTCAAGGATGTTCTCGTCGAACATCTCCACCAGGATCTTCTTGGCCCTCTCTATGACGTACTTCCTCTTGGCGGCCCTGACGTCCTCTATCTTGGTTACATTGATCCTGGCAATGCATGGGCCCACCCGATCTATGGTCTCCAAAGCTGCAGCGAGAATAGCGGTCTCAACCTTATCAAAGCTGGAGGGTATGGATATGGTGCCATTGGATTTACCCCCAGAGGAGGTAATCTGGACGTCTATTCGACCTAGCCTCCCTGTCTTTTGGAGATCCCTTAGGTCCAGGTCGCTTCCTAAAAGCCCCTCGGTCTGGCCGAAGATGGCTCCCACCACATCCGGCCTTTCCACAATCCCATCGGCCGAGATATCAGCATAAATCACATACTTAGTAGTATCAACGTTTTGCATGTAATACACCTCAAACTTTAAAATAGTTAGATAAAATTCTTACCAAATCACGGCCCGCTGGAGGCGCATACGGCCCTATGCCGCAGCCATGCGCGATACTGTTCTGCCATCTAGGGCAGTCCTTAGGGAGAGCAGTGAATGATCGTGAACACGCTTTTATCTAACTACCTTGAGCGTGCGTATATCAACTTCATGGGGCATTCTATTCAAATGGCCCACACATGGTGACTTTTGTTGAGCTGGAGCGCCTAGTTATGGCGCAATGTATCGCCCTATTCGCCACATAGGGCTTAATCAGCGTGGATTCGAAGCTATGATACGTGCTTCTACCAATACAGAATGCATAAGACGAGGTTAAAAACTTTGTGGTAAGGGCTAAGTTAACACTAGTATACAAAAACTACTCTAATACAATATACTCGTCCCCGGCCCTCACTATTTGTACTTCTTGCCCAGGTTGAACCTCCAAGCCATGGGGCCTAGGCGCGAGGACGACTTTATAAGTGTCAGGGTCCATGATCTCCAGAATCCTCTCGTCCCCGGCCACCACAGTAGCCTTTCTGGCTTTGTTCCTGTTGCCAAGGATCCGAGCGTCCTCGACCTCATCGTCTGTGATCACGGTCTTGTGGCCACCCTTCAAAGTTGTGAGGTAAACCCTCTTTCCCTCGAAGCCTGCCACTTCATGAACCGCCGCTCTAAAGCGGATGATATCACCAAGCTTAAACTTGGGAAGTCTTACCAGAAGGGTACTCCTGCAAAGATCCCTGCCATCCCTCTGGCCCACCAGCTTGCTGGTTTCGGTGATCCTTCCGCCGAAGCGCTCTGAGATGACCTTAGAAATCTGTCGTCCAAGCTGGGTGGACCCCAGGACGATGTCGAGGCCGCCCTGGGTCGCCTTAATATCCTGGACGAAAGATAGCTGGTCTCCATGCTTATACCCCGCCTCGGCCATCTCCAGGGCCATCTTCTTGGAAACCTCCATCTCCCGTTCCGTGGGCTCCCTGGAGCTTGCCCTGACCTGTATGGTGGATTCGAAGTACCGGCCTGCTCTCCGGCTGCACCTATCGCAGGCCATGGAGAGAATCCTGACCTCGAGCCGACATCCAGCCTCGGCAGGCATGGATCTGAAGGTCCCCTTAAGATCGGCCATGGCCATGTACCTGGTAGCTCCGGTCTTAATCAGCTTCACATCTAGATTGGGCTTAGATAAACCCTCGTGAGCGCAGATAGCGCTGCAGGCGGCATCGTAAGCCAGCTCCCCCACCGAGGCCTGAGAAGGCACCCACTTCCCCTTGATCAACTTGGCTCCGCAGACGGAACATACCGTAATCTCGATCCTTTCAGGGCAGCTCAGAAGCTCTGTGGACTCCAGGGCGCAAAGATCGCATAGGCCTTCGTTCGAGGGACCGCCGCACTTGGGACAGACCGCATTCACATCATCACCATCTGAGCACAAGGAACACCATCTATGACCAGGACGTTCTCTTTATTGATATAGCCAAGCTCTATGGCCCTATCGACTGCCCTCTTCCCCACGAAGTTAGCAATGGTGGCACAGGACAGGGCCTTCTCAAGATCCTGACAGGAGGCCTTCTCCGTGCCAAAGAAGTCCGAGCATACCTCCACGTGGAGCTTGCCCTCCTCAAACCTCTTGCCCATGAGGTCGCAGTCGCACGCGGCTAGCAGGACCGCGGCACCCTGCCTGTGGGTCTTCAGGTAAACGTCGCCGCATTGGGATTCGCCTTGCATAATAAGCACTTCATTTTTATTTCAGGCTCAATTCAAGATTGCTTCAGATTTGGTTCGGGTTTAATTCAGGAAACTTTTAGATTCCCGGGCCTGGGCTCGAAGATATCGCCGTCACGCTTGAGCCTTTCTATGATCTCCTCGGCCTTGACCCTGTCGATTCCCAGCTCAACGGCCCTATCCAGAACGGCATCCTTGGGGGCTGGACCCTGGCATTCCTTGCTGATATCTTTAATTACGTCCAGGAGGGATTTAGTCTTGTCCCTTGTCGATTTGGTGATGCCGGTGGCTATGATATCCGCATCCAAGAAACCGGTGTCGGGATCCATCCCTACCTTCTTCAAACAGGACTCGAAGATCTTGACCACCCTCTGAGCATCCTGGATCGTGACCTTATCGCTGAGACGAAGCCTAGCGCTGGCCTCGCCCAACCTTATGAGGGCTTCGAGCTGCCTGGCGGTTACAGGCACGGGCTTGTTGGAATCTTGGCCCTGGGACCTCAGTCCCACGTAATATTTGTGGAAGTAATCCCTGGCCTCGTCGGTCAGGGTGGGAAAGACGTTCTTTCGGGCATAAGCGATGTACTTTCTGAGGAGCTCGGGGTCTATCGGGGGCGTTATTACGTCCAGGGCAATCCCTGCGCTATCGCCTGATCCACTCCAGGCGATCTGGGTTAGGAGTTCTCCAGCGTAGTTGCTCTTCAAGATGTGTTCGGCAATCCTGCCGTCCCTGGTGGCGTCAGGATCGTCGGTGAGGACGAAGATTAGGTCGAACCTGGACAGGAGGGCCGGGGTAAGGTTGATCTGAGGGGCTATGGGCTCGTACTTATCGAACCGTCCCAGCTTGGGGTTGGCTGCTGCCAGGAGGGAGCAGCGGGATTTGAGGCTGGCCATGACTCCAGCCTTGGCTACGCTGATGGTGTTGTGGAGGACTAAACCCTGGGATACGAAATTATGGTTAGGCTCGATGGTCACATCGTAGACGTAGTCAGCTGAGAATTCGCCTTCATTTGGCACAACGGAGACATCGATAACCTTTACGTGTTCAAAACCGGAATATGGTGCAATGCTAGATGGTACTATAGATGTATCGCCATCATGGTAAACAGATTTGGCAGCCGGTGAAAGGTCGCCAGTTTGGATGCTGCAGGCTGGAACACAGGCAATCCCGTCTTTTACTACATATACAGGATGCTCAGGAGTAACCAGCACATCAAAGCCATTGGAATATCTGATTCTAACGAAATGATCTGGAGAGCGATGTCTGCTTACCCTGTCCACAGGCAGCTCAAAGATCCTTTCCATATCCGTGCTGTGAACCTTGAACTCGCCATGAAGAAGCATTATCTGACAATCCACTCCTTCCACGATCTCTACGCTGCGGCTCTCCATGAGGCCATCTACAAGCTCACCTATGCGTACCTTGCTACCATCGGATAGTTGGATCTCAGTGAGAGGATGATAGCTCTGCTGCTCCATCGCCTCGTGCAACGCGCTTTTATCCTCGTTATCCATCTTATCCATTTCATCGACTGCTACAATCCCCTTATCAGCCAGAACTAAAGCTCCAGCCTCGATGGTCCACCTGCCATCCCCCAGCTCATCCTTCACCGCGGTAGCCGTGAGGCCTGCCGAGGTCGATGACTTGCCCGAGGTGTAAATCCCCCTAGGCGAAATTTTGGTCATGTACCTCAGAAGCTGGGATTTGGCGATGCCTGGGTCTCCCACCAGAAGGATGTGGATATCGCCTCTGATCCTCGCCCCATCGGGCAGCTTCTTCTCGAAGCCGGAGACGAGCTGGAGGGCCAGAGCCTCCTTGACGTCATCGTAGCCGAAGATGGATGGTGCTATCGATTTTCTTATGTTATCGTAGATCTCCGGATCTTTGGACATCTCCAGGATTATCTTCTCGTCCTCCGGAGAGCTGTTTATCTCCTCGAACTCCTGCTCGGTCATCTCAGCGGAAATGCCCTTAAGGTAGAGATCGAAATAGGTGCTCTTTCCGGCCTGGGGCGTGGACCTCTGGTATGACTTAAGCACGCCGTTGATCACCACCCTGTCCCCAGGAAAGATCTTTCCAGCGAGATCATCCTCCAGCTCAACATCAAGGGTCTGGGGCTGCGCGCCACCCCTCAAATCCTCGGGGGACTCCTGGACTCTGACCTTCTGAGCATCCACGAATTTGCTCTTGGTTAGAATAAGCTTGAAGGGGCCGCCCCTATCGCAAGCCTGATTCTGGCACTTGAGGTTCTGATCATCGAATTTCGTGCCGGTCTGCTCCCTGAAGAAGACGTAGCCACACCTCTGACACTCGAAAGCCGCAGAGAATATCTTTGGCCTGACCTCGGTGGCAGTCCTGACCAAACCTTCGACGGCTATGAGCTTGCTTATGTGATCCGATCTAAGCTCCCTTGTCTTGTAGTGCTGGGGGAGCTCCACGATCCTCACGTGGGCCTTGTCCAGGTAGACCTCTATAGGCAGATCAATCTCTAGGAGGGCAGCTCCGGCAGCCTCCAAAAGCTCCTCGGGACCTTCTAGAAGCTCGTCTGCGAAGTCGGGGTCGTACCTGTCCAGATCAGGGAACTTCACCTCCAAGCTCCTGTTCTCTGGGTAGGTATCAGCCAGGGCCAGGAGATCGTCCCAGTACCTGGACCGGAGGAACTCCTCCCACTTGGCTACAGAATCAGAGCTCATCGTCAGAATGGTAAAAGCCCATCTAGGTATCTAAAACTATGCCAGGGAGGGAAAAAGTGTTCCCGGGCATCATAGGATTTAAGCCCCTCCAGATCTCCGGAAGGCTGTCAGGTTCGTTTTACTTTCAGCATTATCCCATCCTTTCCCACTACCATAATCTTTTGCCCAGCCTCCACGAACTGATCAGCCTCCGCCATCCAGTACTCACCCCGCACCTGGACATATCCCCTTGGGCCCAAGCGGTCCAGGGAAACTCCCGCCGCTCCTATCAGGGAATCCAAACCCTTGAGGGTCGGCGCAAGCCTGGCCTTGGCAGCCTTGTAGACGGCAAAGATCAGGAAGGCTCCAAGGATTAAAGCTGGTATTAAAAACGTGGTTATCATAGACCTCTGATACTCCGCAGGCAGATACCACTCAGGATAGCTTACTGGCACAATAAGGATGCTTCCTGCTACAACGCATATCAACCCAGCCAGGGCCAGTATGCCGAAGCTATGGCTGTGAAGCTCGGCCAGAACCAGCCCTAGGCCCAGGAGGATGAGAAATAAGGCTCCTATGTTGACATCGTATCCAATGCCTATGACCCCCATGGCGGTGGCAGCCACTCCGATGATCTCGGCCCCCATGCCGGGGCTCGACAGGCCGTAAATAATAGCGTAGAGGCCAATGAGCAGGAGGAGGCCTGCGATAGTCGGGTCAGATATTGTTTTTAAGAAGGCCAGGCCCAAAGGTAGCTCGAAGCAGTCTATGCCTGCACCCATGGTGCTCAGGGTTATATTCTTGGCCTTGATACCATCGATCCTTATGAGAAGATCCCGTGGATTCGGGCTTACCATCTCCACCACGCCGTAATTCTTAGCATCGGAGGCGTTAAGGTTAAGGTTCCTGGTGATAAAGTATCCTGCTGCTGTGACGTTCCTGCCATGAAGCCGGGCCTTCTCCTCGATCAGGGCAACCATGGCATTGAGGGTCTTGTTATCGTTGATGGGTGAGATGCCCCCGGTGGGAGAGAGCTGCACCGGCTGGGCTGACCCTATAATAGAGTGAGGTGCCATTGCAGCCACATCCGTGCCCATTAGGATCAGGGTGCCTGCAGACCAGGCCGAGGTTCCTTCAGGATAGACGTAGCCTATCACCGGCACCTTGCTTTGATCCATCTGGCCCAGGATATCCATGGTCTCGGTAAGACCACCACCAGGGGTATTGAGTATCAATATAACTGCCCTATAGTTCCCGGCCTGCGCCTGCTCAAAGGCAGCTTTAACTATATCATCGCTGGCGGGGGTGATGGCACCGCTCAGGTCGACGACTAGGACTGAACCGTTAAAGCCGCTAGAACCCTGGGCCAAAGACGGAGGTAAAAGTGCAAGTAAAGAAAACACAAGCAGAGCCAGAAGGCTCAGGCTCGAAGCCCATCTGATGCCGGGTGTCATCGCTCCATCGCCCTTTGATCAGGTATCGCTCTTATTACCCATTCGTCGCCACCCATCTATTGTCCTTTTTGGCCTTTTCATTGCTCATTTATTGATTTGCCACTGCCCCTTTATATTGCTCTTTATTCAGAGCGCTGGTCAGGCCGACCATATTGCTCGACCCGACATCCCCTCCAGAGGTGACTATGATAAGGTTCTTCTCCCTGGCGATCTCGGCCAGGGTCTGAAGCTCCCTGAGCTTTATGGCTACTGGAGCCTCGCCGTAGAGCCGTGCTGCCTCAGTCATGGTCTTGGAGGCCTGAAGCTCTCCATCTGCCAGGATCACCCTGGATCGCTTCTCCCTCTCGGCCTCGGCCTGCTTGGCTATGGCCCTCATCATGGACTCAGGTAAGCTCACATCCCTAAGGGTGACAGCAGTGACCTTAATGCCCCAGGGATCGGTGTGGCGGTCGAGGATCTCCTGGAGGCGCTTGTTGAGCTCCTCCCTCTTGGAGAGAAGATCATCCAGGTCGATCTGGCCAAGGACATCCCTCAAGGTGGTCTGAGCCAGAAGGGATGTGGCAACGCGGTAGTTCTCCACCTGTATCACGGCCTTGCCGGGGTCCATGACCCTGTAGTAAATCACCGCATCCACGTCCACGGTGACGTTGTCCCTGGTTATGACCACTTGCTTCTGAACATCGATGGTAACTATGCGCAGGTCGATCTTTAGCACCGTATCTATAACGGGTATGATGAAAAACACACCGGGGCCTTTAACCCCGGAGAAGCGACCCAGGCGGAAGAGGACCACCCTCTCGTACTCCCGAACAACCTTTATGGACTGGGAGAGGAGGACAGTCGCGATCACCAGGGCTATTAAGGCATTGGTCTCGAATATAGGCATAGAAGGCTACCTATGCTCCAGTAGAGATCCCTGACCTTAAATAGCTACCTGGACGGGCTCCTATTAAAGTCAGATCCTAAACTAAATAGAACCTTCACTTCTTGAACTCAGTGTAGCCGCACTTACCGCAGCTCATCCTGTTGGCGTGCTCAGCCAGGAAAACGCCATTGCCGCACCTTGGACAGACCGGCTTCTTGGACTTGATGGCATCTCCACCGATCTGGTAGTAGTCTCCAACTCCCATCAGGCAGCCTCCTGCTTCTCCTCTGCCTTCTCGCCGAAGGTGTTCCTCTTAATGATGTGTTCCCTCTCCACCTGCTTGGCCCGGTCCTCGGTCTCGTAGATCTTAGCATAGCCAACGGTCTCCTGCTTTCCAAACTCGGATTCCAGGTGATCGACGATGACCATACCGGGCTTGGAGTTCATGGTGGCTGCCAGCTTCTCTACTATACTCTTCCTCGAGGGCGTGGAGCCTTCGTTAGTTACCTTGAACCTGACTTCGCGCCTGTTGAGCAGAGGGTTGTTCTTCTCCTCGATGACCTTTATATCCATTTACTTCACTTCCATCTTTTCCATTAGATTCTTGATCTGGACCTTCTTATCCGGGGTTACTTTGACCAGGACGCTTCCCTCATTGGGCTGGCCGTAGACCACTGCCGATCCTATGGGAGCATAGAGGATCACGGGCAGCGTAGCCAAGTCCTCTTCGCCACGGACTATTATCTTGACCTTATCCGTTCCAGCCAAAGAAGACCTTATGGCATCTATAAGCTCATCGGTCAGAGTGGAGGGAGGATTATCGACCTTGACCACCCGGTAGCTGTCGTGCTCGAGGCTCTTTAAAACATCACTGGAGACATGCGCCCTCTTGGTCTTCATATCCACGACGAGGAGATCAGGCATCACACTGCCATCCAGAAGATAGTAGGCGGTCATATCTCCTACCGCCGCCACCTTGGACGCCTGCCGTAGATCCTCCTCCATGGCCCTGACGCACTCCAGGCCGTTGCCCTTATAGAGCCTGCCTAGGGGATTCTTCAGCTCATCTCTGAGGTTTTCAGGAAGGACTCTCACTACCACTAACGCACCTTCAGAGCATACCTGCCCGGAAGGGTAACACCGAGCCTTTGAGCTATAATCGATCCCTTTGGGTCAATGATGACGACGTACCCGCCCCAATCCTTAGTCAGAGTCGGGCCGCCGCAAATGGGGCAGACCAGTCCCTCCACGATCCTGTGGCACTCCCTGCAAGCCTGCTCGGTCATTTCGCGGCTCCAACTTCAGCGCTCTGCTGCCCAGCTTTCCGAGTGGCCTCTATCCACTCTATCTTTCCAATGCCGGTCTGCCTCATGGTCAGGCCGATCTTGGACTCTCTGGGGTCCTTCTCATTGAGACTGACGGCGATGATCCTGGCCCTAACGTGATCACCCTCGCCCAGGGACTTGTCCGACTCCTTGCTG
>DAXJ01000009.1:0-146 GCA_002506335.1 Methanosaeta sp. UBA114
TTGCTACTAATAGTAGGCCCATTGGCATCAATTCGGGCGCGCGTCCATCAGACCTGAGAGTGTCAACGCGCAATTTTGTACGTTGCGTCGCGCTCTTAGCCTCGCGATATACACACTAGAAGACCGCCATCGAGTACGTGTGTCGG
>DAXJ01000009.1:440-3240 GCA_002506335.1 Methanosaeta sp. UBA114
CGTGTGTCGGGTTCAAGTTGGTGTTTATAATACAGGGATACTGGCAGCTGCAGTCATCCTTTGTCTGCAGGTTATACGTAGCTGTTCTATCGGGGAACAAGCCTTGGTCTTTATGATAAAAGCATATGAGTGTAGAGTTACTAGTGGTATACTAATGATGATACGTACGATGGGTTGGCCTGCCTAATTGATGTCCGATGCGTGATCCATCTCGTCGGGTGGTCGGATGTTTGATCTGATGGCCGCAATCGAGCTTTTCCCCGGTAGCAAACGGCGACGAGATTGGTATTGCCAGAGCGGTCCCGCCACCGCGGGCGCAATATGATTGCTTGGCCACGGACGAGGGAGATTCATCGTACCTCTCTCCGGCCGTCGGGCATGGCACGTATCAACCCCGCGTCTTTCGAGGTTCGTCATCGCTTATGTGAGGCAGGATCAGCAACGTACGGGTCTATCTCAAATACCGGGTCAGGAACTATCTGCAGATAAGAAAGATTCAGTCGGTCCTCAGTGTAGATGGCAAGGTCTATTATGGGTCGGAACACTAAACATAATTTCCTTTTGCCCTTTGGCAGTCAGGGACTTTAATCACTGGAAGCAGGCCTTACCATCACCTACCGTTGCCTATATACCCCAAAGATAGCCCTCCGGTCGCTCTGTCAATGTTAAAAACTCAATACCTGTTCGATACATTTTCAAGCTCTTCGCCGCGGCCAAAAGACATCCAATGCATAGGTGAGGACTGCACTCCTGAGGGTACGGTAGATGGCCAGCGAAGGTAGAAGGCTCCGTCTCTGAAATACATAGCCGCGTTCTAGAAGGTCGTCACTGTTCTAACCCGGCCGGCGGTTTTTGCGGTCCTCACATCCATTCCAGAACTTATACGTATGTTGCCACTGAACCGGTCCATGCCGCCTGATGGCACACATATAGGTGAGCTTCTGGCGTTCTTCGGATACAATCTCCTGTTGTTCATAGGCGTAGAGCTTCTGGAGGCATTCAAGAGCTATGAACCTGAGACGCCCATCAACGCCTTGGTGGTGTTTCTGGTGGCGGTGATAGTCATATCCACTGGCGTCATCACCCTGTAGATGGGAGAAGGCACCGACTATACCAATAGGATAGGCATGGCAGCCATAATCGTATCCCATTTGGAGGGGGCTACTACCTGATCAAAAAGAGCCAATAAAAAGAGGTTAAATTAAAGCTGAAATGATTACTTAAGAAAGAGAAGAGCCGTCTGATGCTACCCTGAGCCACAGCTCAAGGGACTGGAAGCGGCCGCTTTTATCAGCGATTTTCTAGGCTAGTAAGTGGAGATAGCGAGCTGGTTGCTCTTCAGGCCGATGATAGCAAAGATGCTGCTGATAGTTCCCTGCTCATTCTCATTGAACCATATGCGCTTGTACCCGGGTATGGTGAAGCTGTAGTCCTTGTTGGCCACCCCACTAGCTGTGGTCTTATCCACGGTCAGGCTTCGCTTACTGGAACGTAGAAAGAGAGGGCAGTAAGTCCGTCACGGTCAGGCAAAGGATTGTTCATGCTTTCAGGCTGCAGGGCCGTGACCCTAGCGGATGTGGTAAATGGCATAAGAGTTGTCACAATATTCACCGTACTGTTGGAATTGACCCTGATATGGCATATGCAATAGCACGATGGAGATAGAGAACGGGCTGAGCTGTTTGATAAGGTCTCGATGGTGACAATACCAACCATCTATGCTTCTTGGAATATAATAGTAGCCTTGGCATCAATTTGGTGGTAGACCTGACTTAATGGATTAACTTGTATCAGATTAAAAAGGGAGGACTAATTCATTCAGCTCTCAAGGCCCATAGTTCTCGCAGAAGTAGGCATCTTCGTTGCCGCTTCTATCATCAACCCATACGACGCTCCCTCCTGCTCCAATTCTTGACACGATATGGTCTCATTTAGCCTTGTAGATAGCGGACTCCTTGCCGGTATCTAGGTTGTAGGCGTAGATACACCAGTTGCCATTCCTATCGTCCTGCCAGACCACCGTCCTTCCGTCTGTGGCTGGGTTGACGTGATTACCTCCGATTTCGACTATCTGCCCCGGCGCCCGTCCGGGCCGCCAGAGGTATACGTCCCAGCCATCGCGTCTTCAGGCGGCAGAGTTGCCTTGGTAGATCACCACCCTACCTCCAGCTCTCGGATTTACGCCGCCCGGGGGTATGGCCGGGGTCGACTAGGTGCCAAAGAGCAGATTCTTGTAGACTCTCCAGCCAAAGACGGTGACGGGTAGATCGAAGTATGCCAGATAGGTGTCGCTTATGGAGAGCGCCGAGGGAGCAGATAGGCCCCAGACCAGTTTTGTCCTATTATCAATGGCTATGTCGAAGGCCCTTATGACCCAATAGTTCTTGATAGAGTCGAGGGCCATCCAAGCTATCACCTCACCATTTATCTCTGGGTACATATTGAAGGTCTGTGTGACAGCCAGGGGTATCTCCATCTCCTGCGCCAGGCGGTAGATGTACACCCCAGGTATTCCTGAGCGGTTGTCCATCCAGACGGATAGTTACCGCTGACTGCAGGGTGGCTCTTATCCCCAGGAGCCTTGCATATGACGCGGATCCAACCCAAGGCCACTGACTGGTACCTAAGCATCTTGGTGAGGGAGTTGAGCCAGACCAGATTTTTATCCATGCTGGACTTGATGCCGCCGCTGCTGTCCTGGGCTACCACATAGTTCCAGATGCTGGTATCCAGCTTGCGGATGAACTGCCCATTGGGACCGTCATCCATGTAGGCTATGTACTTTCCAGCTACCAGAGGA
>DAXJ01000009.1:3553-11276 GCA_002506335.1 Methanosaeta sp. UBA114
TCTACTGGTAGTAGGCGATGTCTCCGGACGGATCCTGCTGGATAGGTTGTCGCTCGCCATCTTGCAGCGCCTAGGGTATTTTGGACGGGTTAAGAATAGCACCTTGCGTAATAATATATATCTCGACTTTGAAATGCGCTTTATAGTTAAAAAATTTAGCTTACGAAGGCTAAAACCTTTGGCATAAACTGTAGATTATAAGTTAGAATGGTGGAATAAAAGGGCTTTCAGGCCGGATGCTCTTCGGTGCCCGGCCTGTAAAGGGACTTATCCCTTAAGTTGCTTCACCTTGTCGAAGATTTGCCTCATGGTATGCTCATTGCTCTCCGTAAACTGGAAGGGCGATCCCGTAAAGGGCTTGAAGTAGACGGGCACGTCATCCAGCCGGTAGAAGGTTCCATCGCACTCCATGGCATCTATGACTCCCGGCAGCACCACGTCCGAGGCCAGGGTGGTGGGACAGGGGGCGATGTCCATGCAGACCACGGGAATCTCAGCCAGGTACTTGGCGCAGTCGGCTGGGAAGTGTGAGACTAGATCTGCCGAGAGTATGAAGGCCGCATCCACGTCCTTCTCCCTGAGCAGGTCCACGGCCGTGTACTCCCCTGGATTGTACCTGGGGTATCCCCTGGAAAAGTCCAAGCCGAAGGGGAAGCCGTACATGTAGGAAGCTATCTGGTTGAACCCGGCCACGTTGCAGTGGCCTCTTAGAGCTCCTATGACGAACTTGGTGTGGTTGTTGAGCTCCTTGACCAGGTTGAAGGCGAGCTCGGCATTCCTATGTTTTCCGTAGGAGGAGGCGATGCCTAGGCCCACATAGATGGCTCCGAAGTTGCAGGACTTCATCATATCCAGCATTTCCTCCATCCGCTCTAGGGTAACGCCGGTGATCCTCTCCACCGAGGGATGGGGCCTCTTTCCGTGGAGCAGAGTCAGGAGGGCCGATAGAAGCTCATAGTCGGTGTTGGGCTTGAGCTGTATGTGAAGGTCGGCATTTTCAGCCGTGACCGATCTTCTAGGGTCTACGCATATTACCGTCCTGTCGAATCGTCCCCTTCGGGTCCAAAGGCCTCTCGGGTAGATGGAGTACCTGGACATGTGCCTCGGCATTGACTCCAAGGGATTGGATCCCCAATAGACCGCCAAAGTGGAACGGAGTTTTCCCTGGCCAGCGGTGGATCCAACGCGCCCTGCCTCCTGAATTCCCATGGCCGTAGGCCCGTGGCAGACAGTGGAGTTGGAGTCCACAACCCCTCCCAAGAACTCTCCCATGTGAAGGCCCACCTCCATGGCCTCGCAGGAGGTCTCACTGCCCATGAAGAGGAGGGGACGCTTAGCCTCGACCAGAATCTTAGCTGCTCTGAGAATAGCCTCGTCCCACTGGGCATTTCTTAGGTTGCCGTTATCTCTTACCAGGGGCACTCTTATCCTGTGCTCGCTCACTATCTCCTGGAACTTGGCATTGCCCATCTTGCAGGCGTTCTTGGTTGTCAGGGTTCCAGGGCCAACCTCCACCTGTATATCGTCGCAGGAGGCGCCACATACAGGACAGATCACGTTTTTGAAGGCCATTTTACTTTGCCCCCATGTACAACTTAGCAACTATCTCCTCGGCGCTGAGAACCTTTTCCTGGGAGGGCTCGATGTTGACCGGGCTCCCCTTGTAGAGGGGAGAACCGGTTGAGAATGTCTCGGGCTCCACCACCACATTGGACCAGATGGCCCTGGGCATGAAGGCCTGGCCCTTGGGAACTGCGCTATCGGGCACCAGGTATACCACCACACTGTACCGTCCGTCCCTGGAGGTGACCCTGACCTTCTCAGGGGACCCGAGGGCTGCGTAGTCCCAGGGACTTACGTCACAGACGGCGCATTCCATGGTGTAATCTTCAGTAAGCTTGCTTCCACCCTTGGCCAGCCTTCCCTCATCGATGGTGCTTCCTGTATTGAGTAAAACTTCCAGCATTTTCTTTTAACCCCCTAGATCCCCTCTCTGGCATAGAGGATGCCTTTGGGGTTCTTGCTTATGGCGTAGTCCCCTGTGTACTTGGTAAAGCTTCCCTCTATCTGGAGCTCTCCGATCTTCGGGTTGGCTTCAGCCCCGGCCTCCACGAAGCCCGGAGTGAACTGGGAGATCTCTCCCTGGATGGCTATGATTCCCCCCGCCATCTCGGCACCCAGGCCCCTGACTGCGTTGCCCTTGATGATGATGGCACCACCGCCCTGGCGTATGCCGCAGAAGTTCTCCACGTTTCCGTTAACCAGGATCTCCCCTCCGGCCAGGCCTCCACCGATCTGGCTCCTGGCGTTTCCGCCGACCTCGATCTTGCCGCCAGTCATGCCCCTCCAGCTTCCCCTATAGGCTGAGCCCACATGATCCCCGGCGTTTCCTTTGATCTGGAGGAGGCCTCCTTTCATCTCCATCCCCGACCATGCGCCTGCATCCTTTTCGACAAGTATGCTTCCTCCGGCCATCTCGGCTCCCGTGTGCATGCCCGAGGATCCACGGATCTCTATCTTTCCGATCTTCATGCCGTGACCTATATGCTTCACCCTGGGAACATCTCCCTGGATTATTATCACAGTATTCTCAGGAGTCCCAGATCCTCTTACGTCTACGTCGAAGAAGTCCGCCAGGGGAAGCTGGGCCGGACCCTGCCACACCAGAAGCTTCTCTATATCCCCCGTGACCCTCCCGGAAAATAGCCCAGGGTTTATGATCTCAGCCTCAAGGGTGAGCTCAACAGGACCTTTAGGTGTAAGAACTATCTCAGCCATGGCCATCACCTCCGCCCCAAGGCCTCTAGCGGCCTGTTGACCTCTATGGGCACCGGGTTTCTGAGATACTTATCGGGCACCGGATAGTTGGCAAAGCCCAGGGTGTAGTATTTGAACCACGCCTTCACATCGGAGAGCATGTCCGTCTCCAGGTCTTCATCCACGTGGGGCCGACAGTAGAATCTGCTGCCCTCTGGAACAGCTACAACTTCACCGCTCATGGCCACGATATCGCCGCCCTTTATCGTATATTCAGGCCTAGTGAAGGCTTTTACCAAGGCTACAAAATCTTTTGTATCGATCTTGCTTGGATCCATGGAGTAGACGGTCACGTCGCCATCGGCTCCTATTCCCAGGTGACCCTTTCTGTAGGCCATGCCTATGGTCCTGGCGGAGTTGGCCCTGGTCAGAACTGCGATCTCTGACAGGCTCATTTCCCTATCAGTTCCTCCCAGGCCTGACCTATCCCTGGCCCACTTGTGGCACTCGGCAAAGGTAGCCTCTCTCGCAGCCTTGGACATGAGCCAGGAGATCACCAGAGGATACTGGGTGAAGACCCCTCCGTTCGGGTGATCGGTAGTCATGATGGTCTTCCAGGGATCGTTTATCATCAGCAGAACTTCCAGTCCCATGGCCCACTGGAGGCTATGAACGGGGTTTCCCTTGAGGTATGTGAACGGTATAATCCCCGAGCCGCACTCCATCTCCACATCGGTATTGGACCACTTCTGGCCAGTGAGCTGGTAAAGATCGTGAATGGCAGGGCCGTCGCCGGTCATGGCTGTAGCAGGACCGAATGGAACGCTGCCATTATCCACGACCACGTGTTCTGCCTTGTTTATGTAGTCCACCAGGCCTTTGACCCCGGACTCGAAATCCTTCCACGAGGTGCCACCAAAGGCGCTGAACATGGCATGGGCCAGATATACCGACTGCTTTCTCTTGGGATCTATCTTGGTCTGCGCCCACTCTACCCCTGCCTTGTTATGGGGTTCTATTCCCGAGGGAATAGCCAGGGAGTCGCAGGTGATCTTCCAGTTTCCAGGGTGACCCAGGTTGTTGGTGTGGAGATGGAGGGACATGGGAAGGCCCAGCATCTCATTGACCTTGGCCAGACCTTCGATCATTTCACGGGAGGTTATACCGAAATGGATGTTGGGCTCGTCCAGAGATCGAACGTTCTTGGCCCAGCCCCAGTTCTCAACCCCAGCCGGGTTTACGCACTTTATGCCGTAGGCCTTGTGGACCCTCATCATCCAGGCGGCGTAGGCTGCAGCCTTCTCTATATCGCCCTCTTTGAGGTAGCGCATGATGAACCAGTTGTTCCCGAGCACCAGGTAGGCGCCCATGTCCAGGATGGGGGTGGCCCTCATCTCCTCGTGGGTGTGCCTAGCCTCCAGGGGCGGCATGGCAGCCTCAAAGACAGTTGTATAACCCATGGCTGCATAGTCATAGCCCTGCTTGTAGACCGAGGGGACGGTGTAGCCACTGCCTGAGTGGGTCAGCTGGGTCCTGAGCCTGACCGACTTGTAGTGGTCCTCAGGGCGCATCAGCCTTCCAGCGTTCACTTTGGCCCCGGCCACGTGGGAGTGAGAGTCCACGCCACCGGGCATGACAGTCTTTCCCCTGGCATCGATGACCTTGGCATCATTAAGCTCTGGTCCAGAGAGGTCGGCCACGACCTTTCCGTTCTTTATGAAAATGTCCTTGACATCGCCATCGATGCCGCTCAAGGGATCGAATACATAGCCGTTCTTGATGATCATGGCAGCCATCAGGCCACCTCCTTCTTCACCAGCCATATGGCATCGGCCGGACATATCATGCTGCAGGTGGCACAGGAGCCACAGACGTCCTGGTTGACGATCTTGATGGAACCGTTGGTTACTTCCAGCAAGGCCTTTTTATCGAGCTCATTCAAGTGCCCCGCTGCCAGGTAGGGATCGGAGAAGGCATTGACTGGGCAGGCAATGACGCAGTTACCGCATCCCAGGCACCTATTATCGTCCGTCTCAAGTCTGGAGGTAAGGGATGGCCTCGGGCTCGGCCCTGAGACCATTTTTTCAAAAACATTCTTCTTCTTCATCTCGGGCAATATGGCCGTCTTATCGACGGTGATGGCCCCCACTGGGCAGGCCACCGAGCAGGCGCCACAGTAGATGCAGGCATCCTTCCTGTGGCTGACCTTCTCTACGATCTCCCCCGGCTTCCATTCCTTATTGAAGAGGGCATTGGCAGGACATGTATCGACACATGTCCTGCAGGCCTGGCAGACGGCCTCGTCCCTGGAAAACTCCCCCGAGAAAGGCTTTTCCACGGCTATGGCGCCGGTGGGACAGGCAGCCGAGCACCAGCCGCAGTGGACGCACCTGGCCAAATCTATGCGTACCTTTCCCACCACCCCAAGGCATCCGTCCTCGGCCAGCTTCCAGCCGTCCCTGGATAAGCACCCCTGGGGGCAAAGGTCGATGCAAAGACCACACCTGACGCACTTGCCATGGTCCACGGCCGTGGGCTTCATGGCCACTGACAGATATGAATCGTCTCTCTCTGACTTCCCGGCCTTTCTGAAATCCAGGGCACCTGTGGGGCAGACCTTGGCACAGAGGGCACAGAGGGTGCACGCTCTGTTTTTCTTCTCCAGGAAGTCTTTATCAATGAGCCCCCTAGAGACGGCACCGACTGAGCCGATTATCAGCTCGCCCTTGGGGCAGGTTTTGACGCAGGTTCCACAGCCTATGCAAAGTTCGGGAAGATAGACTTGCGACCTGTCATCTTTAGTTCCCAGCAGTACTTCTCTCATCATTTCCACGCCTGTTGGCTGAGCTTGTGGTACGGCAAGGGTTAAAGATGTTTTGCATACACGTTGATCTAAGAGATTGGCACAAGCGTATCTGTTTATAAGCATGCCTGTTTATATTACAATAACATGTTAAACGCTTATGTTTAGACCTATAATCTCTTCTTGAGGGGATCCTCCTGATAGTTTGGCACTACTCCATGCATAAGATCTGGCTGAATCATCAGACACGTGTCCAGCATAAGGCATGGCTTCTAATATTTGGCTCTCCATGCCCCTCCTGATGCTCAGCGAACTGGAGAGTGCCATGGCCATGATAGAGGCCAGGGATCAAAAGGAGATCCTTCAAGTCAAGGATAGCTGGCAGGAGGCCCTGGAGGAGGCATCGGAGATCCTCAGCTGGCCGGATAGCTTGGTAATCCAGTACAACCCTGCCACCTGGAGGAGCCATCATTATGTTGTGAGCATGCGGTTCATAACCTACCCCTGGGATGATCTCACAGTCTTTGAGTTCACCACCCCCAACAATATACTGCCCTTTGACTGCTTAGAGCAGAAGTTCGCCAAGGTCGGAGTCATGCTCCACGAGATCGGCCACCTGGTAGACGATGCCCGCTGGGGCATTGGCCTGAAGGCTTCAGCCGAGGCCTCTGAGGAGTTCATAACCGGAGAGCAAAGGGCGGAGCTCTTTGCCTTTGCCTGCCATCCCGTGGCAGCCTTCGAGGCCAACCTGGCCCTGGTAGAGTCCACGGCCAGATTGCTTGGGATAGATTTAGGGAAGCATTCTAAAGAGGTGGCAGCCATTGAGACCATGGGCCATGCCGGCCTGGCTGGAGATGCCGATCCCATCGACGTCCTGAAGGGAATACAGGACCTTGGCGTTCCAATGGATAGTATCCTGGAGGGATACCTGGCAATCATCTCCTTCTCCATGGCAGGGCTCACCACCGTGCCCGAGATGAACTGTAGCCGAGGACTGGGGATAAAGAGGCCTGCGGATCTGGATAGAGCAAACTGGTGGCTCTGCCAGTATCTGAGGGACGAGATGGGCCTCGAGGAGCTTCAAGAGAAACTGATGGGGGTGGATTACTTCGCCTTCTCAGAGGAAGGTCATGACCCCCTTGAATGCCTGGATTTTGGTTATATTAACCGAGAGAATGCTAAGGAGAACATGTCACGGGCCAGGAAATACTTCGGGGAAGAGCCGTGCTTTAGGGATCTGCTGAGGGCTGTGGAGGCCCTAGAGGCCAGGATGAGCTTGGCATTCTGATAGCTAAACCTGACCACCTCTTCTGATCCTTTAGCTAATCACCCTGGGTAGTTCATCCGGCCAGCTTCCGGAACTACCTGCCCAGAACTATCTGCCTAAAACTGTCCGCATGGAATAGATCTCCATCCTACCAAGCCTCGACTTAACTGCCGGGTCCTCTGTGGCCAGAGCCTGGTGCCTGGTACCGGATCCCCCCATCTACCTTGATGATCCCAAGACTAAAGGCGCCTTTGGGACCTAGGGCGGGTCCGATGATCAGGGTGATTCCCTTCTTTGCCGTGGCTCTCCGGTAGACGGAGTGATGCAGCATGATATTCCTCTACGCTTCCACCATATCCTGGGCAAAGGTGGACCTAGGTGGAATGAGCTTGAAAATGAAGTGCTTCTTTTCTGAAGTATTGGAGAAACTATCGTTCAGCATAGCGGTATCCCCTCTATGGTATATTCAGCTCTTAAGTTCATCATTTGTAAACTGACCTGCTGTTTGGCTTCGATGTATATCGGTGTGGGCTTCTCCGACCTATAAATTAAGTTATAACCCAGGCTGTGCTACAGCTCTGACAGCTCATTCTGTATCTGTTTGAAGTTCTCCAGGAGTTCTACGCCCTTCTGGGTCGTCTCATAAAGTACCGTGGGCCCTTTTTTGACATCGATGAGGCCATTCTTGGTAAGAAGATCTATGTATGGATTCACTGTCCTGAAGTTCAGGTTCGCCTGGTAGACTATCCTGGTCTTACTGGCACCATTGGAGCAAATACCCAGTATCTGTGAGATAATCATGTCTCTGCTTCGTTTCACCATAACCCCTCCCCGGTTCAATCCGCTGATCCTCTGTGGACTTACTTAACAGGTATCTTTAGTACATGTATCTTTAG
>DAXJ01000009.1:11551-13828 GCA_002506335.1 Methanosaeta sp. UBA114
CACGAGGCCATCTGTACAAGTTCAGGAATAGTGTTTAGATCTACAATAAATATAAGCTTATCGAACTTCAAACCAGGTACTTTATTGGATTTCCCCGAGATTCTGAGCCAGGTCATGGTCCCGGGACTTTTAGGCCCGAAAGAGACGTGGTAGAAAAGGGGGGGGAGACCATTTATATAGAGACAAGGAGGACGCTTTAAAGTATAGGGATTGCAGTTTTGGCGAGTATTCGCCCTATTCACGCGGTCTGCCAACTCAAAGTCGCGAGGCTCTGGATGCATATTACCGTGATGATCGAGGCCCATCAGCGTTACCCAGCTCATTGAGGATACCCTCTAAATTCCTCATGCGATTAGAACCTTTATCGATCGCCTTATAGGAGGTGACGGATTCATCCGCAATCCCGATCACCCCTCTATCAATGAGCAAGTTGAGGTGGAGAGTGACGGTCCGGAAGTTCAGGTTTGACGGATAGACTATGTTAGTCTTGCTGGCACCCGCGAAACAGGCTTTGAGGAGATCCAGTATTATGCTTAGTTTACCTCGTTTAGTTACCATTCTAGCCAGCCTGCCCCCTCGCCCATAGGCCTCTGGAGACGCAAAAATCGGCAAAATATTATGATATTTTAGGGGGCTAGTACATATTAAATTTATCTAATATAACCCCCAGGAGATTTAACGGCGCCCTTTGAACGATAGGTCTTATCCCTAACCGACCTGAGCCCTAAGGATGCCGTAGTCACTTACTCCGTGGTTCATCATCCTTAAGCTATGGCAGTGTAAATTCCTCCCGATGTCTACATAGGCAGCCCATCTTTATGGTTTTCTCCGGCAGCTTTGGGCATTTATTATGCGCGGCTAGAGAGCTCTATAGAGCTTCCGGTCTCCGTTCCAAAGCCCTATCGAAGCTGATTCTATCGCCATTGTCAGAGCTTTCTTGGAAAGACTGCCTGCATCCAGCGGGAGGTCTGGTTTAATTTCTACCCGTTGATATGCATGAGTATTGCTTATTGTTCCTAACACCATACTTTAACGATTGCCATTATCCAGCATAACGATGAACCATTAGATGTTTCTGTAATGGCTACATTCCCCACCACATTATCCTTAATGTTAACCTAGCACCTTTTTAAGTAGTACGACTAAGGAGGTATTGCACCTCAGCGAGAAGGTTTCGGTAAGACCCCGCTGATGGTGGAAAAAATTTAGGTTTTATGAGGAAGAGGAGGTCGCCTAAATCCGACATTAATGGTCCTTATGCTGACCATTAGCATATCCCATGTTAAGATATGGCGTGATGTAGTTGCCAGAGTGGACACCACCTCTATAGAAATTCACGATGAAAGCAGGCCGGAAGCCCACGACTTTAGTCGTGGGAGGAAGGCCGTGCTCGCTACCGAAACTTTTATTAAACATAGACCAACACGATCTATACTATGATGCAGGCTCTTAAGGTCAAACTCGAAACTACGCCTGAACAAGCGCAGGCTCTCCTTAAGACTATGCATCAGTTCAATGCCGCATGCAACTTCGTAGCTGAGAAAGCATTTGAGCTTCATACTGCCAACAAAATCGAGTTGCAGAAGGTTGTCTATCATCCGATTAGAGAGAAGTTCGGCATCTCTGCTCAGATGGCTGTCAGAGCTATCTCCAAAGCCTGTGAGGCTTATAAGAGAGATAAGTCCATTAAACCGATCTTCGATCTAGACGGGTCTGTCATCTACGACCAGCGGATCATGTCCTGGAAGGGACTTGATAGGGTCTCCCTGTTGACCCTCGAGGGAAGACTTAAGCTTCCTATCGTGATATGCGATTATCATGCTCCAAGGCTTGACAGAATCCGAAGCCAAGCGGACCTGATCGTTCGAGGCGGATCGTTCTATCTTTGTGTGATCGTAGAGGTTCCAGAGCCTCCAAAGATCAGACCTGAAGATGTCCTAGGCATCGATCTGGGTATCAAGAACATTGCTGTCGACTCGATCGGAGAATCCTTTTCTGGAGATAAGATCGAGAAGGTCAGGACCAAAATCGATGACCTTAAGGCAGATCTTCAGAGCTGTGACACAAAGAGCGCCAAAAGGCATCTGAAGAAACTTTCGGGTAGAGTGGCCAGGTTCCATAGGGATGTTAACCATTGTATCTCCAAAAAGCTGGTCGCGAAGGCCATAGACACATCTTCCGTCATTGCGCTGGAAGATCTTTCGGGTATACGGGAGAGGACAACGGTTTGTGACCACTTCCCCGAATAAATTCGGGGGCATCTATCTTATTCACTCG
>DAXJ01000053.1 GCA_002506335.1 Methanosaeta sp. UBA114
TTCCACCCCCTCCCTGAGGCTCGAGGCGCGGCCCGAAATGTACAACACAGGGGCCGCATTGGCGCAGACCATATCCCTCCTGGGACCCCTGTCCTCTCCCAAGAGCACTTTAAGCAGCCTTTGGGCCTCGATCGCCCTATCCAAAGATGAGAGAAGATCCGATTCCACCCCAGGCTTTATGCCCAGATCCTCAGGCATGATGATGTACTCCTTTATGCCGCCATCCTTGAGCTCGGCCAAGTGGGACTTTCCCAGGGTGGAGATCTCATCCATGCCCCTCAGGCCGTCGGAGCTCTGGCCATAGAGGGTTATGGCCCTGGAATAGCCGATCTCCTTCATAACCTGGGCCACGGGCAACACCAAGTCAATTGAGTAGACGCCCCTGACGCCACAGGTGGGCAAGGCAGGGTTGGCCAGGGAGCCGGCGATGTTTAAAATAGTGCCAAATCTCACCTGGGACAGGATCCTGAAGAGGCCCTGAGGGTGAACCTTCTGGCTCATGCCATTGAAGATTCCTATGCCCGCCTTTTCTATACTCCTCTTCACAACCGCTGCATCGCACTCCATATCTATCCCAAGCGATTCCAGGAGGTCGACGGTGCCACAGCGCGAGGTTATGGCTCTGGCGCCGTGCCTGGCCATGAATACACCATCTGAGGCCGCCACCAGGGCTGCAGCGGTGCTCACGTTGAAAGTCTTTATTGAATCCATGCCAGTGCCGCAGTTCTCCACCAGTGGGCCGCTGACCTCCGGCCGGACTTTGACAGTATCCACCTCGTATATGGCATCCCAGATGCCCGCTATCTCCTCAGGCGTCGGGCCTTTGGCGGTTATGGCTGCCAGGAAGGCACCCTGCTGGAGGTCGGGCTGCTCATTCAGGAGAATCTGGGTGAAAAGCTCCCTGGCCCTGGCCCTGGGAAGATTTTGGCCATTAATGAGGACATCCACACCCATACCAAAGCTCTTCAAATCTTCTTCCATCATAGAAACCCCTCCGTAACTTAACTATAAGAAGGTACTAATCGATACAGTATTCTACAAATTGGTGAAAACCATTCAGAATCTATCTATTACAGACCTCATTTCCCTGCGTCCGGCAGCGTGATCAAAGGCCTCCTTTATCCTCTCCAGGGGTGCCCTGAAGGTCAGAAGCCAGCTCACATCAAGGGCTCCTGAAGAGATCATCTCGGCGGCCCTCCGGTTGCAGCTGCTCGGACAGCCATAGGCTCCGACCAGAGTGAGATCTCTATAGTGGATGGATCTTATATCCATGGGCTTGATCCAGCCCTCGGGTTTTGGCCCTGAGAATGCGCAGATGCGGCCCCCCGGAGCCAAGAGGCGCAGCAGGAAGTTATCGACCTCTACCTCGGGAGTGGCCAGCATGATGACATCAACGCCCTCTCCTCCGGTCTCCTCGGCCACGATACTTGAGAGATCCTCGGAGGAGGCATTCACGACTCTATCCGCTGCTCTCTCTGCCAGCTTACGCCTGGTCTCCAGCTTCTCGGATAGAATAATTTTCTCTGCCCCTCTCTGCCTTGCCAGGAGGGCATGGAGAATTCCTGTGGGCCCTCCCCCGATGATGAGCACAAAGTCGTCCCTGGAGACTTCGGCCAGGTCCTGGGCGTTGATGCAGCATCCCAGTGGCTCGGCCAGGGTGGCCTCTGAAGAATTGGCCCCCGTGGGCAGGATATTTAGGCCCTTTGTGATGCTCTCACGGGGCAGGGCCATCATCTCCTCAAAGCCTCCGTCTCGATTGAATCCCAGGACGCTCATGTCCTTGCATTGGTTATCGTGGCCTCTGAGGCACGGCCTGCAGCTGCCGCAGGCAATTCCTGGCCAGACCTGGATCGTGTCTTCTTCCTGGATCGTTGCATTCTCCGGCGCCTCCAGAACCCTTCCTACGATCTCGTGGCCCAAAACCCTTGGGTAGGCTAGGTCCCTGTGCCCTGTAGAAAGGATCTTGAGGTCTGTACCGCAGATGGAACAGGCTTTGACCTTAAGGAGAGCGCCCCCTTCCGGGGCTATAGGATCAGGGATCTCTTCCACCTCCATGATCCCGGGGGATCTCAGAACCGCAGCTCTCACTTGGGCAGCTCCACAGAGACCAGGACCCTGTCCGACTCTTCGACTATCTGCTGCTGGGTGACTCCATAGAGACTGGCGGCCAGGACTGCTCCACCCATGCCCACGCCCTCCTTGACATAACCCTGAGCGTAGGTCTGAACTGTCGGAAACTTGGAGTTCTCCAGGCCCGGGTCGGAGTAATAGTAAGGCCAGCCGGTCTTTTCCACGATTTCTACAAAATTGGCGTTCTTATCCTCGACGATGTATTTAGTAGTAGCAATGGCTATGTCGCCCTCCAGCCCCAGTGCCTTGCATATGGCTAAGACGACAGCCATCTGTGTGCCGCCACATAGGACGACTTTTGTCCCTTTGAGGCCCTTTACCAGGCCCGCAGCACAGGGCATCATGGGGTCTCCAAGCTCTATGATGGCCTTTATAGGGTCACTTATGAGACTTCCCATTGTAACTCCTGCCCTCTCCATGGCCTTTTTTACAGTTGTTTGCTTGAGGCTCACCGGGTTTTCAGCAAAGCTGCTACTGACGTTACCTTCGTACCCCAGGGCCTTCATGACCGCAAGAGCAGTGGTGGTGCCTCCGGCTATGGACTCGCCTATGAAGACGCAATCCGAGAGAGTGGCAAGCTTCTTTCCAAGGCTTGTGGCTCTCTCGAAGACCCCCTGTGCATCGGGAACGGCTACGGTCTTGCTGATATCGCCACCAGGAGATCCGCCTAAGTCGGCGTAGGGCACGGCGGGCTTGATTCTCAGTCCGCTGGCCACGAAGAGGGAGGGAATGCCGGAGAGGTTCAGGGAGGCTTTGGTCACAATGGCCGGCGTCGGGGAGCCCCCTGGAGCCTCGGGAAGCTCGGGCATGGTGATGATCTTGTTGGTCTCCACAAGCTCGGCATCGGCTCCCGGGGTGTAGTCGGTGAGGGCGGGAGTCGTTCCTGCGGCGCTTATGCCGGGTATCTTGCCGGTGTCCGTGTTGGATATAACGCATAGAAACAAGGGCCGCTTGGGCTTGAACTCGAAACCGGGATGGATCCAGTTGGACATGGCCTATGCCCTTGCTCTTTGGGTATATTAAATCAACGCCACATTATTTAATTCAAGTTTATTTGTCTGACAGTAAAGCAGCTTTTCGTAGCTTTAGATGAGCTGATAATCATCAAAAAATCTAAGCACGAAGCTTCAGTCATATGCCGGCCCCTTGGCCTTGGCGAGAGCTATGTTTGCTTCCGTAGTGCTACCGAGAGAACTAAGTGAATGGCCTTTGTTATACCAGGCTTCAGCATCGTCTGTATTCAACTCGATAGCCTTATTGTAATCTTGAACTGCTTTATCAAACACCTGAAGAGACTCTTTATACTTATCCTAGCCTGCGAGAACAATGCCTTTATCCACTTATCGTCCGCAGTCTGCTGTCCTAGTCAGGCGTGATGAGCAGGGTTATCAGCATCAATATCAAACCGATATCAATTGCATTCCCCAAGGAAGGCATGACTTCGAACTTAATGATAAATATTTGGTTGGAATACCTCGCCTACAGGCTCAAAACCGGAGAGTAAAGGCTCACTCAATCATCATTACATCCACGATCGCCCCAGGCTCCAAACCCTCAAGCCCTTCAGGTATAATCACGAATCCATCCGCTCTGGCTACTGAACTCAAGATCCCTGATCCTGAGGTCATTATAGGCACGGCCTCATCTCTCACCAGGACGACTCTAGAGAAGCTTACATAGCCTGGCCTGGATGGAACCTTCCTGGCCAGCTTCGCACGAACCGATGGAATGGCCTCAGGAAGGTGGGCCATCCTTTTGAGGCTGGGCCTCGCCAGTAGATAAAGGGCGGTGAAGGCGGCGACGGGATAGCCCGGAAGGCAGATTACTGGCTTATCTCCGATTGACCCCAAGGTTGTGGGCTTTCCTGGAGCCATCCTGATGCCATGGATAAGAAGCATTCCCATACTTCCAACAACCCTTGGGGCATAATCCTTCTCTCCGATCGATGTGCCACCTATAATGATCACCATATCGGCATCCAGGCTTGATTTTATGGCTTTTACTATCTTATCGGGATCATCGGGCACAACTCCCAGGAGCCTGGGCTCACAGCCCCATATCCTCACGTAAAGCTTGGTCATGAGGCCGTTAGTCTCATAGACCTCTCCGGGCTTGAGGGGCCTGGACCAGCGGGGCACAAGCTCCCCTCCGGTCGGTATTATTGCTACTTTAGGCTTAACGTAAACCTGAACATCTTTTATGCCAAGGGCCGCCAGGAGGGCAATATCGGGAGGCCTAAGTCGGTGGCCTTCCTTCAGGATAACGTCCCCAACCTTGACATCTTCACCCACCGAGGAGACATTTCTCCCTTTGTAGACTTCGGCAGTGACCTCGACCTCCCTTCCTCTAACCACAGTATCTTCCAGTATAACCACGGCATCGAAGCCCTCTGGAACCTCAAGGCCGGTCATTATAGTCAGAGCGTTCTCTCCCAGGTCCAGATAGACAGGGGCCTGGGGGCTCGCGCCCCTGGTATCCCAAGACCTGACTGCGTAGCCGTCCATGGCCGCCCTGTTGAAGTCGGGGAGGTTGGCCTGAGAGGTGATGTCCGAGGACAGAACTCTCCCTTGAGAATCAACCAGTGGAATGCTTTCAATGCGCTGTAAAGGAGGGCACAGGGCCGCGAGGGCCTGGAGGGCCTCTGTGATGCTGGACAGGCGTTGGGACATGGATAGATATAAAAATGGTTCTTACTAATATAGTCCTTTGTGTGTTGTTTGACTTTAATAACTGCAGAAGTCATCCTTTATCTGTTATCTAATACCGGGGTCTGATAATTTAGCACAATTGCTTATTTACCACTGAAAGCTTCATATAGCATCCTAGAGATTTCCGAACAGGTAATACTGATCGCCAGGTGGAGATTCCTATGCAAGCACTCGCTAAAGCCGTCGTATCACTGAACGAGGTAGGTAAGAATGATCTAGCCATGGTCGGTGGAAAGGGCGCCAGCCTTGGGGAGATGATAAATGCAGGAATACCTGTTCCTGGAGGCTTCGCGGTTACCGCTCAGGCCTTCAGGGACTTCATCGATAGATCAGGTATTTCTCAGAAGCTCTTCGATGCCCTCAAGGTTGACATCAATGACCAGTCCCAGCTCCTTAAGGCCGAGAAGGCCGCCAAGAAGCTCATTATGGATGCCAGGGTGCCCGCGGACATAGAGGCCGCCATAAAGTCCGCTTACGAGGACATGATCAAGAAGGAGGGGAAGGATGTCTTCGTGGCCGTCAGGTCCAGCGCCACGGCCGAGGATCTGCCCGACGCCAGCTTTGCTGGCCAGCAGGAGACATACCTTAATGTTCGCGGAGCCCAGGCAGTCTTTGATTCGGTGAGAAAATGCTGGGCATCCCTTTACGGTGCCAGGGCCATCTTCTACCGTGTAGAGCAGGGCTTCGAGCATGAGAAGGTGAACCTCTCAGCCATAGTCCAGAAGATGGTTGACTCTGAGACGTCGGGGGTCATGTTCAGCTCCCAGCCCAGCACCGGCGAGCCCCAGGTGATCATCGAGGGAGCATGGGGCCTGGGGGAGTCAGTGGTTAGCGGAAGTGTCTCTCCGGACAACTACGTAGTGGACAGGGCTTCCAAGAAGGTCCTCTCCAAGTACATAGCCACCAAGGACATCATGATCATCAAGGATCCCAAGACCCTAAAGACAGTGACCATCCCGGTGCCAGCCGCTAAGAAAGATGCCCAGGTTCTGACCGAGGACGAGATGGTGAAGCTTGCCGGGTACGCCGAGACCCTGGAAAAGCACTATGGCATCCCTCAGGATATAGAGTGGGGAGTGGAAGGCGGAAAGATCTACATCCTCCAGTCCAGGCCCATCACCACCATCAAGGCAGGTGCAAAGCCCTCTGAGAAGGCAAATGGGTCCGGTGAGGTTCTGATCAAGGGTCTAGGAGCGGCCCCTGGAATGGCCTCAGGAGTCGTCAGGATCATCGCTAGCTCCAAGGACCTAGATAAGGTAAAGCCGGGCGATATCATGGTCACCAAGATGACTATGCCTGACATGGTTCCCGGAATGAAGCGTGCCGGCGCTATAGTGACCGATGAGGGCGGCATGGCCTGCCACGCGGCCAT
>DAXJ01000085.1:0-5047 GCA_002506335.1 Methanosaeta sp. UBA114
CTGCGGTAGCGTTGTTAAGAAAGAGCTATCGGATAGGGTCCATGAGTGCCCCTATTGCGGTTTCTCCTCGGATCGTGACTACAACGCAGCCATGAACATTCTCTTTGTAGGGCTGGAACAGCCCGTTGCGCCCATAGAGCCAAAACCTCTACACCACATATCCGTGATGCAAGTTTTGGCTATGATGTGGGAAGCCCTACCTTTCAGGGTAGGATAGTTCACTATCTACCCTTTTTATTCTAATTCTAGTTCTCATTTCAATTCCCTTTCTAGAGGAGGCCCGCGACGCAAGGAATACAGCTTTAAATGTGGATGGGGAAATGGTATACCGCTACAGGGATAGAGCTGCCGAGATCGCTTGTCCCAACCATCCGCCAGTACTGTGCAGCAGGCTGCGGGTTTTATCTGGTCGTGGAAAAAGGCAAGGCTACGGGCATAGAGTATATGCTGGAGCATCCCACCGGCCAGGGCGCTCTATGTCCCAAAGGTAATGCTGCTCGTGAGATCATCGATCACACTGAGAGGTTGCGCTATCCCCTGAAGGAAGGGCTCTCATGGTGCCTGTCCAGTATAAGCCGGCCTCGGAAAGTCCGGACAATGAGTGCCCACTGGTCCTCACCACTGGAAGAGTGGCCATACACCACAACGCCGGCTCCATGACCCGACGCAGTCCGTCCCCGGCCGAGCGCGAGCCCGACCTATTTATAGAGATAAACCCCATAGATACCGGCACTCTGGGCATAAAGAATGGTGAGATGGTGGAGGTCTCCTCGGCCCGCGGCGAGACCACGGCTCTTGCCCGTGTGACCGATAGAGTCAAGAGGGGCGTCGTCTTCATGCCCTTCCATTTCCAGGGCACCAATGTCGTCACCACCGACGCCAGGGATGCCGAGGCGAGGATTCCAGAGTTCAAGGTTGCTGCCTGCAAAGTCTCCCGGAGGGAATAGATGCCTGTTTACGTAGATGTCTCAAGGTGCATAGGTTGCAGGTCCTGCGAGGTGGCCTGCAAGCGTGTCCACAGCGGAAGAAGCTACATGGAGGTCAAGGTCATTGATAGCAGGGCGTCGGTACCCGTCACCTGCCACCACTGTGAGGAGGCCACCTGCACCATGGCCTGCTTTTCCCAAGCGCTCTCCAAGGATGGCGAGCGCACGGCCTTCGATATACACAAGTGCACCGGCTGCGGCCTCTGTGCTTTAGCCTGCCCCTTTGGCGTGGTCTTGACGGACAAATGGGCCCACAAGTGCGACCTGTGTAAAGGCTTGGAGATCCCCATGTGTGTGGTAACCTGTCCTGCCCAGGCCCTATCCCTGGATCCGGATGCTGCTTCCAAGAGGGCCAGAACCAGAGCTGCTGCGACGGTAGCCTTGGCCCAGGGGGTTAAGAGATGATCTCCCTGGACACCACCAAGTGTATAGGCTGCTGTTCTTGCTCCAACGTTTGCCCCAGCAAGAACATCACCAGGGAAGACCTTAGGGATAAGAGAACCATCCGCTACAAGAAGTGCAGCGAGTTCTGCGATATATGCGTCGAGTCCTGCCCATGCAAGGCCCTAATCCTGGCGGCGCAGGGCGAAGATGTGGAGATCGCCTTCGATCTGGTCAAGTGCACCGTCTGCGGCGAGCCTTTTGCTACTGAGGAGATGCTGGAAAGGATAAGGTCCTCGGTGCCCCAGAACTTGAGGGTGGATTCTGCGGGACAGTCCTGGGTGGAGATCTGCCCCATGTGCCGCAGGGACCTGGAGCGCGAGCGGGCGGCCAGGCCTATTATAAAGGAGCGGGCCTAAGGGCTTTTTTATCTTTAATAGAGCCCTCTATGGTCTTTTATTAAAATTTTTGTAAGTTTTTATTAAAGAGGATCTACCTTCGAGGTCTCTAGAACCTTTTATCTCTAGCCGCTGAGCTACAGACACAATAAATATTTATGACAGAGTTGATAAATTAGACCCAGTATAGGAAGAGCGCTAGTTGGGTCAGAGATTCTAGTTAAAGCTATTGTTTTGGCCTATATGATCGCCGGTCTATCCACCGGAGAACCACCAGGCAAAGATTGGGCTGTAGAGGGAAACATCGTGCTTGTCCAAGGCAACTATTCAGGGGCAGTATTCTACTTCGATAAAGCTATTCAGGAGAATCCGCAATATGCCCTAGCCTGGTGCGATAAAGGCGGTGCCCTTTACGCTGGCCAGCTTCAATGAGGCGCTGGAATGTCTCGGCAGAGCCACAAAGATCGATCCTCAAATAAGCCTGGCCTGGAACAACAAAGGAATAGTCCTGGATAAGCTGATGGGAAAGCACGGTGAAGCCGTCCGATGCTATGATAAAGCACTGGAGATAGATCCCAAGTTCGTCCTGGCCTGGACCAATAAAGGCTATTTACTTCCCAACATGGGATGGTACGAGGAGGCTCTCCAATCCCTCGACGCAGCAACTGCCCATGACCCAGAGAGCATAACGGCCTGGATGGGAATGGTAACTGTCTTAAAGATACTCTACATAGATGATGAAGCGGAGGCTGCCCAGGATAAGGTAGAAGCTTTGGGTAGGGCCGGCGAATAGGAGACGGGGCTAAAAGATCTAATATGATTTTAAGGATTAAATTCAGGGATCATCACCCTCCCCTTTAGGGATTTTGTGCCCCAACATCCCTTAGAGGGAGACGCTTTTTGGGACCTGCTTTTAATAAATCATTTCTAAAATATTCTAAGACAGAAAAATTTAAGTAGTATGTAATTAACTACTTTCTAAAGTTAGATGTCGAGACTAAAAACAGTGAGATTAGGAAAAGATGGATGAGGTGAGATTATTAGGGATATAGGAATTATAGTATTGCTGGCTATGGCCTGCATAACGGTTCCGGCAGTGGGCATAAATGGATACAGCATGACAGGCTCCAGCGTTGACACCCTGGGCGGAGGAATCTCCGAGAATGAGTCCAGAGCATGCAGCTTCCTCATAACCAACTCCACCAACTACGACTCTGTGATAGTTGGAAACGATAAAGCCGTCTCCTTCGGAAACTACTGGGATCACGGTATCTTCGGTCCCCAGGCCATAGCCCAGAACAACCTTGAGATAGAGAAGAACCAGATGGCCGGCAACAGGACCTGCTGCTTCAGTGCCCTTAATTCCACGGCTCCATGCGAGCAGTGTAACCCCTTGATCAATCTGGAGAAGATAAGAGTCGGCAACAGGGCTGCCTTCGCCTACGGCAATGCCGCTGGCGTGAACAACATGAAGATCGTCACCAACCAGGAGTAAAGGTGAGATCAAGCTATCGTCTAAGCCTCTTATAACAAGGACCTATAGCATGTTACTCTATAGGTTCACCCCTTTCTTTAGGATTTAATTTTGCTCTTTCGATCTCTTTCGGCTCTCTGCTGCCCACGCTATGCATGCCTGGTCTTTATGGCTTATATGAAGCTACTGGTGTTTATTTACGATATCCAGTATTCACCACAGTAGGATGAGGGAGATGATCGCTCCCAACAGAACCACCCACTGAATCTCCACCTTGTTAATCAGAGCTATGAAGACGGCTCCTGCCGTGGCCAGGTGGAAGGCATCACAGGGAACGTTTAAGGCGAAGTGGTAGGCAGCCGAGGCCAGGAGGCCGACGAAAGAGCAGAGGGCTCCGTTGACAGCTCTGGAAAACATGGGAGAGCAGCTAAATCTATCGTAGTAAGGAACGGCCCCTATCACTATTAGGAATGAGGGGAGAAAGACACTTAGAGTTGCCACCAATCCACCCACAGGTCCGTACATCATGTAGCCCACGAAGGTGGCGGTGATGACTATGGGCCCTGGAGTTATTTGCCCAAGGGCCATCCCGTTCATGAAGGTCGGGCCGTCTATCCAGGACCTGACCTCAACGAACTCATGCAGCATGAGTGGGATGGATGCGAAGCCTCCCCCAAAGGCGAAGAGGTCTATCCCGAGCATCAGAGTACCCATGTAAAATAGGTCACGTCTGATGAAGAAGAGGATAGCAAAGCCTAGGGCTGCGGCAGCCGATATGAGGATAAACGGCTTTATCGTTCTTGGCGCCTTTGCCGAGGGTATTGGCCTGAACGCGAAGGGCCTATCACTGTAGACTACAAGGCCCGCCAGTATGGCCAGAATAACCACCAGGAGAGGGTTGATGTTGAGGGCGTACATGGCCGCAGCTAGGGCGGCTATGGCCATGTCCCTCCGGAGCTTGAGGTAGCTCCTGCCAAAGGTGACCGCAGCATTGGCAATTATGGCCACGACTATGGCCGAAAATCCGCTGAAGAGGGCGACGGCCAGGGGCAGGGTATGGATCCTTATATATATGTCGGATAAGAGCATCATTATCAGGAAGGCGGGAAGGCCAAAGCCGATGTAGGTCACGGCGGCGCCCGGTACACCCCTTGCCCTCAATCCCACGTAGGTTGCCATCTGCATGGCCGTGGCTCCGGGAACGGCCTGGCAGAGGGCAACCCCTTGATTGAATGTATTATCGTCCAGCCACCCTTTGTCCTCCACTGCCACCCTGCGGATGTAGGCGGTCATGGCAGGCCCTCCGAAGGAGGTGATCCCAAGCCTTAGAAATGAGGCGAAGAGCTGATTTAGAGATGGGCTTCTGGAGGGGTCCATGGCTGTATCCAAGGATCTTAAGCTATTATAAGCTCGCCAGCCTCGCTAGAATAGCGATGATGTCCCGGAATCGCTTAAACCCCGGTTGCCAAGCCAAAATCTCCTATCCCTAAAGCGATCGGGGCAGAGTGATGGATAAAGTTTCACTTTTTAGCTAGCCTCGAGGCCAGAGTTGCCACATATCTGCCATGAAAGTGCGCTGTTGGCAGTTCACTTTAGCTTGGCATTATTTCACTATTCAGGCCAGTGATTGTAGTAGCGTCATAGGGCTATATTTCGATTAGCTCGCCGTTGCCCGTCCTATCCTGGAATGCGTAGGGATGTCATGGTACGATCATCCCCCGGTGGATCATCGTCGTATGCATCTGGAGCAGAGCAGCCTTCTGACGGCCGTGCTGAGCTGGTGCAAGTGCTAAACCAGCTCAGGCAAA
>DAXJ01000085.1:5309-18853 GCA_002506335.1 Methanosaeta sp. UBA114
AAACCAGCTCAGGCAAAGGCTGGCTGGAAGGGCACTGAAGTTTATATCCGGCGGCTGTACACAGTAGGATCCACCGTGAAAGGCAGCTTAGACCTGACGAATCTGAGGGAGATCCGCAAAGAGAAGTTGAACGGCGGGTGATGCATAGAGGTAGTAGATTTGAGGAAAAGCCCCCAGAGGGCCAGGGAAGATCAGATCCTGGCTATCTTCACCCTGGTGATAGGTTCTCTGCCGAATGGGAGAATTGTGGGTGGTTTGTCAGATGCAGAATGCGTTTTAATGGGGCTGGACCTGCCGACCGCCGAGGTATCTTCTGAAGACTTGTGAGGGGCAGTGCTTAGAATGCCGATGTGTTCGAGACGCTTAGGTAGCGGATCTGATAGCCTACCTGGTGCGGTGGGGCACGGTGGACATGAGACCTAAGTGGACGGAGTATGAGGAGCCCACGTCGTATCGGTGCTGCTGGATGAGAACCGCGCCTTACAGGCCGAGATAGATCGCCTGAGCGAACGCCTGGCTGAGGCCGAAGAACTTAAGCGCGTCATCAGCGAGGGCGATCTCTCCTCTATCTTGAAGAAGTGTACAGTGGGATCTCAGCAGCAACGGGCAAAGTAGCAACAGAGATATGCTGTAGTATGCCAGGTATCATTTTAAGATGGGCCCAGTGAGAATCAATCTTAAATCAAACAGTATTAAACAGATAACCAGATGGCGGTCCAGACCAAGGGTCGATATGGGGGGAGGCGATATCAGATCGATAGTGGCCTGGGCGACCTGGTTTGGACCGAGGGTCTTGGTCTCAGGGCCAACTGTAACCATCCCAGCCAGGGTGGTGTGGGTGCCGACAGGCGAAACTGAAATTCTAAGCCTAAACGGCCGACTCGGAGCCATACCAGTCAGCACTATACACGACTTCGACATGCCCTCGTAGGCCAACGATGGTGATTTCGTGACCCTGGTGGCGCCAGGAAGCAGATAGTCCGTTATCATGGTACTCTTGCAGCCAGGGAAAAGTGTGTCAGTGGACTGTCCGCACGGACCCGGCAATGTACATACGAATTGATCCATAGGCGTCTTTGGAATGGAGGCCGCAGGCACCGGCCGACCCCGACCAGCTAGTCTGAGTCGATTTCGACATGTACGTCTCGGACAACGGTCCCAATGTGAAACTCGTGACTCCATGCTCTTGCAGTTTTTTTCTGTCCAGTCCCCCGGGGCCGGCGGTAGAGTAGTCTTCGTGCAGAGCCAAGGCTTCTTCGACCGCAGCTCGGCGAAATTCGTCTGGGATGGGCGGGCCGCCAAAGGGCCAGTCCAGCCGGGGGATGGCACAGACATTTTGCGTAGCCCGCTTCAGGTACCAGGTCTTTGTCGAGATCGACAACGCCATAAACGAAGTTGCACTTGGCCTAGGATCAGTAGCTAGCGCTGCATCTAGGTACTCGATGGTGACCACGAACGATTTAGGTACAGACGTCATACTACCTCAGTTTTCTATAAACGTCATGGCGCCAGGACCGAGAACGGGTACCGCTTGTCTTCGAAGGGCTCGATCATGCTCGCCGGGTTCGGTAGTGCCCATCCAAGCCTACAGGTCACCCTCATGGCCAGCATATCCTGTTGCATCAAATTGAATAAGCTCAGACGATAGGCGTCAGGCTTATGCTGTTCCTCTCCTCTAGGAGCATATTGTGGGGTTCAGTCATTGGAATTACCCCATAAATGCAAAGCCCGCCATTCAGCTCGTTGACTAACAGGTAAGTATCGGCGGTATGGACTGCCATGTTGATGCTCTCCTGGCCGGATTTTACCACCATGACGTTGACATCGTTGGTCTCCTTCCACCTGCGTATCATGCGGTTGGTCATGTTGAGGACTGCCTTGTATCCGAAGGCGAACTCCATGGCGTCCATGCCTATGATGTTCAGTATGGGCTTTCCAGTTCTTTCTCGAAGGTCGTCCCACTTGCCCAGGATCTCGTCGCCCCATTCATCTAGGTCCTCATCTTCATTGGGCTGGGAGACGACGACGTTGGTGGGAACGAAGATATCCCTGGAGCTAAGCTGGTATCCGATGCTTGGAAGTATGAAGACCCCCCTGCCGTTCTTGAGGGCATTGGAGGCGAGAGCCGTGAGCATCTGGTAATACCTCTTACCAACGCCGTAATCTATCTCTAGGACGTTGCAGGATCCGTACTTAAAGCCGCCTATCAAGGAGTCCAGGTCTGGGATGCCCGAAGAGATTCTCCCATCGGATGGATCGGGGATCCTCACCACGTCGCCGCCTATCCTGGCATCGGTATGCTCCCTGTAGGGCTCGAAGTATCTGAACCTTCCCCCGTGGAGGGTGGCGATGTAGGTCTTCTGCCTGATCTCCACGCCCCGGAGCTTTTCCAGGCGAATCTGACGGACGTATCTGGTCCTCATGCAGCTGGAGTTGTCTAGGCCCGTGCTCCGGAGCCTGAGGTTCTCCATGGTCACCACGCCGTCCACGATGTAATCCAGCGGCACGATACCCGAGAACTCGCTTACGAAGATGAGGTGTATCCCCAGGTCCCTCGCGAACTCGCACATATTTTGTTCAAAGCCGTGCTGGGCCTCCCCCATGATCTTGGCCGTGTAGTTGAGGATGGCGTCCCAGCTGTCCACCACGATCATGGGATTGTCAATTTCTTCAGCTTCATCAAAGAAGACCTTGAAGAAGTCTAAGACGGCATCATAGTTGGAGATTTCCCTGCCTTGGAGGCTTCTCAAAAGCTTGGCGCGGGTGGCATTGACCACGTTTTTGGGAGGCAGGACTTCTTTTACCCAGGGGTTGACGGCATACAGGCGCGTTGGGTCCACCCTGGTGGATATGTACATGCCGTTCTTCCTCTCGCAAAGGGCATTCATGATCTCCAGGGCCAGGGTGGTCTTTCCCGTCCCCGGCAGGCCCTTAATGAGTAGGGTCTGGCCCTCTTCGATCTCGAAGAACTTCCTTATCTCAGAAGGTATGCGCATCTCTTCACCGCTTGCATTGCTTCATTAAATTTTAATTTAAGAATAGCGCCTTACTCAGCACACTTCTTAGACCTCTTTATAAGATCGCTGATCTGATCGAGGCTGACCTTGAAGGAGAAGGATATGGTCTCATCCCCCGAGGCCTTGCCGCATACCTCCGCATCCAGGAGGGGTAGGAGGCCCTCCTCTAGGCTTCGCACCTCTGGCTTTCTCCCCATCTCTTTGGTACCCTCAGGCTTCGCGCCATCTTTGTCTACACTGACCATCCAGAGCTTGGAGGGACCCACCTCCACGAACTCGACGCTGCCCTCGGACCTGAGCACAGATAGGTACTTTATAACAGTGGTCTTGCTCACCCCGGCGCGCTTGGCCACGTCCACCGTGGTCAGGCCTACCTTGGAGTCATCTATTACCTGGAGAATCCTGTCTTTGTAAGATGTCATCAGATGCCACCATTGATCTTAGAGTGCTCCGCCTTGAAGCATCTTGAGGTTGACGCTGGTTCATAAGGCTTGCTGTGCCTCCTGAGGCCATGGTCCTATTTCAATTTTAACGGAACTCCGACCGAGGATGGAAAAGGCTAAAGCTTGCATAAATTAACTTCAAGTTTAAGATGACCCAAGGACCTGGCTGGCCGCCCCTGAGGGGCGATTACTCGGTGACGGATCCTCAAGGTAGAGTGGCGGTCGTCACCCTGGCCAGCAGCATGAAGCTTCCCTGCGCTGGCATCTACGGCCCCTGTAGAACCGAGAATCTGGGCGTGGAGAAGGTGGTGGCCAACATCATCTCCAACCCCAACATACGCTATCTTGTAGTTTGTGGCGCTGAATCCAAGGGCCACCTTCCGGGGGATGCCATCATCGCCCTCCATAAAAACGGCGTGGATGAGTCCAGGAGAATTATCGGGGCTAAGGGAGCCATACCCTTCATTGAGAATTTGCCCATGGATGCTTTAGAAAGGTTCCGCCAACAGGTGGAGATCGTAGATAAAAGGGGCCTGGAGGATGCCGGCCAGATAGATGCCTTGATAGAAGACCTGAGGTTTAAAGGTGAGCCTTATAGCGAAGGGCCTTACCTCCTATCGCAGAAGAGATCCATGCCTAGAATAATAGCGCCTGAAGGAATTGATGTCTCCCTGGGATCGGGCATGGCCCTGGATGCCCAGGCCTGGCTGGTTGTGGCGATATGAGTGCTATGCATAAAGGTTTAGTTGGTGACGGTGATATAAGGTGTTCAGGTTTCAGAAGGAGCAATCGGTTGCCAATATCGCTGGGGTAAAGTTTGGTGGCCAGCCCGGCGAATACCCCACCGTCCTCGCTGGGACCATATTCTACCAGGGTCACAAGATCGTTGAAGATGAGGAGAAAGGTATCTTCAATAGAAAGGCTGCTGAGTCCCTGGTGATCGGGCAGGCTGAGCTATCTGAAGAGACCGGAAATCCCGCCGTCCTTCACATCTACGCTAGGACCTCCATGGCTTTCGAGCGCTACCTGAGCTTTGCAGAGGAGATCTGGCCCGGCCCCGTCATCCTTGACTCGGCTGATTTCGCAGTTAGGGCTTGCATGGCAAACCTGGTCACCGAAATTGGATATGCGGACAAGGCTATCTACAACAGCCTGAGCCTTGCCACCTCCGAGGCCGAAGTCCAATCCATAAAGGAGTCTGAGATCGACTCCGCCATCCTTCTGGCCTACAATCCCTCTGATATGAGCATCGATGGTCATATGGCCATCCTGGAGACTGGAGGGTCGGTCAGAGATCACGGACTAGTGCCCCTAGCCAGGGAGCTTGGGATGACCAATCTGCTAGTGGATCCGGGCGTAGCCCCCCTGGGAAGCGGTGCAGGATCTGCCCTGAGGTTTTCTGTGGTGGCCAAGGCAAGGCTCGGCCTTCCCGTGGGATCGGGAATCCATAATGCAGTGAGTGCATGGCCGTGGCTTAAACGCAAAGGCCCTCATGTAAAGAAGAGCTGTGATGCAGCGGCCTCGGCCATGCAGCTGCTCGCCTCCGGCGATTTTCTGCTTTACGGGCCCATTGAGAACGCAGGGTTCACCTTTCCGACGGCGGCCATGGCGGATATCATGGTGGCTGAGGCGGTCAGGGATCTAGGTATTTGGCCTTGTGAGGAACATCCGGTCAATAGATTGGTTTAAAGAGACCTGTTTAAGTAGAGGATATCATAAGCATAACCTATATTTAACGTAATCAAGAAAATAAAGAACGTCTGTAGTATGCTAAAATCAGACGAGCATAATGACTCAAGGATTATGGATGAATTAAAACATGGATGAATTCTTCGATAAAGACTACTTTTTCGGGAACAAAAAGTCGAACTATGCGTCTTATGATGAGATCAACCCTCAACTGTACTTCAGGGACGTGCTACAGTTCATAGAAGGACATCATAAGGGCGGGAGATATATTGATATCGGTTGCGCCTTTGGGTTTCTTATTCGAGAAGTATCTCCATTCTTCGATGAGACTTATGGATGCGACATATCTTCATATGCTATTGAGCGAGCTAGAAAAAACGTGCCTAAGGCCGGGCTTGAGGTTGTAGACCTGGATAACGCCTTTCCTTACCCTAAAAGTCATTTCGATACGGTGACGGCCCTGGATGTCCTTGAGCACACCAGAAACCTGGATGGTAATCTGGAGAAAATCTGCTCAGCTGTAAAAGAGAGTGGATACCTTATCCTCTCATTACCCATTGATGCCTGGCCGAGGCGATTATTCGGCTTTCTTGATAAAGATAAATCCCACGTATCGATTCCTAAGGAAAGGGAGCTTGTGGGGATGATTGAAAATAACGGGTTTAAAATTCTAGATAAAAGACATTTTGCGCCGTTGCCTCACGTTTACAAGCTTAGTCACATCCCCGCAGAGGTAGAGTTGTTTCTGCAGAAAGTAAAGTGATGAAACGTTTGTTATAAAAATCTTCTTATTAGGATTGGTGCGGTGATTTATACTTTCTAGCTGGAATAGATGATGACACGTTCGATAGCTACGTAAGCTACGTAAGTGTGTGGCTAGATGAGCCCGATTCAATGGATTTCGCAGGGTCGCTGAACAGGTCGATCTGAACAAGATGATGTCTGCACTGACTATGGCCATCTTTTGGGGTGCCTGCGCGTTTGGGGACCGCGTGCGCCGACCGCGTGGGCTGTTCTAATCCACATTTGGTGGGGGCATTCTCATGAATCTCAAATATACCGGTTGATTTAGTCCTGCCCAAACCGCTCAGAATACTGTCAAGACGTTAGCTCTGATCATAACGAATATTCATAGGCCGAGTTAAGACTTAGTAAAGGCACAAGTTCTGGTAGATAACCCGTATTATCCTGTAAAACTAGTCTACATCAGCCCGTTTTAGATAATGCTTGGATTAGCCACGCAGAACAGATTTTATACCATCCCCTGAAAGCTACCCTCATGTACCTTTCCCAAGAGGAGGAGAGCATCTACCAGGGAGAGCGCGGAGAGACTCTCAGAAGGATGATGGAGATCCTGGTAGCCCTGGGAGATATTTATGGTGCAGAGGAGCTGATCCCAGTCAGGAGCGTCCAGGTGGCGGGGGTCTCCTACAAGAACATAGGCGACGCCGGCTTGGAGTGGATCTCCGACCTCCAGGGGCGGGCCGTGGTCCCGAGCATCCTCAACCCCACAGGCATGGACCTGTGTCGTTGGCAGGAGATGAGCATAGATGAGAAGTTCGCCTCCAAGCAAAGGGAGATCGTGGAGGCCTACTGTCGTCTGGGCATTACGATCGACTGCACCTGCACCCCTTACGAGCTTTACTCCAATATAGCAGGCCCCGGAGACCACCTTGCATGGAGCGAGTCCTCGGCGGTATCCTTCGCCAACTCGGTCCTTGGGGCTAAAACCAACAGGGAAGGAGGGCCTTCGGCCCTGGCTGCGGCCCTAATAGGCAAGACTCCAGCCTTCGGCTACCATCTAGATGATAACAGAGTGCCCACCCACAGGGTAACCTTGAACTTTGACCTCAAAGGCTCCGACTACGGTGCCCTTGGCTTCGTCGTGGGCAGGATGGTTGGGGATGGGATCCCCCTCTTCCACCTGAAATCCTATCCCTCCAAAGACGATCTCAAAGCCCTAGGAGCGGCCATGGCCGCCAGCGGCTCGGTGGCCATTTACTACGTAGATGGCGTCACCCCAGCGCCTCCCACGTATGAGGTAAACGGAAAAGCAGCAGAGAAGATCGGCCTGGGAAGGGAGGAGATTGACCAAGTCTACCAGGATCATCCTCTGGAGGATGCCGAGATGGTCGCCATGGGATGCCCTCATTGCTCGGGGCAGGAGCTCCAAAGGATAGCCAGGCTCCTCTCGGGAAGAACGGTCAAGAAGGAGCTTTGGGTCTGCACCGCCAGAAAGACCGCCCAGGCCTTCCCAGATCTCGTGGATGCGATAGAAAGAAGCGGCGCCAAGGTTATCTGTGATACCTGCATGGTTGTCTCGCCTGCCACCGATGTAAGGGCAAAGGTAGCTGTAAGTTCTGGTAAAGCCCTGGCTTACCTTCCGGGCCTGTGCAGGGTCAAGGTAGGCTTTGGCACTGAGGAGGAATGCATCGATGTCGCTACCAGGGACTAAGCCCGGGGATGATGTGGATATTATAAATATTATAGAAATAGCATGCCATAAGGTGTCAGGAGGTAATGCCCAGGGAGATGCCTTGGTGACCCTGGAGCCCATATCCTTCCTGGGAACCGTGGACCCTGGGACTGGAAAGGTGATCGATCCCAAGCATGAGCTATACGGCCGGTGCGTCGCGGGAAAGGTCCTCATCTTTCCAGGTGGCAAGGGATCTACCGTCGGCTCTTATGTCATATACCAGCTTAAGAAGAGAGGAGTGGCTCCGGTGGCCATGGTCAACCTTAAGTCAGAGCCCATAGTGGCGGTGGGGGCCATCATAAGCGGCATACCCCTGGTGGACAGGGTGCCTTCAAGCCTTTTGGATGTAGAGGTGGGCACGAGGGTGGTAGTGGACGCCGATAAAGGCATCCTCAAGGCTTACCTCAAGGCTCCATCCGCGGACCGGGATCTTCGGTCGGAGAAAACCTTTTAGTCCCCGGAGAGGGAGATCTCTGGCAGCAGGGAGAAGATATGAGATCCACCACGCTTACCGCCATTCTTACAATCCTTATCCTGGGGGCGATCCCCGCCCTATCCCTTTCCCAGAACCAGACCCTTCAGGGCAGTGCCAATGACACCATTACCATGATGATAGGCCAGGACGGCCCTCACTGCGGCTCCAGGGAGATTGCTGATTACGGCACGCCCACTCCGACGGTCATCCTGGGCTCGGGAGATCTGCTTCCCAAGGGCATATACAGCCCTAGTAGCGAGGAGCTGGTGCACGGGGTCAATCTGGTCTTCCAGCTCCCAGAGATCTCAGACCTGAGCATCAAGCTCGGAGGGCGGCTGGACTACACGGACGAGGGCAACAGGACCGATGACATGAAGGTCTACGTCAACGATGAGCTGGTAAGCATATGGAATCCCTACGATGGCAAGGAATCCACCGATGACAGGGGATTCATCTATGAGATCCCTTCCAGGTTCACCAGGCCTGGTATGAATAAGCTGCTCTTATCCATGGTCCACCTGCCTGCTAATGCCAGCCTCTTCTACAGCTTCTCCACCATCACCCTGAGCAATAACGAGGGCAAGGCCATAGTCGGCATGGATGACCCGGTCCTGGGATCGGTCTTGTCCACTGCCTACAACGGCTCTTCCACCCCCTCCTATACCGTAGGAGCGCCGCCGGAGCTGTTCCCAGAGAGGCTCCTCAGTCCCGGATACGATGGTCAGGTCCACGGCGTCAGCATCAACTTCGACCTTGCCGAGCCCTCCGATGTCATGGCCAGGATGAACTGCTGGGCCTGGAAGGACGAGAATAACAGGAACGACGACATCAAGGTCTACATGAATGGCGCCCCAGTGGGCATCTGGGACCCTTACTCAGGGCCGCAGTATTACGGCAATAAGACCTTCCTCTACGAGGTGCCGGCCAAGTACACCAGGGCAGGTACCAACAATCTGACCCTGAGCATGATGCACCTGCCCAAGATTACCGCCACCTGGTACGCCATCTACTGGATAGAGCTCAAGGCCCAGAAGGCCAAGTCCTGAAAATAAACCCCGAACCTTTTTTTGGGTAAATTTACCCAAAACCGAGAAGAGGGCCCAGTCCTATTCCCTGGAGCCTGGCAGCCTTGCTATCCTTCATCTATCCCCTTATTATCGGATTTAATGGGACCTGCTATTGCCCCATCTTATTCCTTATCCCTTTGCTGTCCTCGATCTCTACAAGATCGATCTCTTCTAGGTATCTCTCCTAAGGTCAGGCTATGTCCCCAGTGCTCTTGGGAGGTTCCTGGCTTTTTGCGCTGCCCTCGGTTACAGAAGAAGGTGCAGCTGCGGCCGTGGTATTGGTCACAACCGACGGCTCATCGCCGGTGTTCTTCCTTTCCTTGGCTTCCAATGCTGTCCCAGAGACCTGCGCATTGACCGGCTCATCTCCCAGGGAGGGTTTGCTCTCTTTGGCCACGGCTGGCTCATCACCGGTTGAAGGCGAGGCTAGCGCGGAGGCTTCAGCGGTTTTCTTGGTCGAGGTAACCTTAGCCGGCTCATCCCCCAAAGGCGATGCCATCTGGGTGGGCTCAGAAGATGAAGAGACCGGCTCATCGCCCGTTACCTTGGAGGTATCTTGAACAGCCTTGGGAACTGGTTTCTCTACAGGTGCCTTCTTTACATGCACTTCCTCTGCTATCGAGGTCTCTTCCGCATCGGCCGGAGAGGACGCTAGGTCCTTGAACGATATCGAGTCTGTGCTACTAACTGGAGCTATCGTTGTACTGCCAGCTGGATGTTCCTCTGCTTCCTTGACTACGACCTCCACTGATGCAGTCTTCACCTCGCCTTTGTTTCTCGCTGTCAGGACGTAGGTGGTGGTATTAATGGGGGTGATCATCCTGCTGCCCGAAAGGGCAACGATCCCTATTCCCGGCTCTATGGTGACGCTGGTGACTTCTCCTGTGACGGCCCACTTGAGGGTGGTATTATCGCCGTAGCTGATTATGCTCGGGTTGGCATCGAAGCCCGTGATGGATGGCGCAGGGGTGGACAAGAAGTTTCCAAGCCCGACTATCGCGGTTATCAGGGCGCCGATGGCCACTATAACTTGGGGAAGGTTAGTGAGAAGCGATTTTTTGTCTACCATATCCGTATACCTCAAAGTAAACGCTCCCGACATCACCTCAGGCTGGGGCTTTTCCAGGGCTATCCTACTGGAAGAAGCCTGGCCTAGATCCGCCAGGAAGATATCTTTCGCTTAAGTCTACTTCATCGCTTTCCCAGTAAATTTAAATAATTTGTGGTAATGGCATCCTAATCCCAACCGTAGGTAAATACTTTTTAGGAACTTATATCTAATTTAGGGGAGAGATGTGCAATTAATATAAATAGGGAATTTACATTCGAAGGTATAAGACAGGGATCCAGAGCACATCAACGTCCTTCAGTCCTTATATGGGCGCAAAAATATTTGGCTTTATCCAGGGCTTTCTCCTCGACCTTCCTCGATCATCTCTCGCGATAGGTGCTGCATCAGTCAGGAGTAAGCAGGAGTATGTAGGGGATCCGCCTATCGTCCATCTAGCCAGCCCTAAAATCGGAACCCTTTTATGCTCCCTTAGCCCCTCTCAAAGCATGTTCAAGATCGGCTTTGTCAAGATGGGAAACATTGCCTCTTCCCTGGTGGTTGACCTTGCCCTGGATGAGATAGCAGAGCGGACCGACCTGGAGATGAGGGTTTTGAGCTCCGGCCCTAAGATGACTCAGAAGGAGGCCGAGGCCTCAGCGGAGTTGAAGGCCTGGGGGCCACAGATGGTGGTCATTATCGGCCCCAACGCTGCCACTCCCGGCCAGACCGCTGCTAGAGGGCTCTTCAAAGGACTTCCAACCCTGGTGATCTCCGACGGTCCGACCAAGAAGGATGCTAGGGATGCCATGGCTGCCGAGGGCTTCGGCTACATCATACTGCCAGTAGATCCCCTCATCGGAGCCAAGCGCGAGTTCCTGGACCCGGCCGAGATGTCCCTCTTCAACTCCGACGCTCTGAAGGTTCTGGCTGCTTGCGGAGCCGTACGGCTGGTCCAGGAGGAGATAGACAAGGCCATGGGAGCGGTAGCCGCAGGCAATCCCAAGCTGCCCACCATCCTTGCCACCCCCGAGAAGTGCGCCGAGAGGATGGAGTTCTCCAACTCCTATGCCAGGGCCAAGGCCGTGGGTGCCCTCTACATGGCCCAGACCGTGGCCACCATCGATGCTCAGGCCTGCTTCAGGCTCAAGGAGCTTGAGTCCATAGCCTTCGCTGCAGCTGCCGGCCACGAGGTCATGAGGGCTGCCGCACGCCTGGCTGATGAGGCCAGGGAGCTTGAGAAGGCCGGTGATACCATCTCCAGAAAGCCTCATGCCAGATCTGGGGAACTCATGAAGAAGACCAAGCTTCTGGAGAAGCCTGAAAAGATTTAGCCCAAGAAACACTTTCGCCCTGCCTGGGGACCTTATAAATAAAAGGCCCGCCTATGTTAGTCCAGTGTAGGACAAAAAGGAGTTAAGGTGGCCAACATGAGGCCCTACACGCTCCTGGGCAGGGATTGTGGCTTTCTTTAATCCCTTCAATCCTTCAATGAGATTTTTCCATAGAACCAGCCGATTTAACTTTTACGCCTTCCTTGGCGACCCTGATGTGATTTTTGTTCGCTTATTCGATACATAATGCTTGGTCTCCCTATCAACCGCAATCAATATTGCCCTGGATGACTTCTATAAATAGATGGAAGCGTATTATCTTCTATTTCTAGCAATGCTCCTACTTTCCACGGCATCCGCCAAGTATGTCTACGGCTTGGAACCCCTGGTAATGGCACGAACGCGACGCCCCTAAAAGCACTGCTGGCGGAGTCTGAAAAGAATCTTCAATCCTATCGCCTCACCCTGGCCCAGGACCAGTATATAGTGATGTCCAGTCTCACCAGGTACGGCTCTTCCATCCAGGTCAGGGCTTTGACATTTGGCGTCGGTGTCTTCAACCTCACGGGCAGGGCGGCGAAGATGGTCATCGCATCTATCTCCCAGCCCATGGACCAGGAAGAGAACGCCATCGCCGCAGCCGCCGATGTGTACATCCTCAGCGGCGCCATCTACATCAGAGCTGATGGCAGCTGGACACCTCTGACTCTGCTTGAGTGCACCTGGAGAAGCCAGGACCAGCTCGCTCAATCGGTAGAGCTGACGAATGAATCCTATGTTAAGCTCCTCGGCAATACTAGAGCAGGAGGCAGAGGTTACTACATCGTGGTGTTCATCCCAAACAGCAGCATTCTCTCCGCAAGTGTGAGGCGCCAATTGGGATCAAGCCTTTCTGTCTCGCCTCTGAATCTCTCTGCGTTTTTCAATAACGTTCAGCTCTTCTACACCCTGCGGATCAACATGAGCAAGCTCCTCTCTGAGCAAGGGTACGCCCAGATGAACACGGTCATAAATCCCTAGAGATGCTCGGCATCCCTGGCGCCGAGATTAGGGAGATCCGCGTAAGATCCTTTGCCATTTTGAAGCTTTCCGGCTTCAGTGAAGATGCTAACATAGTGCTGTCGCAGGAGGCTAGGAATGCGCAGGTTCTGCCCTTGAGCTTCAGCAGCAGATGATGGCGATGTTTAACGGCAGGCCCTAGATGATGGCGCTCAACACAAGCCAGATGTTGGCATCTAATAGCAGCCTGATGCCATCGCTAAATGGCACCCAGCAGCTGCTGCCAAGCAGCAATGGGACATCGCAGCCTGCACTGGTAATCCATGAGGGCTCCTCCTAGGATCCAGTTTACAGTAGAGGAAGCAGCCCCTTGAGTAATGAAGACCCGCAACGAATATGGCTGGCAGAAGCCTATAGCTTCCTCAATGGAGGCTATCCCTACTCATCGCTGTATCTATACACACCCGTACTGACGATAACGGCTACAGGAGGTGCGTCCATATCGGGCAATATTCCGGTGATCATAAATTATCCCGGGGGCAGCCCCTTTACAGTGTACCTGGATGGCAGCTATGTTGGGATCTGCCGGTGGGGCAGCTTCAGCTTCAATGCACTGGGAGGCTACCACGATATCAGGGTCTGGGATGGCAACTTCAACTATGAGCAGTCGGTGCTCTTCCCGAGCAGTGTACCAATGATAATCTATGCCGGGGCTGTATAGCGGCCCTTCCATTGCTATACTGCTTACTTGTTTTTATGTTTGAGCTCTTTTGTATTAATCTCAATCTTTCCAAAACTAGCCTACTCAATTCAATAAGGCTAAAGGATAGAAACGTTTATAGACGCTGCAGCATATTATTTAATTATAAAAGATGCCCTCCACTGGCTCGGCATCCCCACCCAGGACTTCGATAGAGCTGTGAAGTTTTACTCAGAGATCATTGGAAAAGAGGCTGGCATAGACTCCTACCTCGCCAGAATATATTCAGAGGAAGA
>DAXJ01000067.1 GCA_002506335.1 Methanosaeta sp. UBA114
CCAGCTTGGCGGCCATGATGTCCACGAACCAGTCGTCGAACTGAATATCGGGGTACTCCTTGGCGATCTTCCTGGCCATCTCAAGGAACTTTCCATCAGTGGTCTTGACCACATTGGCCTTGGTCACAGCCGAGACCCTCTTGATGCAGTTCTTCTTGGCGTAGTCGAAGGCCAGGCGTATGATTCTCTCCGATCCCTGGGTGGTGACGATCTTGAAGTCCACGGCCAGGTCATCGGTCACATTGAAGCCATTGCTTCCCAGAACGTACTCGCCTTCGGTATTCTCCCTGTAGAAAATCCAGTCTATGCCTTGCGCAGGGACCTTGACAGGTCGCACATTGGCAAAGAGGTCCAGCTCCCTCCTCATGGAGACATTGGCGCTCTCCAGATTGGGCCAGGGGTCGCCCTTCTTAGGAGTGGTTAAAGGCCCTTTGAGAATGACGTGGCATTTTTTCAATGCGCTTAAGGATTCTTCAGGCAGGGCCTTCATGGCCTTTGCTCTCTCTTCGATGGTCAGACCCTCTATGTCCCTGATATTGACCTTCAACTGAGCTATCTCATCCTGAAGAAGATATTTGAGAACTCTGACCGCCTCGGCGGTGATGTAGGGGCCGATGCCATCCCCGCCGACCACACCTATGATTATGGGCACCTGCTTGGAGTAATCCATCCAGCTCTCTCCGGCCTTCATAGACTCTACCCTTGCCAGCTGCGCCTCCAGCAGTTTGCGGAAATGCTCTAATGCCTTATCTACGTCCTCTCTCTGCCTTGTGATTTGCATGCCGTAAGCCTCCTTCCGCGCTAGAGATCTCCCTTAGCAGATCAACTTTTTGCAGTCAAGCATTTAAACTTGAAGAAATTAAAGGACCTACCATGGAGCTGAACTCGGCTGTCATCTACGTCATCATATTCCTATTAACCTTCATGGTCGCGCGGGTCATCTTAAGGATGATGAGGGGGTACTGAAGGGCTATTAGGTGAAGAGCGATGAAGCCCTCTGGAACCCTCTGAATCGACAGGCTTAATAATTTGGGGCAAATCTCCTGATGGTGTATGTATCCCCAAGTACTAGCCACTGTAGGGGGATCGGGCACCAGGCTGTTTCCCCTGACGTTAGATCACCCCAAGCCTCTGGTGGAGATCTGCGATTCGGCGATAATAGCCGTCCTCTTCAGAACCTTGGCCATACAAGGGTGTAGAAGGTTCATACTGGGTAGCAAGGGGGCTTGCAACACCCTGGACCTGAGTAACTACTTCAAAGCTGGGGAGGGCTTCTTCAAGCGCCTGGGGTTAGACAATTCCGAGGAATTCTGCTATCAGCCCAAGTACGATGACAAAGGCAGCGCCGATTCCCTTCGGTATTGTGCCAACTATTTTGATATTAATGATGACGTCATGGTGGTGTCTGGGGATAACCTCATAGATATAGATCTGCAGAAGTTCATGGAGTTCCATCGTTCGCGGGACCCCGTCCTAACCGTGGCTTTAAAGAAGCTGGCGCCCGGAGAGGATATCTCCCAGTACGGCGTCGCGAACATAGATGAGAACTACAGGATAAGGGGCTTTGTTGAGAAGCCGAAGGCCGGCAACGAGCCTAGTCGCATGATCAACACCGCCTTTTACCTCTTCTCGCCCAAGATCCGGGGCATCCTCCAGGAGATGGGCGACGCTGCCAGGGATATTGGAGGGGACCTCATACCTTACCTGACGGAGAAGGGCTATCCAGTCTATGGCTACCCAGTCTCAGGCTACTGGATAGACATAGGTACCCCTGAGAGGCTGCACCAGGCGGCCATGGATGTCCTGAAGGGAAAGGTTGGGAACTTCAATTTCAAACACCAGTACCGTCCCGGCCAGTGGATCCATCCTACCACCCTGAGCAAGATAGAAAAGGACCTCCTGTCCGGAGAGATAGAACTTCGCGGCAGGATCTCCATAGGAAGGAACGTGAGGATAGAGAGGGGTGCGATCATTGAGCAATCCCACATAGGTCACCACAGCCTGGTGGCCCGCGGCGCAGAGATCACGGATAGCATGGTCATGAGCCTCTCTAACATAAGGCGCGGGGTGATCCTCAACAAGGCCATAGTAGGAAGGCACTCGACCTTGGAGGCGGGAAGCAGGGTGGATGCTGGCCAGCAGGCCAACGGAAGACCGAACCAGAGAATTCCCGTCATAGGCGAGGACGTCATACTGCCCCCAGACTCGGTGGTGGGGCCGGGCACTAGAGTCGCCCTGCTGAAGTACAGCCACAAGATCCTGGCCACGGGCAGATTTGTGGAGCTTGGAAACGACGATAGGAACATCTTCTTCTCTGAGAAGTTCCATTGATGAGATACTAGAAAGCCCCACCTTACGTCTTTAAAGGAGTCCTTCCGCGGGTCAAAGGCTCGTTTGAATTATTACCGATTATAAATACGGCAAAGGATTTAAAAGAGATCTATTGGGCGCTACTAGCTTACCAGTAGCGCTCCCAGGTCCCCTCGGTTCCCCTTATCTTATATTTTTTAGCATTGGCCATGAGGAACCTGTTCAGGTTCTCAGGGGTTTCAAAGAAGGATTTATCCCTGAGGTTATTGAAGATATCCTCGGTGGTGAAGCCTCCGAGCTGGCTTCTTCCGTAGACAATCCTCTCTATGGTGTAATACAGATCATCGAACTTCCTTAAGGGGTACGTAACCTCTGCAAACCTCATCGGCACCACCTAATGGCGTAGAAGGGACCGGGCGGATAAGAACCTTTCGTCTTAGAGATCGAAAAAGAAATATTTTCATCGGGGATATCTTTGCTAAGGATAAAGTAATTTTGCCGACAAAGGTGGATGCGATGTGCTTGGAAGGAATCGCTGAGGAAGCCAAGGCATGCATGAAGTGCGACCTTGGGGCTGGACGACACAAAACTGTTCCTGGAGAAGGTCCCTGTGATGCCGAGATTCTGCTGGTGGGAGAGGCTCCTGGGGCAGAGGAGGATCTATCAGGCAGGCCCTTCGTGGGCAGGGCGGGAAAGGTGCTGGATAGGGCTCTTGCCCAGGCGATGCTGGATAGGTCCAAGATCTTCATAACCAGCATCATAAAGTGTAGGCCTCCTGGAAACCGAAAGCCTAAGGTCTGGGAGATCGAAGAGTGCATTCCCCTTCTTCAGGCCCAGATGGGTGCCATAAAGCCCAGGGCCATAGGGCTCATGGGCAATGTGGCGGCCAAGGCCGTCCTGGGGTTAGAAGGAGTGGCCGGTCTTCACGGCCAGGTCTTTCAGGACAGGTACGTGATCACCTACCATCCGGCAGCGATCCTTCGGAGAAGGGAACTCCAGGAGGACCTGGTCTCGGATTTAAAAAAGCTCAAGGAGCTATCCCTTAGCCGCAAATAGCTTCCTTACCTTGGATATGGCTGGTTGGAGGGCGAGGATGATGATATCGTCTCCGGTCTGCACCTTCCAATCCTTGTCGAGGTTCAATGGCCTGCCATCCCTGAGAATCATACCTATGGTTGAATCCCTGGGCATCTCTCTGGCTATTGATCTGCCTACTGCTCTGGAGCTTTCGTTGACTGTGAAATCTATGAGCTCCACCTTCTCATCCCTTAAGGTCACCACGTCCTCGACGCCTGTGGTGAGTTCCAGGACGGCGTCGCCCGTGACCTGGCCTGGGCTTACGGCCCTATCCACTCCCACCATCTCAAAGGGCGTAATGTAAGCGTTTCTGTTGGCCCTTGATATGATCTTCCTGGCCCCAAGTTGCTTGGTCAAAAGGGATGCTAAGAGATTCTTCTCGTCCAGGCCGGTTACTGCAAAGACCACATCCATCTCCCCAGCGTTCTCCTCCTCTAGGAGGGAGATATCCGTGCCATCGCCGTTGAGGACCATGGTGTTGGAGAGCCTGTCAGCGATCTCTCTGCACCTCTCGGCGTTGATCTCCACCACCTTCAGATCAAAGCCCATCTTCTCTAGCCGGTTAGCAAGGTAGAACCCCACCATTCCTCCGCCTATGATCATGACCTTGTGGGAGGTGCCGTTCTCGTGAAGGGCGTTTCTGAGCTCCGGAAGGACGGCCGAGTCGCAGACGGCTATGACGTGATCCCCCGGAAATATCTCGTCATCTGGTCGAAGTAAGGCGATATAGCCCGACCTGTTGATGGCCACGATCCTGCAGTTCCTTGGCAGGCTGGCATCCCGAACGAGCCCGATGATGGGCATATTCTTGGTAACCTTGAACTCGATGAGCTCGGCCTTTCCATTGGCAAGCTCCCTGTTCATGAGCATGGATGGGAAGTAAAGGGTCCTGGCCAGCTCCTCGGCCATGACCAGTTCGGGGCAGATCATGTACCCTATACCTATCTGCTTTCGGTGTTTCACCGGCTGGTCTATGTACTCGGGATTGCTGGCCCTGGCGATGGTCTGCTTCACCCCCATGTGCCCGGCCACGATGCAGGTTATGATGTTCACCTCATCATTGCCCGTCACCGCTAGGACTATATCTGCCTCTCTTACCCCTGCCTGGATAAGGAGCTGGGCATTGGCGGCATTTCCCTGGAGCACCCTCACATCCATATCTGCCAGGCGGGCGCACGCGCAGGGGTCTCTGTCTATGATCGTCACATCGTGCTCCTCGTATAGCTCGCCAGCCACCATGGCGCCTATTTCGCCTGCTCCGGCAATCAGAATGCGCATCTTTCCTCTTCTTCCCTCGGTTTATAAGATACGATTATCCAGAGCTGTACGGAAAAAGTTTTTGAGCCCTTTAAAGGGGGATCGCTTATCTGTGCTAACGACTCACGCTGCAGATTCCTGCCACCACCTTTATAGCCGGGGGCACTCGGGGGCGTATGGGATGTACAACCTTACATACGATCAGTGGATGGCCTTGATCGATGGCGTGGTGAACGCCCATGCCCCTCTCTTCCAGGCCATGCGCGCAGCGGCAGATGGGATTTGTCTGGGCAAGAATCTGGCTGATGAGCTGAAGCTGGAGGGCCAAAAGGAGCTGAATGTTGGTGACTGGACCTTCCTTTTAGCCCTGGATCCTCACGACGATGTTATAGGCGGCTTTGCCATCTCTCTCCTGGCTGAGGAGAGCCTAGATGACTTTGATGCAGCCAAGGAACTGGTGGCAGAGGCTGGGGGCTTTACCTGGTCCGATATCAGGAACTTCGAGGCCGAGCACGGGCTGAACCTGGACGATGAGATCCTGGAGATGGTGGAGACGGAGTATGGGGTCCTGGCCGAAGCGGACGACCAGGCCATCCTATTCGATATGGTGGTCTTCGATAGCCAGGACACTGATAATAACTGCGGGCTGGGCTCCAACAGCTGGTAGGCAGGTCCAAGCCTGGGCGAATAAAGAACAATTCAGGGGGTTTTTCAGCGCAGATTACCCATGCATCCGTCGCATTCTGTGCCTGATCTGGTAATGGCATCCATCCTTCGCACCAGACAGCTCTCCGTCTCTGGCTTGATCTTCAGGTCCTGGGGCTTTTGAAGGACAGCCATCATCCCCTGCATACCATTATCGTCCAGGTCTTTCCTGGAGAGAACATTGGATTAGGCATTGTTGTATCCGTTCTCCATGGTCTTGGCAACATCATCCCCCCGCTTATTGCTAAATGGTGTAAGGTCTTGGCCCTTATCCTGGAGACAGCTTACAAATTCACTGATATTTTCATCCATAGAATTCCCCCTAGACCTCAGGTAGAAATCAATTGGGGGACGGAAACGCCTGCGCCCGATGGACGTGGTTTAATACTTCAGGCATGATTACTATTAAATGCATCGCATTTTCGATATTTATACGGCCTAACGGGACCAGCATAAGTATCCCTAGGAGGGTCTCAGCCCTGGGAAAATCCCCACTTTTCTTCCTTACCATCTGTTTTAGGCCATCCTCCGGAGCTGTGGCATCGGCTCTCAGACTTGGGCTAGAGCGCTCTCCTCCAAAACCTAGCGCACACCGCCTTAGATCTGCGATCTCTGTAGAATTCACGCACTGATCGATGATGGATATCTTGTGCCATTGGTGATATAACCCTATATTCTATCTTCCGCCATCTGCGGTCCTACGTCCGTCGCCGTCCGTCTGCTATCATCCATCCGCTGTCCTCCAGCCAGTGGACGGGAGGCGTCCTGCGGGCATGGGGCTTAAAATCCTGGGGGCAGCGGAACCACAACTTCGGCGCATAACTCGGTAAATAATTTAAGCATCATATGCAGATATGTATTAATATCATTAACCGGGGTGGGATCTAATGTGATCTTCTTGGGACCAGGCTCTTAAGGATTCTGAGCTGTGATATCGATCTAATCTCCGATGAAAATGCTGTTGAAAACCATCGAAATGGGATTATTGATTTAAGGGAACTCTCTTCAATTGGGGGGTGATGCCTTAGCTCTCCCAGGGATATGCCATCTATCTCCCTATCCTACATATCAAAATATCCAAGTAGTATATCACCAATTACTGTCTAACGTTAGATATTAATGCCGTTAAATTGGGCAGGGTAACACGCGGGTAGTATAGGGCGTGACACCATTAAAAAGCTACGAATGATTGTCGCGCTGGCCCTGGCTATCTTCATAGTACTGGCTCTTGGCGCCAGTGGCGCTACGATGGGCGCATCCAACGTGGATATCCTCGGCGGAGGCATCTCGAGAGCGGTCCTGAATGAGGTGGCTTCTCCTTGGGACAGTCTACTAACTTCGATGCGGTCTCCGTAGGCAACGACGTAGCCACAGCTTTTGGCAACTACTGGGATCACAGCATCTTCGGCCACCAGGCCAAGGCTGAGAATAACGTGAAGATAAAGAAGAACCAGATTTCTGTGCCGAGCATCTGCTGCGACGCCTCCTCCACCCTGTGCAGAGCGTACGCTCACTCAGGCAAACATCGAGCAGATAAGGGCTCGGCAATAGAAAGGCCGTCGCCTACGGCGACGCTGAGGCCAGCGATAACATAAAGATTGTAACTAACCCTGAGCGAATCATTCCATAGGATGCCCAAAGGGTGTGCAAGCCTTTTGGCCCTCTTTATTTTTACATATCAGTGTTCGAAATCGGAGCACTGGCCTTCTTTGAACCTGTATATCATGAAGTCTCCGAAGGGGATCTCTTTTCCATCCTCTGAGAGGAGATCGCTCCGGTTCACATCGGCCACAGCAGCGTCCAGTAGGCTCTCTATGTCTCCACACCGGCGCATGATTCTCAGAAGGGCCTGGTTTAATACCTCCGTCTCCGCCTGTTCATCCAGGATCTCGCAGAGCCTCTGGACCATGCTGGCGTCCACATCGCTAAGGTTGCCCTTGTAGTTTATGAAGGCTGAGTCCAGCTCCCCTAGGTTGTTCTCGAAGTACCCGCGGATGCCTCGGTTGACCTCCTCCTCCCTGCCCACCAGGTAGATCTTCCTCTCCACCTGGAAGGTGTTGAGGTCGTTAACCCTCACGGTGCAGGGCATTATGGCCTCCCTGTCCATGTGAAGGAAGTCCGCCAGAGCCTGCCTCTTTCTCTCCATATCCATCTCGACCTTGATATCCACCTCAGTATCCAACAGAACACCCCTAGACCTCGAATCAGACTACTTCTGGTAATACTATAATATATTAAATTGATAAGAGTTCCAATTTCTAGTTGACGTTCGGATCCCTCTTGCCAACCTATTTCTACCACTGGGTCAGCTCTCTGATCATGCGAATTCGCGAGTCTGAGTTCAAGGGCTCTCTCAGGAGATTTGACAAAATCCTCTATCTCTGCCACAGGAACGCCGACCCCGATGCCCTGGGGAGCGGCTATGCCTTGCAGAAGGCCTTCGGCGGTGACCTGGGGGCCGTGGAGGACCTGAGCAGGGCAGGAAGGTCCCTGATCTCAGCCCTTGGCGCGGATGTCATCATGAATCCCCCTGTGGATGGCTACGATCTGGTGGTGATAGTGGATGCCTCGGTGGGCCTCCAGATCGGAAATCCCACCCTGAGCAGGTACGCTGTAGTGGATCACCACCTGGATAAAGGCCTTCTTCCTGGGGCAGAATTCTACATTCAGAGGTCCGCCACCTCCACCGCCGAGATCGTCTGGACTATCCTTCTCGATTCTGAAGTAAAAGTGACCGAGGACATGGCCCTGGGTCTCCTGGTTGGGACCATCTCGGATACCGGCAGGTTCAGGAGGGCGAGTCCAGATACGTTGCGGGCCGCGGCGGGGATGCTGGATGCCGGGGCCGGCTACGATCAGGCCCTGGAGATATTGTCCAGAGTGCCCTCAGAGATCTCCCAAAGGATCGCGGTTCTCAAGGCCGCCACCAGGGCTCAGGTGGAGCGGGCCGGGGACTGGCTCCTCGCCACCACCGAGATCAACGCCTTTGAGGGCTACTCGGCCATGGCCCTGGTGAACCTCGGAGCCGACGTGGCCTTCGCCGCGGGAAAGCACAACGGTACCACAAGGGTTAGCGGCAGGTCCAACCGCGAGGCTGTCAGGGCTGGCCTAGATCTTTCTGAGATCATGCGCTCTGTGGCAAAAGAGGCCCGTGGCGAGGGCGGAGGTCACAGGGCAGCAGCTGCCTTGGAGGCAGAAGGAGAGCCGAAAGCCCTCCTTCTGGAGTGCAAAAAAAGATCTGGCCAGCGCCTTAATGGCGCTTAATATTGGGCCTAGTTCAGGACTTGTTATACTTATCAGCGGCTTTCTTCAAGGCCTCAATTCCAGGCAGGGGCTCTCCCGAGAGGTAGGTGATGCTGGCTCCGCCGCCGATGCTCACGTGGGAGAATTTAGGCGCAAGACCTAACTTTTCTATGGCTGCAATGGTGTGGCCGCCGCCAGCAATGGAATAGCCTGACTCAGTCATGGCCTTCAGGATCTCCACAGTTCCCTGCTTGAAGCTCTCCTGCTCGAAGACGCCTGTTGGACCGTTGAGCACCGTGACCTTGGCGTTCCTCAGGATATTGGAGTAGCTGGTTATGGTCTCCAGACCGATGTCTGCGATAGCATCGTTCGCGGGAAGCTTGTCCACATTGATATCAACTCTCTCGCCGCCGTGATTGAGGGCTACGTCCACAGGCATGGCGATCTTGTCGGGATAATCCTTAAGGAGCTTGGCGGCTATGGGGATCTGCTCCAGGTACTCCTGGTCGGCCACGAACTTTTTATTGGGCCCTCCAACATCGATTCCTGCGGCCATCAAGAAGACGGTGGCCACAACTCCTGTGGTCAGGACCTTATCTGCCCCGCCGCGCGTGAGGACGTTTTGGGCGACCTTTATGGAGTCGTCTACCTTGGCACCGCCCAGGACGAAGATGGTGGGGTGCTCATTGCCCTTGAGAGCTTTGTCCAGGGCTCGGATCTCCTTATCCATGAGAAGGCCGGCAACGCTGGGAATAACCTCGGTGAATCCCACCACCGAGAGGTGAGATCTGTGGGATACGGCGAAGGCATCGTTGACGAAGAGATCGAAAAGAGGGGCGAGCTTCTTTACCATGTGGCTCTTGGCGTGGTCCGCAGGTGCGCGGTTGACGTTCTCCTCAGAGTAGAACCTGGTGTTCTCCAGGAGTAGAATCTCCCCAGGCTCCAGTGATTTTATGGCCTCCCTGGCGTGGGAGCCGAAGATGTCCTCGACGTAGGTGACTTCTCTTCGCAAAATCTTCGATGCCAGCTTGGCGTGGGCCTCCATGGTGGTGAAGTCCTTCTTCCCAGCCCTGCTCTGGTGGGCCATGAGAACTACCCTGCAGTCTTCCAGAGCTTTTAGAGTGTCAAGGTGGCTCTTGACTCTCTTATCATCCAGAATGTTGCCGTTCGGGTCCATGGGTGAGTTGAAATCAACCCTCACCAGAACTCGCTTGTTGTCGCAGACGACGTCATCCAGTGCGAGATAGTCCTTCAACTAGCGTTCCTCCTGTAGTGTAAAATGGGTATACATTAGGGCTATATAGTCATGTTGCTGGCACGGATCTGCAGGTGCTCCGCCCGGCACTTTCAACTCTTACGGCAGCAGATTTAAGCAGAAAGATCCAAGCTTGGGAGCTATACGATTAAAGTAAATCTTTATCTCCTTATCATCAATTTCAAAGAGTTCTCTCCCGATAACTTATAAATCCTGGGTCCTCCCTGACCTGCCTGGTGGATCTCATGGCCGTGGTGATTAAAGCCAGGGAGATCCTGGCGCTGATGGAAGCGGGGGAGCCCGTGGATGTAGATCGCGCGGTGATCCTAGGGGACCTGGACTTGAGCAGCATAGATCTTCCACCGGGCCCAGAGGGTAGACGGGCCCTTTCATCCCGGCTGAAAGTGACCTCCTGTGAGGTTAAAGGCCTTGTAAACATGGCCGACATCGCTTTTCTAAGCCCGGTGAGCTTTAGAGGTACCATCCTTCCCGAGGCCGATTTTTGGGACAGCTCCTTTGCCGCAGGCGCTGACTTCTGGGAGGCCAGATTCTCAGGGGATGCCAACTTCTGGGGAGCAACCTTTGTCTGCAACGCCAACTTCACCGAGGCCGCCTTTTTCGGTGATGTCGACTTCATCTCCTCCAGATTCCGGGGCAACGCCGACCTGTGGAGCGCGTCCTTCTCCGGCCGCGCCATCTTCTCCGAGGCAGCCTTCGAGGGCCCTGCTAACTTCTGGAGGGCCAAGTTCTCCAAGGGCGCCGACTTCAGGAGGGCAAACTTTGGGGGCGATGCCAACTTCACCGAGGTGGCCTTCGGGGCAGATGCTGACTTCATCATGGTCCACTTCTGCGAGGACGTGAGCTTCCGCAAGGCCTCGTTTCTGGGCTCCTCCGACTTTCGCAAGGCCGAGTTCTGCGGCACTGCCACCTTTGGAGATGCTAGTTTCGGGGATAAACTGAACGTGGCCAGGGTCAAGTTCTCCAGGTTCAAATAGGTCTATTATCTATGTTTTTTTGGCCTTCAGAGTACGCTTAGGATAATAATCCTCAGCATGTCACGGCAAATGTCGATAAGTCCTTATACCCGTTTGTAGATCTGCACCAGAAGTAGGTTCGAGGGATAATCTGTAGAGGGAATACTTAACTTAAGCCAGTAGAGTGATGATAGGATGTCTAAGTCTATCGCTTTGATCTTCACGGCGCTGGTCCTCCTGGGAGCGGCCGGCGGGGCGCAGTGGGGCAAGGAACGTCCCATAAGCATTCAGGTAGGCTCGGAGCAGGAGCTGCCCGCCATAGACGGCCACGTGGTGGCCTGGGCGGATAACAGAAGTGGCAACTTCGATATATTCATGTACGATCTGGAGACCGGCATGGAGCGCTGGGTCTGCATCAATCCATTCATCCAGACTAATCCGGCGGTCTCCGGAGAGAGGATTGTCTGGCAGGACATGAGATCTGACAAGGCCGACATCTACCTGTACGACGTCGTCAACAGGACCGAGACTGCCGTGGCCACGGGGCCCGGAAACCACACCCAACCGGACATAAGCGGTGACAACGTGGTCTGGTCCGATGATCGCGATGGTAGCACTAAGATATACCTATACAACCTGGACACCAGGGTCGAGAAGAAGATCTCTTCGGGGACGGCAGATCAGGTCTCTCCTAATATCAATGGCAACAGGATAGTCTGGATGGACAAGAGGTCCGGCGACTGGGATGTCTACATGTACGATATAAGCAATGGCAAGGAATCGGGGGTGTCCATGGGCCCTGGTGATCAGTCCTTCCCGACCGTCAGGGGTAACATAGTGGCCTGGGTGGACAACAGGACCGGCAGCTCTGACATAACCCTCATGGACCTCTCTACCAAAAATCCCGATACCTTGGTCAGGCCTGGCCTCCAGACGACTCCTGTGGTCTACGGCGATTACGTGGCCTACGTGAGCAATGCCACTGAGGTCTGGCTCTATGATATCAAGAACGGCGATAACTTCCAGGTGGCTCCGGGCTCCTACAAGAGAGAGCCGGCCATAGGCGAGAGGGGCATGGTCTGGACCGATTACAGGGCAGGCTCGGCGGACCCCGATATACAGATGTATGATTTCAAGATCCTGGCCGACGTGACGGTAACCTCGGGACCTTACAACCATACCAATCCTTCCATCTCCGGGGACAACATCGTCTGGACCGATGACAGGACGGGTCACTTCAACGTCTACCTTTACAATATCAGCACAGAAGAGCAGACCAACATAACCGACGATGCCACGGATCACAGCAGCCCTGATATTTCGGGCAATAATATAATCTGGGTTGAAAAAGTTGAAGGTCACCTGAACCTCTTCCACCACGACCTAACCACCGGAAAGACGAAGCAGGTAACCTCTGACTCTTTCGATCACCGCTATCCTATGATAGACGGTAAGCACATAGCTTGGATTGAAAACAGCACCGGCAGTGATCAGGTCTACATCTACGATATAAGCATCGGCTCTATGAAGCAGATCACCACAGCTAAGTCCCTCAAGCTCTCGCCGGTGATAAGCGGGAACAACGTAGTGTGGATCGATGACAGGAACAACCAAAAGTGGGACATCTTCCTCTACAACCTGACCTCGGGTGCGGAGGGGACTGTATGTACCAACTCCGCCAGGCAGGTCCAGCCTTGGATCCAGGGAGACAACGTTGTCTGGGCCGATGGCAGGAACAAGAACTGGGACATCTACACCTACAATCTTACCACCAAGGTGGAGCGGTCGGTGGTTAACGATGTGGCCAACCAGGGATCGCCCTGCGTTTACGGCAGCTACGTGGCCTGGCTGGATGAGCGCGGAGGCGATTCGGACATCTACATCCATGACCTGACCAAGGGCATAACTATGCCCCTCTCCACCCTGCCCTTCCAGCAGAGCCCCAACGACGGCAAGGGCGATCCCTTCACCGTCAGGCCCCACGCCTCGTCCAAGATGCTCAGCGCCGATAAGGTGGTCTGGATGGACAACAGCGAGGGCTACTCACAGATTAAGATGAGGTACATCCTGGCCGATCCCATGTTCCTTCTGAGCACCGATTATCCGAGCACCAACGGATCTCTAATGGTCTGGAGCGATAACCGAAGGGGCAACTGGAACATCTATGGCTTCGATTTCTTCTCCAGGGCCGAGAAGCCCATATCTAGGGTCGATGCCGATCAGCTCTATCCCAGGGCCTCTGGAGATAGGATCGTCTGGTCCGATTACAGGAATGGCGACTCGGATATCTACGTGAAGAACCTGACCAACGGAGCCGAGACCGCCGTGGCCTCGGGCAAAGGGGATCAGGTCTGGGCCTCCATCTCCGATAACGATATCGTCTGGCAGGACAACTCTTCAGGCAACTGGGATGTCTACCTCAAGAACCTTAGGTCCGACGAAACCAAGCCCATCCATAAAGGCCAGGGACAGCAGATGTACCCCGTAGTGAGCGGAGACCTAGTGGTCTGGCAGGACAACAGGAACGGCAACTGGGACATCTACGCCTACAGCCTGAAGTACAAAAATGAGACCAAGCTCACCGGTGAAGGGGATCAGGTGTATCCGGACGTGGCAGGCAACATCCTCGTCTGGGAGGACAGAACGTCCGGAGACATCGCCTATTACCAGTGGGACAAGAAGTGGGGCAAGACCTACACCAGACCCGGAACACAGTCGAGCCCCGTGGTAGCTGGAAAGTACATGGCCTACATGGACGACGGGCCTAAGGGCCATTCCATCCACAGGCTGGACATAAGCACATGGAAGGATGAGATCATCCCCGACAGCGACAGCGGTGTCAAGCCCAGCATGGATCAAAAGCTGGTCTGGCTCAACTCCAACAACGGAAGGCCTAGGTACCAGTCGGTGGCTTCGGGGCAGATAAGCATCATATGCAAGGCCCCCGGCGATCAAAGCCATCCATCTGTAAGTGATAACTACGTCGTCTGGATGGATAACAGGACCGGAAGGCCCGATGTCTACGTCTACAGCCTGGTCCAGGAGGTGGAGGTGCCCCTGGCAGCAGGGCCCGCAGAGAACATGTACCCCGATATCTTCGGCGAGGTCATAGCATGGATGGCCCATGATCCCCTTAAGCAGAGCTGGGCCATAAGGACCTTCGACATATCCATAGATAACCGGTCCGAGTTGGTCTGGGGCCTATCAGAGCCTGCGGCGCCCTATATCAGCGATACCTATCTAGCTTATCCGGACCTGCCCATAAAGACCTTCGGCTGGAGGGTTCACAAGAAGCTGCTCTTTGGCACTGAGTCTGCCCCTGCCATACCCCCGAGCGGCATGAACGTCAGGACCGGCAAGGATGTGGTGGTGTACCAGGACAATTCGGTCACAGGAGGCAGCGGCAATTGGAACATCTTCGTCTGGATGCCGGGAAGAGCGCCGGTGAAGATCACCGATGACTCCAGCGACCACCTATACCCGGCCACCGATGGTAGCACCGTGGTCTGGCAGGATGACAGAAATGGCAACTGGGATATCTCCTCCTACGACCTCCATACCTCCAAGACCAAGATGATAACCAAGAACCTGGCCGATCAGACCCATCCTGATGTGGAGAACGGGGTTATCGTCTGGCAGGATAGGCGCAATGGCAACTGGGATATCTACTCATACGACATGGAGACCGGCAAGGATACGGCCATATGCAAGGCCCCAGGGGACCAGACTGAGCCCAGAATTCGCACGGGAAAGATAGCATGGGCCGATAACAGGAGCGGTAACAAGGACATCTACCTGTATGAGTAGGATCTCAGAAGGCCAATTTTTCGGCCTTCTGCTCTCTTTTTTACTTTGCCTCCTGGGCAAAGTTTATCTATTTCATGCGCCCTACGTCGCCCTTTAACGTAAGGTTTGAGGCGGTCATGGAACTCGAGAACTTGAGGTTCGGCACGGAACTGCTCAAGCGCGGTTTCGCTAAGATGCAGAAAGGGGGCGTCATCATGGACGTCACAACTCCTGAGCAGGCGGCCATTGCCGAGGAGGCAGGAGCGGTGGCGGTCATGGCACTCCACGCGGTCCCTGCCGATATAAGGAAGATGGGCGGCGTAGCCAGGATGGCAGACCCAGCCGTCATCGAGGAGATAATAAACGCCGTGACCATTCCAGTCATGGCCAAGGCCAGGATCGGCCATTTTGTGGAAGCTCAGATCCTGGAGGCTCTAGGTGTAGATATGGTGGACGAGTCCGAGGTTCTAACCCCAGCAGACACGTTCCACATAGAAAAGACCAAGTTCACCATACCATTCGTCTGCGGTGCCAGGAACCTTGGAGAGGCCTGTAGGCGCATAGCCGAGGGCGCAGCGATGATTAGGACCAAGGGAGAGGCCGGGACAGGGGACGTGAGTCAGGCCGTTCTCCACATGAGGGCGATCATGAGCCAGATCAGGGCTCTCAAGGGCATGGATGACGTTGAGCTCGCCAAGGTTGCCAGAGATATCGGGGCTAAATATGAACTGGTAGCCGAGTGTGCCAGGATGCAAAGGCTCCCTGTGGTCAACTTCGCCGCCGGAGGCGTTGCTACACCCGCAGACGCGGCTTTAATGATGTTGCTTGGGGCCGATGGCGTCTTCGTGGGCTCCGGGATCTTTAAGTCCGAGAACCCACGGGCCATGGCCATAGCCATCGTCCAGGCGGTCCACAACTACGATAACCCCCAGGTATTGGCCAGAGTCTCCAAGGGTCTAGGAGCTGCTATGAAGGGCCTGGATGCCAGCACCATACCCGAGGGCGAGATCCTTCAGTCAAGGGGCTGGTAAGTGTATAAGATCGGAGTTATAGCTCTCCAGGGCGACGTCTCTGAGCACGTGGATGCCATGAGACGAGCCCTGGGCGATAAGGGTATCGTGGTGGAGGTAAGAAAGGCAGGCGAGATTCCGGAGTGCGACGGACTGGTCATACCAGGTGGGGAGAGCACCACTATCTCTACTCAGCTGGAGAAGGGTGGGATGGTTGGGGAACTCAAGGATTTTGTATCCCGTGGAAAACCCATCCTGGCTACCTGTGCTGGCCTGGTGCTGGTCTCCTCGACCATAGAGGGCGACTCCAGGGTGAAGCCCCTGGGCCTCATGGATACCACCGTCGATAGGAATGCCTTTGGGTCTCAGAAGGCCTCCTTCGAGGCCGATTTGGCAGTGGAAGGATTTGAAACGCCTTACCGGGCGGTCTTCATAAGGGCCCCCGTAATCTCCGACCTCGGAAGGGCGGTTCAGGTCCTGGCCAGGGTTGAGGACAAGATCGTGGCTGCACGCCAGGGTAACGTCCTCTGTCTGGCGTTCCACCCGGAGCTTACAGAGGACAGGAGATTCCACCAGATGTTTATGTCAGAGCTGGAGGCTTGAAGATCGATGTTCTCCGTAGATATGGATAGTGGCTTGGTAAAGAAAAGCCTGGAGGATCTGTGCCGGGAGATCGGGGAGCTCAAGGCCGAAGCTGCCAGGATGAGGCAGGAGCACGACCTGGGCCTACAAAGGTGTGATGAGCTGAGGAACCAATCGATTGAAGCAAGGCCGATTAATCCTGATATGGCCGAGACGCTCTGGAACGAGGCTGAGGCCCTCAGGGATGCGGCCAAGGAGTGCATGAGGCAATCGATAGAGAAGACCATGAGGGCCGCAGATATACAGCACAGGATAGATATCAGGGCTCAGATAGATGCCATAGACAACTACGATACGGTCTGGAGAGATGCGGTCAGGGCTGGAAGGTCCTGACGCCGTCCCTATATTTCGTTCTTTACCGGTTTTATCAGCGTTTTCGAGACATATATCGTTGATACCCAATTTGTGAGGGGCCTTGGCGATGTTATGCTAATATGTATTCAGTGCTCAAAGATATCGGCTCCACATTAACCTAAGCAACCTGGTACCCTACGCTATCGGAAATTTTCCACCGTAGAGGGGTTAGGGATGGCCCATGCGGCGACTGATCACACTCGTTACACCCAGAAGCGCAACTAAAAGCGTTAGTCTCCCTCAAATATTATCTAAAATAGATCTCTATATCCCTCGTGATGTGCATGAATTACGTGTGAATTTACATAAAAGCAGCATAAGACCCCTGAAGTGGCGGGGATGAATGCCATATCTACATCTGATTAGCTTTCGAGCGCAGGCTACAAGTGGTTAGGGTCCATTACTACCTAGATGGATAAAACGAGATATTCCACGACGAGCTTAATTATCATCTTGTTGGATATCTATGTATAGGTGAAAGGTATTAGTTGGTCAAACCAAGGCGGATCTCTGGACTGCTGTCTATGAGGTGTATGAAAAACGCCCGCAAGTTCAGGTTGCATCCAACCAAGCAACAGGAAGCTGATCTAGGCCTGACTATCGAAGTATGTAGGCGCGTCTATAATATGGCCTTGGAAGATAGTAAAGTCGCCTATGAAACCGAATGCATATCCAAGTCATATGAAGATCAAGTGGCGGTGCTAACTGCGGAAAAGAAGGCCAATCCGAACTTTAAGGTCGTCTTTTCTCAGGTCTTGCAGGACCGTCCTTAGATGGATAGTGACCCTAATGCAGCCCGCAACACCCTGATCTTCGGACTGAGGGGTAGGGCATGCGGATGTCCGACCCTTAATTTGAAGCGTTCAAAGCAAGCCGGATCTATGAAACAGGAAGCATTCTCCCGTTAGGCGGAATGAGGATGTCACTAGGACAACTGGGGTATGCCACTTTCGTTTGGCATCCTGATCACAGAGGCTAATATCCGGTGAAGAAACATCCGATAAGTGTAGGATTAATGATAGATATAAAAACATTTGAATTTATGGTTCTTGGGGCCGATTCCCTTCAGGTATTGTGATCTTATTTCCCTGATCTAGGAATGTAATATTCTTCTCCGTCTGGAATGACCCGGTATACTGCTGGTCTGCCTTGATCTTGGAGAAGAGCTTGGAGTACTGGCTCTTGATGTTCCATGTCCCATTGAAGGCCTGATCGGTGCGGAAGTTGATGGCGTTGTCGAAGCTGCCACCTGACCTTATGGAGTTCATCTCGCTGTTGTCTACGTGGGTCAGATTGAAGCTCTCCGTAATGCTTGCCCCCATTCCTCCATGGAACTGCGGAGACTCAAAACTCCTGCTGCCTTTGATCTTTCCTCCGGAAAAGACCATATCCCTTTTCTCGTCGAAGCAGGCCTCGGGGGTGCTCTTGTCCAGGGTTCTTATGGACTCCAGGTTGATGGAACCATGTGCCTTTATCTTCTCCTTGAAGCGGATGCTGTTATCCTGGACCTTGTCCTTGATGGATACTTCCCCTTCGCCTTTGATCACCGAGGACTCTATGAAGAGCATCCCATTGCTGGACATCTTGGTGGATTTGCCACGGATGGCACTGGCATGGATGTCTGAGTCTCCTGAGGCGACAGTGGACCAGTGCAGGAGGTAAGGCCCATCCTCGACGGTCTTGATGCCATCGGATAGAGTGACTGATATCACCATGTAGGTACCGCCGGGCTTTCCGGGGATGGTGCAGCCCCAATAGCCGTCCTTGTCATCCCCTGAATCTCGACTCAATGTGAATCTGTGCCTCCTGTCCACCTCGTACATGTCCTTCTCGGTCAGGGGAGCCTCGGAGATCCCCCATTTCATGTGGGCGGACTTAATGCCTTTGGAGCTCTTAATGTGGGCAAAGATCTTTACTGGCTTTCCTGCAGGTGGCTGGGAAGGTGAAGCCCCGACGTTCAGTATCTTGATGGCACCCTGATCCGAGCCCTTGATGCTCTCTATGGAGAGCTCATATTCCTTTGATTGATCACTTCCTGCGGCAGTAGCAGCCCGAGGGCTCTGGAGTCCCCTGTCCTCATTGAAACTTTCATCACCGTTAGGTTCAGCGTAGGAACCCCCAATGGGTGCTCCCGCAGATGAATCCTCCAGGGATGAATCGAAGGCATGAGACCCTGGGGCTGCCTTGGATCTGGATAAGCACTCGGCACCGTAACCCAGCCGCTGAAGCATCTTTTCTATGTACTTCAGAATGCCTCCAAGGTCGCTTGCTGTCTCCTTTCCCTGAGCCAGGACGGTGGCACTCTCACAGGTGGTGAGCTTTTCTTTAGAATAGTTGGTACCGGATAAATTGGCATCAGATGTATCGGGCTCTATGCCGTAGGCCTCAGAAGCTTCTGTAGTGTTGATAGTTGATCCGCAGCTGGCATTCACAGTGATATTATCTTCTGGTATTATGGTGGCATTGGCATTGCCGTCCTGTGCTGCCGTATTCCCAGAAGCCCCATCTCCCAGCATGCTGCTTCCCTCAAATAGGCCCGCCAAGTTTGGGAGGTCGGCCTCATCTCTAGACCCTGATTCTCTTGCTATCTCTACCGTCAGCTGGCAGCTATCCCTGACCAGCTTCTTATCCTGGGTGAAGCCCTCCACTTCTATCGTATCGCTGACTGGGCCCGTGATCTTCTGTTCCAAGGATATCGATCTGCCGCCCTTGGGCGGCAGGTAGTCTATGGATCCAATGGGGCCAAAAGCCTTGCTCAGGATGAAGACGCCATAAAGGGGAATGTTGCTCGGATTTGTCACCCAGCAGGTCAGCCTGGAGGTCTCACCCCTCCTGACCTGGGATGGACTAGCGGTGGCCGATGCCCGGAGGGCCGTGGTGACCACTTTGGCTGTCACGTCGGAGGCATCGGACCAAATCTGACCAGTGGTGTCCCTTCCCTGGGCCTTGAAGTAGAAGGTGCAGTTGGATGATACTGGAAGAGATGGGTTTACAACCTTGAAGTCCCCTGGCGATAAGGTGCCCAGTCTTGCCACGGTCGTGCCGTTGAGGTAAAGAGCAACCGCTGTGAGCACATCGTTGCCGGTGTTGCTCACCAGGCAGGTTACATTGGCGTTTTCACCCTTGCATGACTCTACCTCGGCGGGCGTGGCTTTAAGTGAAATTCCTGGTGATATGGATTTTATGAGAAGGCTACAGCTGGCCCGGATGGGATAGTTGCCAGTATCGTAGCCCTCGGCGATGATCTGGACCTCAGAGTTCGTCTCCTGGGTGTAGATGGCCTCCATCCTGACCGTCTTTCCGGGATGGATCTCCTTGAGCCTGTAGCCGCCCGAGAGGGTCACATTCCTTAGAGGCTCTTCGCCGTCGTTGGTGAGGATCCAGGTGACCTTAGCAGGTTGGCCGGGATACACGGTGGTCTGGGACGGCTCTACGGTCAAGTTTAAGCTTGACTTGAGGACTGTGATTGAGATCGGGTCTGAGGCATAAACGGTCTGACCCTTCCAATCTTTGGCTGTGACCTGGACGGATTGGTTGAGGCTCTCCTCAAGGGTGAAGTCCCTCTGGATGGTTCCGGACTCTCCAGGCCCCAGACGAGGGATGCTCCCCATGCTTCCCAGGAAGCCCGAGGCTGTGACATCGGTCAGCTCTGCGCTGCCGCCGTTCTCGATGCGGGCCACCAAGGAGGTGCTATTCCCCCGGTGGATCTTGTCAGGGAATGCCAGGGCCTTCACTTGGAGCTCAGGGTTTATCTTCCAGATCTTCAAGGCCATGTTGTTCAACCAGGTCCTGGCGCTGGAGTCATTGCCTCTAACGCTGGCGCTGAGGGTAGTGCTCTCCTGGAGTGTGAAGTTGTCGTCCAGGTGGAACTCCTTGCCGGGCTCCAGGAAGCTGGTGGTGATGAGCTTCCCTCTACAGGTCAGTACCAGGCCATAGTAGATCTTCTGATCCCTATTTACGGCCGTACACCTGTAGGAGATGGGATCTCCCTCATAGCCTTCGGTCTTACTGGCCTCTATGATCAGCTCCAAGCCAGGGGCTATCTTGGGCGAGCGATCTAACGTGCTGCTATTGCCTTTTTTATCATTATTTTCTTCCTTATTATTGCTAGATTTATTATTATTATTATATTTCTGGTTATTATCTCCAGCCTTGCTCTGTGTATCACCTCTCTCTCCACTATCTCCACCAGCGCATCCGAAAAAGTTTCCATCCTGGGCATGGGGTTCTGGTTCCTGCCCCAGGTAGT
>DAXJ01000030.1:0-12483 GCA_002506335.1 Methanosaeta sp. UBA114
AGATGAACTCGGGAGTCTTTCCTTCATCCTCGGCTACCTTCTTCATCTCCTCAGTTATCTTTCCTGCTATGGCATCTTCCAGGATCCCCAATAAAATCACCATCGCGTGGGATGTAATACTATTATTTAAGGCTGCTTAAAAAACTAAGTTTAACATAGTGAAAGCTGAGTTTATTTGAAGTCCACCATGCAGATTAGATAATTTATCGGTTAACTAATCTATCTTTCCATCCCTGGAGGTCAGCCATTGATGCATTCAAGCAAATATTAAAATCTTCTACCAGGAGGTTCTGTCACATTACCCAAAGGATGATCTTCCTATGTAGACATTGAGCTCCTCCTTATCCAAAACCACAGCCTTCATCCTAAACATGGTAACTCCCGGAAGGCCATAGATAAGTGAGATCTTCATGCATTTGCCGAGGTCAAGGGAACCATCCTCACCCAGGGCTCCTGCCGGGCATTTTCTGACGCATTCCAGGCATTTTGTGCAGGCACCCTCCTTTAGCCAGCTCGTCTGGCCTCTGATATGCCGTGGCAAGGATACTACCCCTCCTTACAGATGGGCCAAATCTAGGGGATAGCAAAAGCCTGCTGATAGCCAATATCACCCAGATCTGCTGCAGTGATGGCGCATTTCTGGTTTACCTCTCCATACATTCCTCTCTTCTCAGGGCCGAAGTCTATGGGCATATTGGGAAGGATGGCCACAGCCCTGAAACCCATCTCTTTGATGTAGGACGCGTTACGATGTATTATGTGGTCCAGCTCCTAGTAAATGCAGAGCGTATCATGCCGCGCGGCCTTGGTGTTCTCGGAGGAGATGGCATCTCTATTCAATCGCTTGGCGACCACGATAAGCGATCTACAGCCAGAAAAAAGGGCTTCGATACCGGCTATATCATCTTTCAGATGTATTGAACAGGGGGAGGGGATCCCCACCAGATCTACGCCAATGGATCGGGCTAGCTCTTTTACTTCGGCCTCAATAGTCATATTGCTGCCATCACCGTCCTTTTGAGAGATCGTAGAGCCCATGTTAATTAATATTTCTGACCAATGGATCCATTGAAAAAAACAGGAGGATCGAAAGATATACCTATACCATCAAATATATGACAATGTCTCATCGCTAAATGGCAAGGGATCACCTGTGAGAGTCGATGCTTCGGATCTGCTGGAAAGGGTAAGGACTCAAAAGCCCGTTGTGCACCACCTGACGAACTGGGTAACTACCTACGACTGCGCCAACGTAGTCAAGGTCTTTGGAGCATCACCGGTCATGGCCCATGCCATGGAAGAAGTAGCCGATATGGCGGGTATAGCCTCCGCCCTGGTGCTGAACATCGGCACCCTTACCTCCGATTTCGTCGATGCCATGAAGCTTGCGGCTAAAAGCGCAAACCGTAAGGACATCCCCGTGGTCCTGGATGCCTGCGGAGCAGGAGCCACCAAATTCAGGGACGAGAAATGCTTCGAGATCTTGGACGAGGTCAAGATCGATATCATAAAAGGGAACGCCTCTGAGATCGCCCGCATAGCCGGAGAGGATGTTAAAACCAAGGGCGTGGATGCTACAGAGGTGGAGAAGGACCTTGTGCAGGTGGCATCAGGCCTGGCACGGAGAAGGGAATGTACCGTCGTCGTTACAGGTCCTGAGGACATAGTGACTGATGGAAAAAGAGCAGTCCTGGTTAAGAACGGCCACCCAATGATGGCCAGCGTCGTAGGTACCGGGTGTATGGCTGCCTCGGTGATAGGAACCTTTGCAGCCGCGGAGAAAGATCTTGTTTCCGCATCTGTTGCAGGCCTTATCTGCTACGAGATTGCCGCTGAGATGGCAGCTAGGTTCTCCAAGGGACCGGGTACCTTTAAGCTTATGCTCTTTGATGCCGTCTTCAATCTGGATGCAGAGTCCGTAAATAGGATGCAAAAGATTGAGGTAATTGATAATTGAGGCTGTCTGTGGTTGATATCAATGAGATCGATAACCAATTCAGGATGAGGGGACCTTGAAGGGTTACTATTTCATAACCGATCCCGGCCTCAGCTGCGCCGGAAATATCAGCGATGTAGAGCAGGCAGTAGCCTGCGGTGTCGAGGTCATCCAATATAGGAATAAGAATGGCGATACCCGAGAGATGTACGAGGAATCCTCACGGCTCAGGGAGATATGCCGGGATGCGACCTTTCTCATTAATGATCGAATAGATATAGCCCTAGCAGTTGATGCCGATGGCGTCCACCTGGGGCAGTCGGATATGCCTTACAGAGAGGCCAGAAAGCTCCTGGGCCAGGACAAGACCATAGGCATCACCGTCCATAACCTCCAGGAGGCTCTGGAAGCTCAGGCATTGGGCGCCGATTATCTAGGCGTCTCTCCCATCTTCCCAACGCAGACCAAAGCCGACGCTGGAATGCCGGCAGGGATCCTCCTCATCGAGGAGATCCGCCGCCGGATCGATACTCCACTGATAGCCATCGGTGGCATAAACCTGACCAATGCTCCTCCGGTAATAAAAGCCGGAGCAGATGGTATTTGCGCCATATCCTGCGTTGTGGCCAAGGAAGATGCGGGCACTGAGATGAGGAAGTTCCAGGATCTGTTCAGATCGATAAAAAAGAGATAGCTTTCCATGTTTTACCTAAAAAAACGGAGATCCAGGGCTTCCCCAGGTCTCCCAATCTAGATAATCTCACGACATACATCATGGGATTCAATATTTTGAAGGCGATTCCTCCCACGATGATGGCAAAGATTATCTCGAAGGCTGCCAAGACAGAGGCCTTCATCCATCCAAACTCCCATGGCCAGGCTCAGTATCAAAGCCAGGCAGGGGATGTATATCATGATCACCATGGCTAGGACCATCAACTGGGTCGGGGATATCACCGCTGCGAAGTCGGTGGTCTGGAATATCACCAACAGCATCAGCATGGCAGCGGCGTGATAACAGATGACCCAGGCAAGGCCGTGCTCAATCTTCTTCAAAAGGATATGTCGGCTATGAGAGTTGCCAGTAGGCTTGGCTGGGCTTTGCCCAATCCTGCCAATATGCCCCAGGGTATAAAGCTCTGCCGAAGTGCGGAGATAGATGCCATCAACGGCATCATATCTCAGTACGCTAAAGATATGGGACTGGCCACACCATGTGACTATCTTCTGACATAGCGGATATGATCTCTTTAGAAGGGTCGAGGGCCTCTCATCAAGAAGACAGAGTTGAGGATAGCTGGCTGCCATGCATGAATTATACCATCCCCTGCCAGTATTTGGATGGCAAGAAGCACGAGTTTACTGGCACCAGGGAGGCTTTCGGTTGCTTCAAGTCAACCCCGGAGGCTTAGAATTATTTAACCGGAACTCATGACCCAGGGAGGGATACCATCCACCCTATGATAGTTTTTCCAAAGTTACCTAGCAAAGGATATGCAACACACGCCGTGTTGCGTAGTTGTACTATGGCACTGTGTCCGTGATAATACTTCTGTTAGGATATTCAGTTTGTCTAAGCACTGATTGTTATAGTACATAGGATGAGTAACCTCATAATTTCAGAGATCATACCTTCGATAGAGGAAACTCTAACCGTTTCATCAAAGATTCGTCTGATAGCGGAGAAGTAGGCTTCGATTGCCCATCATCTTCCGAACTGATGCATTTGGCACCAACCGTTATACCAGCTGATATCATATAGCTCTGGAAGCTAATAACAATTGCCTTATAGTCAGGCGTGATTATTATTGAACTGACTTTACTTAGAGCAAGGGTACAGAGGAAAATAGGATAGGAAGTATGAGCGGAATTGAGTGGAAAATTATAAGCAGAATGAGCAAAACTGCAGAGGAGCTCTAGGAGCTCAAGGCCTTGAAGATACTCCTCATGGGCAACCCCAACGTAGGCAAGAGCATCATCTTCTCCAGGCTGACTGGGGTAGAAGTGATCTCCCTCAACTACCCCGGCACCACGGTTGAGTACACTGCAGGCACCATGAGGTGCCGGGGCCAGGAGTTCGAGGTAGTGGATCCCCCGGGGGTTTACTCTCTGGAGGCGAACTCCGAGGCAGAGGAGGTCACCAGGGATATCTTCGACCAGGGCGCCGATGTAATAATCGATGTCGTAGATGCCACCAACTTGGAGAGAAACCTAAACCTCACCCTCCAGATCCTGGAGAGAGGCCTTCCAACAATTATAGCCCTGAACCTCTGGGACGTGGCTGAGCACAAGGGCATTCTCATCGATGCCAATGCCCTGGAGGAGGAGTTGGGCGTCGAGTTAATACCTACAGTGGCTGTCAGCGGCGAGGGCATCAGGGAATTGGTAGAGGCCATCCCCAGGGCAAGAAAGCCAAAGCCCATCCATTTTGGATCATCGGATCAGAGGTGGGCCAGGATCGGTGAGATCTCAGAGAGGGCTCAGAAGGTCCAGCACAGACATCCCTCAGTCCTTGAAAGGCTCGAAGATATATCCCTCAGTCCCATGACTGGAATTCCCATAGCCATCCTGGTCCTCTACCTATCCTTCAGCCTGATAGTCGAAGTGGGAGAGTTTATCATATCCAAGGTAACCGATCCCATCTTCACGATCTACTCAGGCATTGTAACCTCGGCTGTCGAAGCCCATACCTCAGGGATTCTCAGGGATATCCTGGTAGGGACCTCTCCCGAGCTCCTGAGATCCTTCGGCATCCTAACCACAGGGCTGTATATTCCCTTGGGAGTAGTCCTTCCCTTCCTGGTGCCCTTCTACCTGGTCCTGGGATTTCTGGAAGACCTGGGCTACGTCCCAAGGCTTTCCGTCGTCATGGATGCTCTCATGCACAGGGTTGGCCTTCACGGCTCTGCGGTGATGCCATGCGTCCTTGGCCTGGGCTGTAGCGTCCCTGCCGTCATAGCCGCGGGCGCCTTAAGGTCCCCTAAACAGAGGTTTATCGCCATTACCCTCATGACAATGTCCTTGCCCTGTGCCTCCCAGAGCGCCATGATCTTCGGCATCCTCGGACAATACGGCGTGAAGTACATCGCCATGGTTTACGTAGTCCTTCTTCTGGTCTTCGTGATCTCGGGCATCATCCTCCATAAAGTCGTTGGGGGAAAGTCCCATGAAATCTTCATGGAGATACCGCCATACCGGTGGCCTAATTTTAGATCCCTTTTAAAGAAGACCGTAATAAGGACTAGGGACTTTCTGAAGGAGGCGGTGCCTTACATCGCTCTGGGCATGCTGGCCATGAATATTTTTTACCTCTCAGGCCTCATGCACCTGGTGGGCTTAGCCTTAAGACCACTGGTTTCGGGTCTCCTCGGCCTTCCGGCAGATGCCGCCACTGCCCTAATCATAGGCTTTCTGAGAAAGGATATAGGGATTGGCATGTTCGTCCCCTTGGGGATGACCCCGGAGCAGCTCGTCATATCCTCGGTGGTCCTGGCCATGTACTTCCCATGCGTGGCTACCTTCACAGTGATGCTCAAGGAGCTGGGCCTGACGGATACGGCCAAGTCCGTAGCTTTGAGGCTTGTGGCCACCCTCGTAGTTGGATCGATCTTGAAAGTGATCCTGGCTTAAAGGATGGATCAAAACATGGGCATCAAGGACAGGGGATTGCCTGGAGGATTACTTGGAGATTACTTGGCGGTTTCCTTTGAGAATAAAACCAATCTTAATGCTTATAGTGATTTGCATAGCACTCTTTGGGCAAATTTCAGGGCAAATTACCACTGAGGACTAGGAGGGATAAAGGAGGCTCTTGCTGTCCCGAAGAGATTGCTAGGGGGCCGTTCTGGCCTACGACAAGGCCATATAGCTGGACCTCAACAATGGAGCGGCCTGGAATAATCGGGGCCTGGCCTTGGAAAAGCTGGGCAGGTATGAAGAATCCATCGAGGCTTTTGACACGACAGACGATGTAGATTTCATCGCCAGATATGATGAGACTGTTTGAATTAACCCTCTATATCTAAAGTCCTCTTCTCCGTTTTTTACCCCCAGTTTCCGAGCCTATGTTACTACGACCCTGGTGGGTTTGTTTCGAAACCAGAGAGATAACGAGGGTGGTACGTAATATCTTCTTATGGTTTATAGTGTTTGGTATGATGCACTAGTTTCTTAATTTTTCAGGCTATTAAAATAAAACCCCTTCAACGAAGCATCTCCATAGGTATGCTCCTATTGTGGACCGCGGTAGCAACAAGAGAACCTTCAAACCCCAGCCTATTCAGGACTTCCAGATCCTTTACTCCTTTCACTCCTCCACCCAATATTAGGGGATGAGATGAAGCTGAGACTGCCTCGGCGAGAAAAGACTCATCGATACCCGAAGACGTCCCTACTCTATCCAGATCCAGTAATATGACGGCTTCTAATGGCAGGCCATTGAGCTGCAAAAGAACGTCCAGTGGATCCATGGCTAGATGGATGTCGCGGGTCATTATTTGACGGGCTTTCATGTCGATGCTAACTATAGCAGGCCTCTGGCTTGCTATGGCCCTCATGAGCTTCAAGGATGCCGTCTCAGTCCCAAGCACGGGAACTGCCTTTTCCGGGAGAAAAGAGAGGTCATTCTCTTGGGCGATGCCCACGTCGGCCATGGTCCCGACTTGAAGGGATATAGCCTCCAGGACCTTTAGATTATCCCCAGGGCCCATGAGCCGGTTTAGATCGGCCACGTAAACCTTCTTTGGCCTCACCTGCTCAAGGACCCGGATGGGGTCCGAGCTATCCACGACCCAGCTATGCTTGTGTACAGGCTCATACATGGCCCGCTCCCCCCTAACGGCGTGGACTACCGCATCGTTAAATATGTCTAGGACAAAAATGCATTCCATTCTAGTTTCCTCAGGATTGGATCGATATGAGGTTGTTGGTTAGTCCCATGAACCTGGATGAGGCCCGGGCGGCCCTGGATGGCGGAGCAGATATTATAGATGTGAAGAACCCAAAGGAGGGGTCCCTGGGGGCGAACTTTCCCTGGGCTATAAAAGCGGTGGCAGAGCTTGCAGCAGGTAGAGTTCCTGTAAGCGCAACCATAGGCGACCTGGAGTTCAAGCCGGGCACTGCAAGCCTGGCTGCACTCGGCGCAGCCATGGTTGGCGCGGATTATGTTAAGGCCGGCCTCCTGGGAGTAAAAACCCAGGACCAGGCCAGGGAGATGATGGATGGCATAGTCAGGGCCGTCAAGGATTTTGATCCTAGAAAAAAGGTCGTGTCCGCTGCCTATTCTGATTATGCCAGGGTTGGCTCCCTGTCACCCATGCTCCTGCCCGCGGTAGCCAGGGATGCCGGGGCTGATTTAGTCATGGTGGATACGGCAAAGAAAGATGGGAGATCTACATTCGAGTTCATGAGCGAGGAGGATCTGAGAAGCTTCATATCCCTGGGCCATAAGATGGGGCTAGAGGTGGCCGTGGCGGGGACCATAGGCTTCGATCACCTCGAGATGCTAAAGAGGCTCAATCCTGATATAATTGGCGTTAGGGGTGTTGTCTGCGGCGGGGATCGGAGAAGCTCCATCAGGCCGGAACTTGTGGAGAGACTTAAAATCGCTGTGATCTGATCCTATAGCGCAAACTTGCCTCCCTACAAACTTTTCATTTTAATTATTATTTAAAAAGCCGGGCTAATCAAGCGAATCCTCTGTATTTTATACCTTTGTGGTTTTGAGAAAGCAAGATGGATGAGCGAAAAGAGGAAGCAGATAAGATCCCGCCCCCACCCATCCGTAGAACTTCTACACATCGTAGGTTATCGCCAGTTAAATGGTCACAAGCTTGGCGCTCAAGATTCCCGGAACCGCCTTGAGCCTGGCCAAGGTCTCCTCGGGGACCGGCTGATCCACATTGAGGATCATGAGCTGAGGCATTCCCTCGCTAGCCCTGCCCACATGCATTCCGCCGATGTTTATGCCACCCTCGCCAAGGGCAGTGCAGCAGGGGCCTATGATGTTGGGCTTATCCTCGTGGGTAGCTATGATCAAATTACCCTCGGAGGGTATGTAGACCTTGTAATCATTGAGCTGGACGATCCTCCTGTCCTTGTTGCCGTAGACCGTGCCATTCACCGATATTACATGGCCGTTGTCGCGAAGCCTCATGGTTATTATGTTGCTGTAGCCGTTTATGGTATCGGTCTTGGACTCCACCAGCTTAGCCCCTGTCTCCCTGAGGAGGCTTATGGCGTTGACGAAGTTGGCATCCCTACCCATGCTGTCCAGGAGGCCTTTTACGGCCGAGATTGTCACAGGCTTCAGGTCCTTATCAGCAACGCTGCCACCGTAGATTATCTCCAGCTCGTTGAAACGCTTTCCTGAGAGCTGCCCTATCAGTTTTCCCATCTTCTCTGCCAGCTTCATGTAGGGCTCCATGACCGCCATGGTCTCCGGAGAAATAGCAGGCATGTTGATGGCAGTGGTGGGTAGCTGTCCCTTGGCCATTTTCAGTATCTGGTCGGCTACAGCTACGGCCACGTTGATCTGGGCTTCGGCGGTGGATGCTCCGAGGTGCGGGGTAGTGATGATCCGCTCCTGCTCTAGCAGGGGGTTGCCTGTCGGCGGCTCCTTGGTGAAAACATCGATGGCGGCTCCAGCCACCTTTCCCTCAGCTACGGCCTTGGCCAGATCAGCCTCGTTGATGATACCGCCTCTGGCACAGTTGACGATTCTGATGCCAGGCTTCATCATAGCGAACTGCTTTTCCCCTATGAGGTTCCTGGTATCATTGGTCAGGGGAGTGTGGACGGTTATAAAGTCGGCGTTCTTAACTATGTCCTCCACGGTGGTAAGCTTAATTCCCAGCTGATTGGCCTTAGCCTCGGTTATGAAGGGATCGAAGGCCAAAATCTGCATGCCAAAGGCTTTCATCCTGGTAGCAACCTCGGCGCCAACCCTTCCCAGGCCTACGATACCCAGGGTCTTGTTGAAGAACTCCACTCCAGTATACTTCTTCCTATTCCATTCTCCCTTGTGCAGAGCAACGTTGGCCTGGGGGATATTTCTGGCCACGGCCAGCATCATGGCTATGGTGTGCTCAGCCGCGGATATGGTGTTACCGCCCGGGGCATTGAGGACAACGATTCCTTTTTTGGTGGCAGCCGCCACATCTATGTTATCGACGCCGACACCTGCTCTGCCTATGACCTTGAGTTTGTCTGCGGCATTAATGACGTCCGCAGTGACCTTGGTGCCGCTTCTGACAACCAAGGCATCATAGTCTTTGATCCTCTTGACCAGCTCTTCGTGGGAGAGGTTGGTTAGTACATCCACCTCTGTTCCAGTCTCAAGCCTCTTTACTCCCTCCTCGGATAGGGAGTCGCTGACGAGAACTCTCATGGCATCTCCTTCATCGATGGTCAGAGATGTACGAGGATTTTATTCTTTCGTATCCCCAATTAGATGCTGATATCAAAGCCATACCTCATGGGTCCCACGGGCAGATCCGTAGCACACCCATAGGCCCAAGGCACCTGCGAAGATGTGAATCGACGTAATGAGAGCCAGATGGGAAAAATATAGTTCTTCTGGGCCTGATCAGCCTCATTAACGACATCAACGGCGAGATCATCCAGCTCACACTACCCTTCTCCTCAGACTACTGGTCCGATGGTCTAGGTAAAAGAAAGCCCTTGGTAGTAGGTGACTATGCCCTCTCTACCATAGTCAAGATCATTCTTGCCTTCTCCATTACGTGGCAGCAGGTCTTTTTCCTCAAGGCCCTAAAGTGGAGTGGCAAAGGCGTGCGCTCGGCTCCTAGGGACGCCATGATCTCTGAGTCCACGGAGATGAAGGCCATGGACAGGGACTTTGGCCTTCACAGGGCTATGGATTCGTCAGAGATAACCCTTGGGTCAGCCCTGGCTTATATCCCTCTGGAGAGAGGGCTTTGACTTCAGGCTGATCCTTATTACGGCGGGCATCATGGCCATAGCCTCCCTCCTGCCTTTCTACAAGGTCAAGGAGAGCTACAGGCCAATAGAATCGGGTTTAGGTTCAGGCGCAGGTTCAATCAGTACATTTAACCTAAGCCTCTACGACCTTTCCCCCGATCTCAAGAGGTTCATATCTATAGCCGCCCTCTTTGCCCTGGGCAATCTCAGCAACATGTTATTCATTCTGGGAATCCAGCAGTCCTATACAGGGTCCCTGGCGGTAGTAGCCCATCTCCTCCTCTACATCCTCTTCAATGTGGTCTACGCTCTCCTAGTCTTCCCTGTGGGCGTCTGGTCTGATAAGATACAAAGCTTATAGCCAACCAACCCCTTGATGGCTTACGAATGTGCCTTTCTTATGTAGCCACTGGTTACGTAAGTAAATGAGCCGACCGATGTCGGAGATGTCATTACCACCGGCACCCCTTGGTGGTGACCCTGATGAGTCAGAGTAGGTTTATTGCTGAGGGAGACACTAAGGTCACTGAGGCGACCTGAATGCAGGACGAGTCCATCAAGCCATGTCTAGAGTGCCCCAAACCTTGCAGGCAAGTCAGAGAACTCCTATCGGAGAACCCCTTGAACACGACCGAGATACAACGGATGTACAAGATTTGTCAGGAGAGAAGGGCAGCAAAGTAGAGCCCTGCACCGGGGCTCTATTTTCGGAAAATTCAGTTTTGCCAGCGAATTCTGCTCATCTCGAAACGTGACTATCCCCGAATTTATTCGGGGGAATCTAGTTTTGACCTTTAACCAAGAACTGTAATCCCAGTCGAAGACTTGAGCTGCACCTCTGTAAGATGTACATCCCTTGGCATCTATTACGGCGCCATAGGCTTTGCCCTCCTCTTTTCGGGGATAGCCGCAGGGAAGATAGGGTCGGTCTTGGGACCTGAATCTACCTTTGCCTTTGGCTCTGCTACATCCTTCCTGGCAGCCCTGGCTTTATGGAGATCAACAATGGAGGCAAAGGAAATCCACTTAGGGTCCGAAGCAAAGGTTGATCTCGCCAGAGCGCTCTGGGATGACTAGTTGAGAGGGGGAGATTAAGTTATGAGATCTAGGATTAAGCTCTCATTGCTTTTGATACTGATTATAGCCTGGTCCGCGACAGAGCCGTGCGCAGCCCAGATCCTAGGGATGACCGGACCGAGCACTGCCGTATACACGGCTGATCTATACAAGTTCTGCTCCGATCATGGCGGCACCCCCGAGTACGGAAGGTGCTACTTCGGCGATGGCTCATACTGCGATCTGTGGGACTTCTACAAGGGTATATGCACTAGTAAAACCATGGTAGAGCAGTCTCTGTGGGAGGCCGATATCTCCCAATTCCTTTATGGAGATTACGGTTATGGTGCCATGGTACCTTATTCGCCGGCAGGGGCGACCAGAGGAGTCCGCGTGGGCAGCGGCGGGGCTATCATCCAGCCTTATCCAGCATCTAGGCCATCTCAGATGATTCAGGCATCGCCATCACCTCAGTCAACCCAGTCATGGTCAGGAAGCAGCGCATCTTCCTGGCTGAACCGGGCCAATGCCCTTTACAATCAGGGCCAGTATGAAAGGGCTTTGAATGCTTACAATATCACCATCGGGATGGATCCCGCCCTGGCAGAGGCCTGGTATGGTAAGGGTAATGCCCTGTATAAGCTGAGAAGGTTCGATGAGGCTGCATCCATCTTCAACACCGCTCCATACATGAACTGAAGGCCTCGAGATCAGCAGTGAGGAGATCATAAAAACTGACGAGGATATGAGGATAATGCCTCAGATCTCGATTATTGCGGCTTGGGATCTAGAGGCATCTTTGATCTTTATTACTTCACTAAGGCCTAGAAAAACTATGAAGCCAAAAGGTTAATTCTAAGGGTTACTTTGATCTTCTGAGCGGCCCCAACATTGATCAGTATCGGGGGATACGCAGTGAGATCATCTAAGTCATTTGCCCTTTTATTTATCCTGGCCATGCTCTATCTGTCTGTTGGGCCGGCCCTGTCCATGGGTACCTACTGGCCGAATCAATATCCGAATTGTGATTATCATTGCAAGCGCAACGCCCAGCACGAGCAGTTCATCTTGGATACGGAGATCCATAACTTCCTCTATGGATGTGACTATTGCGGCTTGGGATCTACCCCTCCAATTTATGTGCCATCGGATCCTTATCGTAGAGCCAAAGTAGGCAGTAACGCAGAATCTTATCAGTCCTCCTCAGTCAAGGCTGCGCAGACTACATCGCTATCTTCTTCATCGCAAGCAGATGCGGTCTCGGTCTGGATAGGAAAAGGCAATTCCCTTTACCGCCTGGGCAGATACGATGAGGCCCTGGCCTCCTACAACACCTCCCTGGGGATGGATCCAACCAGATCTGAAGCCTGGTATGGCAAGGGCAATGCCCTGTACAATCTGGGAAGGTTCGAGGCTGCTGCCGATGCATACAGCGCCGCTGCCAATGTCAAGTGGTCCAATGAGGACCAATGATCCGATTGAGCAGGATAAAATTTGGAAAGTATGGGATTGAGAGAATGAGTATCAGGAAAAACAAGATAAAGGGTAGG
>DAXJ01000030.1:12744-13978 GCA_002506335.1 Methanosaeta sp. UBA114
TAAAGGGTAGGATCATGGAAAAAGCAGGCACTAGGTCCACGGCCATCTTAATCCTCCTGGCCGCCTTCATCCATCTAATCATCATGGCCTCCGGATACCAGCAGATCAGCGATGACTTCTGGGGATGGGAGACCAAAAGCTGGCTGGAGGGTAATCCCAATTACGGCAAAGCAGTAATCTACGATCCACTGTCGGGTAAGCCTATCAATTCCATAGACCTAGCCTTGCTCAATAAATCCGAGGACCTGGCCTACAGCAAGGGCGTGCCCTCCTATTACAGCGGGTCCATCAGCGCTTCTAGCTCCAACGATAACAGCAGAGCAGGGACCATGCTGACCCAGGCCAATAACCTCTACGCTGCAGGTCAGTTCATGGAAGCCAAAGAGGCCTATGATAAAGTCATAGAGCTCAATCCCAACCTTAAAGATGCCTGGATCTACAGGGGAGATGCTCTGCAGGCCATGGGAAGTCTGAACCAGTCCCTCGACTCCTACCAGGTAGCCCTCACCCTGGATCCCAATAACGCCGATGTCCTTCTGAGCGAGGGCAATGTCCGCTATTCCCTTCGCAGGTATAGCGGTGCCTTGGATGCTTACCAGGCCGTCATCAATTTAAGGCCAAGGGATGTCGATGCCTGGAATGGAAAGAGCAGATCTTTGAGGGCTTTGGGGAGGACTGAAGAGGCCGATGATGCTGCTACCATGGCTAAGAGGTACAGCAGGGCGGTCTTGCTTTAGCTTCATTTAAAGTTAATATCTCCAGGAAAGGGCTCGACATGGGGTCTGACGTTTCGGATCTTGACTCTCTCTACCTGGCCGCTACTATCATTTCTAGTTGAGACCCCTCAACTTTGTTTAACATCAGCCCTAATTTTGAGGATATCAACATTTCGCTACCAGCATTCTTAATAATAAATATCTCAGCGCATGTTCAAGTACGGTTTCCGGTACATCCTATGCGAATTCAGGCCTAAAAAGACCTGTAATGATACATACACCTGGTATCCACCACCTCCTGAATACAGTGATAGTGTCATAATGGGAGCGGGCGCTTGCGATATGAAAGGCGGGATTGCTATCATATTGTCGGTGTTGGATCGAGCCCAACAGCACACCCATTCCGGCGGTGGATGCAATCTCTTCGTAAAATCGATTTTACGGCCAAATCCCAGGGATGTGGCTAAATCATCTACACTCTGTCCCGGCCAAACCCTGGAGGCAGGGACGAGAAGAAC
>DAXJ01000030.1:14270-15478 GCA_002506335.1 Methanosaeta sp. UBA114
TTCCCTCGCCAACTGTAGTGTATTTTGGTAGAATTTCTACATAGCGATGGAAAGCCAGACGTATCCCCCCAATCATCTGGCCATCCACCTAGAGCAAGGGAAAATAAGGTGCATGCCCACCTACCAGACCCGCTCAAGGAAGCAAGTGTTATTCGGATATATCTATCCGTCGAAGTCAATAGAGATGAGACGCAGGATCCTATACTGGAACACGCAAATGTTGCCTCAACATAAGCGTTTATTGACTATCCATTCCTAGTAGAATCTGGTGAGAAGATACATGAGGGATCTACTTTGCCGACGCTGAGGTTGAACTGAATCACCTCAAGAGAGGCCAGCTATTGCCATCTGCTAATATGCAGTTCGCCAGATTCTTCTTTGAGCTGATCATGGCTGGGAGCTTATGGACCGTGAACGATGTCGAAACAAAAGCATCCGGGGCATTTTATCAAGCGATCACTCCTTCCAATCGCTATGAGCTGACTCCTGCCAGCAAGAGGGTGTTGGCCAAGTAACACATCTTGGCCTCCTCCATGGATCCAGCCATGACCTCCAAGATGGGCCTATTCTGCAGCATGGAAGGAAAAATGATGCCCTGCGAGCCTCAGAAGATGGGGAAGATGGTGTGCATGTGCCCCTCTTGCCCTGTAGCCTCTGATATGGGCATGGCTATGACCACTCCCTGCATGGGAAAGAAATAATATTATTTCGACAATAGGGGTTGACCCAGCTCTGTTTTTTGGGTATCAATTTCGTCTCGGATATCAAGTCATCTTCTTCTGAGGATTGTATATACAAAAGTCAAGGTCCGGAGTCGAACCGGATTGGTATTGCTCTGCAGGCAATTGCGTAGCCGTTCCGCCACCTTGGCGAATCAGTAAAGGAGGTAAGGAGGATACCAAGATGTGTTACTTGGCCAACACCCTCTTGCTGGCAGGAGTCAGCTCATAGCGGATCGCAGGGGCGATCTTTTGTTCCAACGGGATAGTGTTCCTGATGAGATGTTAGCTTACCTCAACTTGCAGCCAGTTCAGCCTAAGGAGCTTACCTCCATCCCGGCCTCTTTGGAAGACAGAGCCTATCTTGAAGCCTTTGAAGATCCGATCATCTCCACGAAGGTCTCAATCCTGGTCTTGAGCTGTCCACTATCAGAGTCGCTGTAGTCGGTCTCGATCTTTATGACGGGAATACCTTCGGCTTTAAGCGCC
>DAXJ01000030.1:15830-16678 GCA_002506335.1 Methanosaeta sp. UBA114
TTGGCCAGCCTCACTACATCCGCCGGCCTCTCATTGTTGGGGGTAAAGCAGGCGCAGTTTATGTTCAGATATTTCTCAGCCAAGCTCTTTATGAGATCATCCGTCGTGGATACGCCATTTACATCCACCAGATCGGTGAAGTATCTGGTCCCGGTACACGATTCCTCGGTGACCACCACAGCGCCGCTATTCTCTATGGTGTCGTGGATCTTCCAGTTAGGAATGGCCATTGGAGTGCCGGATATCAGGACTCTGGGAGCGCCTTTGGGAGCAACTCCTATGCCCTGTCTCACCCTTTCCTCCAGCTCCTCTGCCAGCTCATTGGTCTTTTGAGTAAACCTTGCTGCATCATCGAATAGAGCCAGCTGCATGACCAGGAGAACATCCTTGCCACTTATGGGTACAGGATCGGTCTTTCTGGTGTTGTAGACCCTTGCCAGGGCTTCCCTCTTCCTGTTAGCCAGATCAATGGCCTTCCTCAGATTATCATCGGTGATATCCCTACCAGTCAGCTCCTCCACTATGCCCTTGAACTTCTTTACCTCCTCAAACCACAGGTTTCTGGATATGGCGTCATCTTTCTTGTGAGGGAGGTGAAGGACATAGGTCGGGACGTGCTCTCCCAGGAGCTCGTACATTTTCTTTTTGCCTCCGCAAGTGGTCTCTCCCACCAGGAGGTCGACCAACTGGAAGTAGGGGCAAAGCCTTGAGATCTTGAATCCGAATGAGGATTTTATCAGAGGACAGGTGTTCCTGGGAAGAACTTTTTCGGCGTCGGCTATGGGGAGTTCGGCGCCTCCACAGAGGCTGAGGGGCACAGCTCCTGCCGCATGGACGATTTCCTCAGG
>DAXJ01000030.1:17039-33732 GCA_002506335.1 Methanosaeta sp. UBA114
AGTCGTAATATGCTATGCTCTTTGGTCTGTTCTCCTGGCTTTGAAAGACGCTCTGGAAGACCACAGGAAGGACCTTCATGAGAACGCCGTGCCTCTCAATATCCATCCCAAGCTGTTTCCAGAGTGTCTCATTATCCACGTCCGTTCTAGCTTTCTGTATCTCTACCAAACCAACCACCCGAATCAATTAACAAGGATTTGAACGAAAGGACCTGGATAAACTGATTTGAATCGATGACTGGGCCACTAATCTTAATCCGATATCTAATGTCCATCCCTTCCGATCACAGCAGCGCCCAGAGCTCCTACCATCTGAGGGTCCTCAGGAACTGCCAGCTTAATCTTGAGTGCCTCTTCCAATGCTTTCTTCATGGCAATGCTCCTGGCAGTGCCTCCGGTGAAGATCACCTGATCTTCAACCCCTACTCGCTCCACCATAGCCTTGATCCTCCTGGCCACAGAAGCGTAAACCCCGGCGGATACATCTTCAATAGAGGCTCCCTGAGATATCTGGGAGATAACTTCGCTTTCAGCAAAGACTGTACACATGCTGTTGATATTGGCAGGAGATCTGGATGCAAGAGCCTTTAGTGAAAACTCCTCCAGAGATACCTCCAATGCCTTGGCGGTATTCTCTATAAACCTGCCCGTGCCTGCAGCGCAGCGGTCGTTCATAGCAAAGTCCAGGACCCGGCCATAGGAGTCAATCTTGGCGATCTTGGAATCCTGGCCGCCTATATCTATGACCGTCCTGGCCTCGGGAAAGAGCTGATAGCTCCCCTTAGCATGGGCAGTGATCTCGCTGACGATCTTATCTGCGGAGAAGGAGACCCGTCCATATCCGGTGGCTATAATCTTGTCCACCGATCCACCCACAGTTTGGAGAACCTGCTCCATGACCGCTTCTCCTGTCTTCTTGGGGTTTGCACCTGTAGGCCTTATGGCGCTGGCAAGAACCCTTCCATTCAGGGCCACGGCCTTGATGGTGGTGGATCCGAGATCGATACCAACGTACGTCTTAGCCATGAATCGAATAACCACTGTAAAGTATAAAGCCATTCTCTTCATCTAGATCTAGTCATCACTTATTAAACATTTATATCTAACTAGAGGTCAACCATTTTGATAGTCAGCGATGATAAGTCTAGAGTGCCTGATTATAGAATAGAAATATTTGAGCCCGGTGCAGGGACCGAGCTCTTTACTCCATGTTCAGAATGCCCTCACTATGGACAGGTTGGAATGGTTGCTGTTTATCGTAGTTATCGTATATATCGGCATTCTTACTTATGTGGACTATCCCTGATTCTGGACTGTACAGAGCTGAGTATCTTTTTGCGCTATTTCTGGTGATAACCGTGCCTGCGTTCAGGTTTAGCTTTCCGGCACTCACGATAGCACCGATATCACCATCTGCGATATTGCCATCGAATGTCACGTCATTCATGGTGACTTCAGAACTCTTATCAATAGAGATACCTGCACCTTCACCACCCGGATCTCTTACAGAGGCGCCGATCTTTATACCGTGGTCCTCATTTTTAGCGTGGTTCTCCCTTATAATACAGCGGTTGATATCTACTTTGGAACTGCGGCTGACATCGATAGCGGCTACATAAAGCGCTTCGTTCTTCTCAATTAGTGTATCATTTAGCATAACATCCGAATCAGCGAAGGCTAAACCAGCATTATTTCCAGCGATAAGAGTAGGAGTTATTATCAGAGCTTTGTTACCTTCGATGGTGCAGTGGTCGATTAGTATAGTACTATTTATACTTACTATGGCTCCACCAAAGCCAACACACATGTCGTTATACGGTCCTGGGTTATTGGAGACGTTACAGTTTCTAATTGATACCTGCGCTTGCCTTGGCTGAGTACCGTTGAAACAGATAACGTAAGACCCAGGGTTCTGAGTAAATTCTGAGGATTCCACCTGCATATCTCCGCTATTATCATAGATAGCGGCACCCCATATGGTTGCGTTGTTGGCTTCGAATGATGAATCCATAATCCTTAGATTACCGCCCTTCTGATAGATGGCGGCGCCGTAATTAGCTAAGCTATCCGAGAACCTGCAATCCTTGAGGGTCAGTGATTTGGCTAGGCTGGCGATAGCCCCACCATAATCCCCACTGGCATGCACGAACGCGAAATTTCCCAGGGTCACATTCGCTTTAGGGTTATCTATCCTCAGTATCTGGCTAGTCCCTTGAGCATCGATAATGGAGGTAGGCGAACCAACCAGGGTAATATTTTTATTAATATGGAGTGGTTGGCTCGAAACATAGTCATCCTCGGTTTCTATGGACGAGCCATCACTGGCATCGTCTATGAGTTTTTGTAGAACTGATATGTCTAGTTTAGGACGAGAGCCAAGCTCTGTACTGCCTGTGTTGGAACCAACGTTAGGGCTGCAGCCGATTCCAGAGTCGTTCAAGACAGCACGGAGTCTATCATAGTCCTGGTTATCTTGGGCGCATGCGCCGCTTATTAGAAGGCATACCGCCAGTGTGAATAGCTTTGAATACACGTCATTTCACCTCATTTCTAACTACACGAACATGTCTTGCACCCGCCAGGTGGTTGACTACAACCCCCGCCATTATAACAGCAGTAATGGTAAAAGCTTCCACTTTCTGGGGATGGCAGATAGATAAAGTAGTGCCAGATAGGTTTGATCTAATTGGAGGACTTATTGCCCTGATTGGTGTGATCATCATTATGTATTGGCCAAGGGTAGGTAGCTGACTTCACAGCATGGAAAGATCACACAAGACCTTGTTCCATGGCAGTTTTCAGCCACAGCTCCACGACGGTCATAATTTCCTTCCGTGACTCATCCTTAGTTGTTTCCTATATATCTTATAAATTTAGCAAAATCTAATGGCGTAACACCAGCTTTCTCTAACATCACGCGCACTTTCGCATCTACCGATAAACGCCTTATTAGCTGGTTAATAACCTCTGCATTGTATGCTTGATCGTGATGATCTATATGTATGAATACGACGAGATCCTTGAAAATAAGGTAAATAATAACGTAATGTTTCGAAACGCGTAGGCTTCGAAGACCTTTGAGATTATCGCTCTTAGGTTCCCCTATATCGGAATTTCGACGAACCCCTTTCATTTTATTAATTAATTGCTGTTTGAAAGGGCTGTTTTTGCTAGTTAATTTAGAGAATTTTTTATCAAAGCGGTCCGCGGTGACAGACTTAAAGACCATAAAAGAGGATCTAGAGGCTCATCAGATAGGCTTCTAGCTCATCATCGCTCTCGAAGACAGTAACGTGGCCCTCTGCGAAGTCCTCCAGGCCTTCGATTATACCCTCGATTAAGTCCTCGCCTTCTACCTCAACCATTTCATCACTGGGTATCACCTGCGACATCTCCTTGAGTGGATCCAAGCAAGCCATCTGACGTCTCCGTTTCGGTACATTGAAACGGAGTTCTAATGATACAAGCTTAACTTGCGCTTTTATTTGAATGGTGTAGTGAACCCTTCCCTACTTCGTCCCCTCCACCTCAGGACAGCCTCATCCTTTTCGGGAAGGACTTACAACACTACTTCTAATAAAGACCTTCGTGCTTAATATTTAAATCTAACGATATCTCGTTGGTTGCTTCCACTTGTATACACTCGAGGACGATTTCGTACGTACTAATTTATACAACTTACGAAATCAAGCAAACTTGCCGTCCGGCCAACAACTCATTCCGGGGGCTATGGAATACTAATCAAGTTTACTTGTCTGACTTCCGGACATCGGTCAGCTGAATTAGACGACGCTGATTACGATGATGTAGAATCTGGGGCGTAGAGTGGCGGGTACCGAACTCGGGAAGGTCTTTATAATATAGGTATATCGGTGCGCGCAGCTATTCTAAAACTTCATTTATCGGATTATCATCAAGAGCGGCTATGGGCCTTATAGCCACGGCTGCCAGGAGAAGCATTACTGCCACTGTTGCCATTAAAACATAGGGTCCAGCCATTAGATACTCCTGAGGATTAATCGAAGCTTATTATCCCCATTAATGTCCCTCGAAGCTATTCTTAAAGTGATATATCTCTGGAGGATCTCGGGGAAATTTAAGCTTTGGGAAAGCCAGGGCAGACCATTACAGTTATCGTCGGTCACAGCAGATCTGTAGCAGTTAACTGAAAAGCCCTGAGAAAAGGGTCCCAAGGCCTGCAAAGAAGAAGATCCCTCCAGCCAGGCGGTTGATGTACTTCAGAGTCTTATCGGTCATCCTGGATCGAATGGTATTTGAAGATGCGCTCAAGGCCAGGGCTACCCACCATGACGAAGAGCCAGCAAAGACTCCTGCCACTATGGAGAAGGCACAGCTAAAGCCTCCTGAAGCACAGGGAAGGCCCATGGCTGCGAAGGCTGCCATAAAGAAGAGAATGGTGTAAGGGTTTAAGGCGGTGAGAAGAAGCGCTAAGGTATAAGCGCTTACAAGGCCTTTCACTCTGACGTGTGTTGCGTCTTTGACGGGCTCGGAGAAGAAGGTGATAAAACCCAGATAGCAGAGGGCCAGACCTCCGGCAACCTCCAGAATGCTCCTATGGCCCATCAGAAGGTCGGATATAAAAGTAAGGCCAAAGGCCGCAATTGCCGAGTACAAGGCATCTATCGTTGCTGCTCCAAGACCTGAGACTAGGCCGACCCACGGACCCTCTGCTAGAGTGCGCCTCAGGCACATGACACCTATGGGCCCAATTGGCGCAGCCGCAGCTATGCCTATCGTAAGGCTGACCAGAAAGACCTCTGGAGCAGAATGCATCTTCACCTACCAGGATATACCAAGGTAAAAAAGCTGCGCTAACAACCTTTAAAACAAATCTTTTTCATGGATTTTGGCCTGTTGTAAATGGTGCCGACAAACTGAAAGGGTTGAAGGCAGTTTTATTTAGGACTTACTTGATAAAAAGAACTTTATCCTAACAACAACATATCTAAATTGGAGAGGTCCAATGCCAGAGATGAGCCTGCCAGTCAGCCCTGCGGTCTACGATGCAGTGTTAGAGCTTCAAAGAAGGCTTCAGAAAGCGTATGGCCCAGGTGTGACATTATCAGATACGGTGGATTTTCTAGGTAACCAGTCATTCCTGTTCAACAGCCTTTTAGGGATTGCAGAGACTTGGCTTAAGATCACCCAAGAGGAGAACGCATCCAAGATGAACACAACCCTTATGGACAGACTGCTGGAATCAGTCGGGGCTCACAGGCCTGAGATCGCCACCTGCTTTGTGAGGGCCAACGTAGACCTGCCTCTGCACTGGGCTACCACCAGGTGGCTTGTGGATATGCAGGGCAAGAATATAGTAAAGTGCCTCTTTGAAGATGAAGGAAAGAAGGTTCCTGTGAGGATCCCAGAGAAAGGGCTGGAGAAAAATTCAGGGAAAACTCTAGAAAAAACCCGGGGGGAAAGACAAGAGAAGAGCCCAACGAAGGTCAAAGTGGAATGAGAAGCAAGGAAACGCATCATGTTGATTCCTACGCCGGCGGGTGCTTGGACAGGCCTGGGAGATCGCCTAATAGCAGAGCATTGAACCAATTTTACTGATATTTCTTTTAGGATTAGATGTCAATTGTTAGTTCCAGTCTTTTTATATACCTGTTGAAGGCTTTTATCCGTAGCGATGGTGGAGATGAAGAAATTTTTCTTGATTGCTTCGTTAAAGAGCAAGGGGCTTCGAGCGAGTACCCTGGGAAAAAGCCTAATGATGTACACACTAAAGATCATGGTTGTACGTACTATATCCATATCAATTGATACCACCCCCATTGCTTAATTCGTTATATACTGATAGGGGCCACTATACTTTGGAAATGTCTCTGCCATTATAGTCGTGGACCATTATGGCCAGATGATTCTTTGTACACAGAGTTATACCTAGTTTGCTGGAGGTATAGCCATGTTAGCCCAGGATAAGGCTATTGAAAGAGATCCTCATCTGATGCGTGAGTGGCGAGGTAAGCTCGACAAACTGCGTTTACTAGGAAGGAATAACGAGCTTAATAGATCTTTTGATGAATCTGTCGAAGTAAACCCAACTTCAGAAGGCTGGCTCATAAGAGGTATATTTGTAGAAGCCTTTGGCTTTGATCGGGCGTTGAAATCTGTAGATAAATCTCTCGAACTTGATCCTAATTCAACAAATCCTTGGTGGTATAAGGGGTTTATTTTAGGTGAAAAGAAAGAATTTAACCAATCGATTCAGTGTTTTGGCGAAGCCCCCAAGATCGACCCAGGTTATGCCGATGCTTGGTGTTACAATGATCAGCTTTTAAAGTATCCTAGCAAGGGGTGAAAAAGCTAATATTGCGCTTAATAAAGCGGTAGACCTGCATGATAAAGAGGTGAATGTAGACTGTAAGAAATACATACGTGGGAAGAAAAAGGCCGAATATTAAAGCTCTTTGGTCAAACAACTGAGGGAAATAGAACCCTCGAAAAAGCAAAGAGTTGAATGTGTGAGCTCCATGCATATTGATATAAAGAGTATTTGTATCCGAACTCGAAATACCGAACTTAAAAAAGTGGTATATAAAAGACGAGGATAAGCGCCTTGAAGTAAAGAGAAAACTACTGTAAAAAGTTCTCCAGGCTCACCAGATTCTCCATATCGCTCTTGCTTATGCTCGACTCCTGGATCACCTTTTCCTGGATCTCTATAGGTGCCTTTGCCCTCAAGGCCAGGGCCAGACAATCGCTTGGCCGCGCATCTATATCGTTCTCCTCCGATTCCCTCTTGATGGATAGCCGAGCATAATAGATTCCTCCATCCATGTCGTCGATGAGAACCCTCATCACCGTGGCCTTGAGGTTCTCCAGTACATTGATAAAGAGATCGTGGGTCATAGGCCTGGGGGTCATCTCGCCTACCAGGGCATGGTAGATGGATATAGCCTCAGCGAGGCCCACAAAGATAGGCACAACCCTGGATTCTTCATCCTCCAGGAGCACTACAGGCGCTGGAGATCCACCTGCGCCCTCTGTAATATAAACTCCTCTGACCTTGACTGGAACTGGCGCCTCCATGGGATTATATTCCACACTCATCTTATAAAACTCCGACGATAGAGATGCCTTTTCAGGCAGTCTCCACGCCAATCTTCACTTTGAGGTCCTCTATGGTCCATTCCTTGATAAGCTTGCCCTGGATGACTCCGTCTTTGCCCATATCCAGACTGGAAGCCCTGACCTCATTGGCTATATAATCCTTCAGCCCCTGAAGGAGCTTTAGGACATTCTCTCTATCTACCGAGATTCCGACTTTTATCTGATCCTCGACATTGAGGTCCATCTCCTTCCTCATGTCCTGTATCCTTCTGATCACTTCTCTAGAATAGCCCTCAGCCTCGAGCTCGGGAGTCAGGGTCGTATTGATGTAGATGGTGCCTTGAGAGAAGTTAGCGCTGGAAAGGTTTTCTGGCGGAGTCTCCTTGAAGGTCACCATATAGCCTGTGATCTCGAAACCTTTAGCCTGAGCCTTGCCTGAGGCATCCAGCTGCTCCTTTATCTCGGCGGCCTCAACCGGGTTTACGCCCTTCAAAGCTCCTATGACCTTTCCTGCATCGCCCTTGAAGGCGGGACCTATGGCCTTGGGCACGGGTATGATCTCCAGGTTCATAGGAGGCTTTTCTCCTGACGCCAGGACGGTGATACCCTTGGAGTTGGTTTGGCGCTTTAAGACGTTTAAGAGTCCTTCCAGATTTACCTCAACTCCTGCAGCAGGAGCCACTATGATCTCAGAGACGGGCCAGCGAAGCTTCCTTCCGGCTTTCTGTCGGGCGTTGGAGGCAGCTTCAGAGATCTCCCTGACCAGGGCCATGCTCTTCTCCAGCTCCTTGTCTATGAGGGCCTGGCTGGCCTTGGGCCAATCGCACATGTGGACCGATTCGGAGGCCGAGGGGGTTAGGCCTCTGACCAAGTTCTGATAAATCATCTCCGAGAGGAAGGGGATAAAGGGAGCTGTGACCTTGCAGAGGGTTACCATGACCTCGTAGATAGTAGCATAGGCCGCCAACTTATCAGGATCATCCTGCTCTATCCAGGCCCTGGGCCTCACCAGCTGTATGTACCACCTGGATAAGTCCTCCAGGACGAACTCGTTGATGGCCCGGACAATCCTCTGCAGCTCGTAGCTTTCCATGCTCTTATTTACTTCTTCCACTAGAGAGTTTACTCTGGAGAGAATCCAGCGGTCTTCGGACCTGAGGCTATCCTTGTACTTGGAAAGGTCCGCCTTGGAGGCATCGAAGTTATCCAAGACCATGTAAGGCAAGGGGAAACGGTAGGCGTTCCAGAATATGTTGAGCACCCTGTGAACGTTCTGTACAGCCTCCCAGCCGAAATGAAGGTCTTCCCAGGGTGCATTGGCTCCCAGGACGTAAAGTCTTAGGGTATCGGCTCCGAACTTATCTATAACCTCTCCAGGATTGACCACATTTCCTACGCTCTTGGACATCTTCCTTCCCTGCTCATCCAAGGTGAAGCCGTGCATGAGGACGCTCTTGTAGGGAGCACTTCCGAATGAGACCATGCTGGCTCCCAGCTGAGAGTAGAACCAGCCACGAGTCTGATCGTGGCCTTCTGTAATGAAGTCTGCCGGCCACCACTCATCAAATGCATCCTTAACCCTTGGGAAGTGTAGGGTAGCCCAGGAGGCAACGGCGCTATCGAACCAGACATCGAAGACATCGGGCGATCGCTTCATTTTGCCTCCACATGGGCAGTCTATGAGAACGTTATCTACCTCAGGCCTGTGAAGGTCAGGCACCTTGACGCCGCTCTTCTCTTCTAGCTCGGCTTGGGTTCCAATAACTTCCTTCCTGCCGCAGACATTGCAGGTCCATATTGGTAGAGGGATACCCCAATACCTCTGCCGGGAGATGCACCAGTCCCTTGCGCCGGAGATCCAGTCGCTGAATCTAGCAGATCCTGCCCACTCGGGGTACCAGTTGATCTTGGCCACTTCATCCAACATCTGCTGCCTCAAATCTGAGATCTTGAGGAACCACTGGCTCGTGGCTATGTAGATGATAGGGGTCTTGCACCTCCAGCAGTGTCCGTACCTGTGGGTGATCCTGCCGTTGGCCAGCAGGAGACCCCTCTCGGCCAGATCCAGAATTACTTCGCCATCAGCTTCCTTGACGTACTTGCCCTCATACTTCCCTCCTGCTTCATCGGTGTAGCGTCCATTCTCGCCCACGGGGCAGAAGATGTCCATTTGATTGTCCATGCCAAGCTCGAAATCTTCGAGACCGTGACCGGGGGCTATGTGGACGCAGCCGGTGTTCTCGGCAGTGACGAAATCAGCAGTATAAACACCGTGCTGTATCCTGGACTGTCTTGGAACCAGATCTACCAGAGGATGCTTGTACCTGAGCTCCTTCATTTCTTCGGCTGAAAGCTTTCCTACAACCTCGTAATCCTTATACCTCCCCTCCCTCAGGACGGACTCAACTAGGTCCGAGGCCATGATGAGAATATCGACGTGACCATCGTCCTTCATGGCCTGGATCTTGGAGTACTCAAAGGTCGGGTTCACTGCAACTCCCACGTTGGCGGGTATAGTCCAAGGGGTAGTGGTCCATATGACGATGTAGGTGTTGGTCTCCCCATCGATGGGGAATTTAACATAGATCGAAGAATCGGTCTCGTCCCAGTACTCGACCTCAGCATCGGCGATTGCAGTCTCGCACCTAGGGCACCAGTTGACGACCCTTAAGCCCTTCTCCAGGAGGCCGCGCTCATTGGCCCTCTTCAAGGCCCACCAGGCAGCCTCTATGTACTCGTTCTTGAGGGTCATATAGGGATCATTCCAATCCATCCAGGCTCCCAAGGCCTTGAACTGATTGGTCATATCGTCCTTTTGCCTCAGGGCGAACTCCTTGCAGCGGTCGATGAACTTAGCGACCCCATACTCCTCTATGTCCTTCTTGTTCTTGAAGCCGAAGGATTCCTCGACCTTGACCTCAATTGGCAGGCCGTGCATGTCCCATCCCGGCGTATCCTTAACATGGAAACCGTTCATAGACCTATAGCGGAGGATGGAATCTTTGATGACCTTGTTCCAGGCAGTTCCCATGTGGATGTTGCCGGTGGTGTAAGGCGGCCCATCGACGAAGTAGAACTTCTTTCCGCCTTTTCTCCGGGCCCTGACCTTGTTATAGGCGTCTGTACTCTGCCAGAACTCCCTGACCTGCTTCTCCACATCCTGTGCCTTGTACTGTCCTTCGACCTCTGAGATCACACCTATGTCCTCCGAAAAACAAGGGCTTTCATCTGCTAAGGAGCTATTTAGGTTTTGTGTGCAAGGAACATGCACTCATAAAAGCAATACCGGGAAACATCAAAGGAAACAAGAGTAAACTTAACTAATTTCATTATTTAGTATCATTCTAAGGGATATTCCTAAGAACCCACTTCTTTGACAGTTTAACAGCCCGAGACGTACCCCTATACGACTTTATTCTATCGATAAGGTAGGGGGTTTTAAAAATCCTCTAATCCAGAATTCAATGTTATCAAATATACGATCGAGCCTTGAAGAGGATTAAAGAAGATTATCTAAAGCTCTTGATGCTGTTGAGAGATCTAGGTATCACTTATGGGGCTACAGGGCTTTTCCGAAAAATCACTGGAGGAGAATTAGGACTACTAACGGTATGGGAAAAATAAATTAGGACTTACGCAGTTGCCCCTCCTACAAATGAATAATTAAAAAATTTTATAAAATATTTGATAAAACAGCGGGCGGTTTGGTATTTGTATTCGAACCAACACATAGTAAGGTTTAGCAGTTCAACTTCTAATCTAAGAAAAGCTCTTAGAGAGGATAATATATGTGTGCTCTTTGAGATTGACTAATTCCCGCTTGACAGCTTTTGACACCACAGAACTGCTTAATCCCCCTATGGTACTCTTCGGTTTTCCAGGAATACCCACCTAATTTATCGCGATCTGTTTCCTTCATATCAAGCAGATCAGTTGCCCAGTACTAGATTCACTATCTTTAACGGCAGTTACCAGGATTCACCGACCTGCGTCCTGGGCGTTGTAGCCGGGGTTGCCATATCCTTGGTCATAGTCAACCTGAGAGATATACCCACGGCTGTAACACTTACATCTCTTACCATTGGGATGCGCTTTGGGGTGCTGACTACGACCTTAGCAGGCGTCTATCCAGCAAATAAGGCTGAAAAGCTCGATCCTATTGAGGCTCTGATGGCGGAGTAGATCGATCCGATAAGCTTAGGAGTATGGAGTAAACATGGAATGACAGAGCTGATACGACTTTCAACGGCTTTATCGTCTACAAGTTTTTTATGGTAAATTCTTTAGCGTAGGGAAAGCATACGTCAGCGTATCCGCTTTTGGCATTTAATTGCCCCTGATATGACCACATACTAGAGGGTAGATCTAAGAATATAATGTGGGTCTTGGCGGCCCGATTAGTTATTTATCTTTTGAAAAACTTTTGATTTTTGAGCCCAATAAAGCCCTTCGGTCATCTGCTAATTGTTACTTCCAACACAAGTATCGACGCAAAGTGATGAACAACAGGGGCCAACAGATATGTATTTCAATTAGAACTTATATATTGAGCTCCAACGTAATGGCTCAAAGGAATTTAACGGGATGCATGCGCATCCTCATCGGTTCTTTGGACCAGTGCGGAGGAGAGAGAAATAAATGGCTAGTGAAAGAGGCGACAGGGGCGGCTTTAATAGGGCCCCAAGAGAGATGACCGATGTAACCTGTTCCGAATGCGGCAAGCAGACCCAGGTTCCCTTCAAGCCCGACGGAAGTCGGCCTGTGTACTGCCAGGAGTGTTACCAAAAGCATAGGCCCGCCAGGTCATCAAGCAGATATTGAAAGCTTTACGGCTCCAGAATATAAGATCCCGGTCTTCTCCAGGACTGGTCCATAAAGAGCGGCTTGGGCTTGGAAAAGCTTAAGCTCGACTATTTTTATTCTGAATAAACCCATTTAGTAGCGTTCTCTTTTGCTTGGCATCGGAGCATAAGTTTTTAGTACCTTTTGTGTGTTCAGTTTGTTCTGTAAAATCCGAACGAAAGGGGAATCTGCGTGCATTTCATGGAGCGACTTGGTGCCTGGATCGCAGGCCATCCCGCCTGGATCTTCGCTGCGGCTTTAATCTTAACCCTGCTATCTTTCAACCTCGCCCAGCAGATAGAGATGCAGGGCATGAATACCGAGAACTTCGTGGGCAAGGACTCACCCCTCTATCAAGTCTACGATCACCTTTACCTGGAGAACTTCGGCACTGAATCCATAGTGGTGCTGATTGAGGGAGACAATGTAGCCAAGGAAGACCTCCTCAAGGCCATACTGCGCTTCTCGGATCACATGAAAGAAGTGCCCAGGGTGACAGGTGTTACAAGCATTGCTGACGCCGTGGCCGATGCTGAAGCCCAGAAGGATGGAGTGCGCCATATACCCTCTCAGGGGGCTATAGATGAGATCCTGACCGCAACTAATCCAGCCCTTAAAAATGGCATCATGCCCGATAGCAGGCACACTATGATCTCGGTCTCGGACCCAACCTACATCACTGAAAAGCAGAGAAACGAGCTTTTGGCCGAGATTAAAAAAGCCATAAACATGGCGGATTTCCCTCCTGGATACAGTGCCAGCGTAACCGGTAACCCTGCCCTCATGATCGCCATCGTGGCTGAGATGAACAAGTCCAATGGCCAGATCCTGGGCTTGGCAGGAGTCCTGATGATAGTGGCCCTGCTCCTGATTTTCAGGCATGTAAAGTGGCCCTTGATGCCCATCCCTGTGGTCTTTCTGGGCATCATATGGACCTTTGGGGCCATGGGCCTTTTCCACATACCCATGACCATTGTCTCCTTCTCCGCGTTTCCCCTTCTGATAGGCATAGGCATAGATTATGCCATACAGTTCCATAACCGTATAGACGAGGAGTTCAACAAAGGGGTTCCCCCAGTCCAGGCAGCCATCAACACGGTCAATCACGTGGCAATACCCGTGATCATAGCCCTGACCGTGACGGTGGCAGGCTTTGTCGCGCTCCTGAGCTCCTCAGTGCCCATGATCCGCGATTTCGGGCTTCTATGCATCGTAGGCCTCTTCATGTGTTACTTATCAGCCCTCTTCGTAGGAGTGACCGCCCTTTACCTAGCTGAAAAGAGGAGTGGTGGCAGAATCAAGGTCGGAATTGATAGCACCAAGAAAGCATCAGCCGTAGGAGCCTTTCTGGAGAGGACAGCTGACTTCTGCATACAGAGGTGGCAGACAGTGCTGGCGATGGCTCTGGTACTTGCGCTGCTTGGGAACTACGCCGACACCATGGTCCCTGTGGAGACAGATAACAAGAACTACATCCCCCAGGATCTACCGCCTCTGGTCCTTTACAGGCACCTTTCAGATATATATGGCGGCTCTGATTCCATTCAGTTCATCATCCAGGCTGACGATACCACTGATCCCGCTGTCCTAAAGTGGATGGATGATTTTGGGAACTATCTAATCAGGTCCAGGGACCAGGTCTATGGCACCGCGAGCATCGCCACTTACATAAAGCAGGCCAACAGCGGAGTTTTACCCGACGATAGAACAAAGATTCGAGAGATCATTGCCACTCTTCCATCCTCGGTTAAGGATAGATACCTGAGCGGTCACAACTTGGCGGTCATAGATGTAAACATAGGAAGCGCTCAGAAGAACCTAGGGATCGAGGGCATTAACAGGCTCATCACCGAGTTCGATAAGGACCTGGCCTGGAATACGCCGCCTCCTTGTGTCTCAGTTAAGGAGACCGGCCAGTCGGTAGTGATGACCACCACCATGGGAGCTCTGACCACTGGAAGGGTTGAGATGTCCCTGCTGGGCCTAGTGATGATCTTCCTGCTTCTCCTGACCATTTATAGGGGAGATGTCATCAAGGCTCTTTTACCGGTATTGCCTATGCTGGTAGTGATTGGCTGGATGGGCGGGGTCATGTACCTGGGAGGGCTTAAGTACACACCTCTGACGGCCACCCTAGGAGCCCTGGTCCTGGGAGTGGGATCTGAGTACGCTATCCTCATGATGGAACGCTTCTACGAGGAGCTGGAGAGGGTGGGGGATCCTTTTGAAGCTCTTAAGATCACTGCCAACCGCATAGGTTCAGCCTTGGTAGCTTCGGGAATGACAGTAGTCTTCGGCTTTGCGGCTCTGATATCTTCTCCATTCAATATCACCAACAATTTCGGGATAGTGACCGTCATGGCCATCGTCTTCGCCCTGATCACCACATTCACTGTCTTCGTTGTGCTTATGCTTCGCATGGAGATCAGGCGCGAGGTTATGGAGAACGCCAGGTATGAGGTCATGAAGGCCTTGAGGCTCATAAACGGAAGGGTGCAGTGATATGGTAGAGGTCAGACGGGCTAAGTGGATGGATAGATTCTGGGCCTGGACCATAGATGTCCTTCTCTTGAGCATCCTATCGGGCATGATTCTGCAGGTCCTGAGAATCCCGGCCATCAGCTTCTGTGGATCTGTGATCCTTTCAGCCCTGGTCTTTTTCTATTGGACGGTTCTGGAAGGGTTCAGAGGCCAATCTTTCGGGAAGATGGTCCTAAACCTGGAGGTTATAGGTTCCTCCGGTGAATCCATAGGCTTTGGAGATGCCGCTATGGAGAGCTTCGGAAAGGCTTTTCTGCTGCCCCTGGATTGCCTAGCAGGCTGGGTTATGCTACGCGGGGAAGAGCAGCGTTTCTTTAACAGAGTCTCGGATACCATCGTCGTCTATGCGAATGGTAATGGAATGGGTTGCAGTATCAAGCCTTGAGCATGTTAAGCCTGAATGTCTATGATTTTTGCCTTCGGCTTAATATTTTTTTGACCATCCTTTAAAGCTAAATAGTTGAGTTATGAGTCTTACCAAGAGCATGAGCCTTTTTGATTTTATCTATAAGCGAACCCCCCGGATCGTCGAGAGCCCTAGTATCAGCTACCTCGATCTAAAGAGAGAGCCCCATTACATAGTGGCCTCGGTGGAGGTCGGCAATACCACTACCAAGTCCATATTGACCGCCACCGAGATGGAGACCGGAAGGACCTACCTAATCAATAAGACCGTGAAGATGACCAGGAACGTACGAGAGCCGAAGGCCGGGGAAGAGATCTTTGCCAGGACTCTCAACGGCACTCCCCTGACTGAGGAATCCATAGCAGAGCTTGTCCGGGATACCCTCCTAGAGAGCCACGACAGGGCTCGCCTGGATATAAAGACCGATCTCGACTTCGTCGTCAGGTCCACTGGCGTCGTGGCAGAGCTCGATTCCCCGGATCAGATAGGTGCCTTCATCCAAGCTCTAGCTAAGGGCTGTCTCATGGCTGGGGTTCCACCGAGGCTCATGACCCCGGCTATGTCCATCTACAATATCCCTGAGAAGTTCAGGAGCTACACACAGATAGAGAAGGTCGCCTTCTGCGGGGCTGTAGCTTCCACTTACTCGCCCCAGGGCTCCACGGGCGTGGAGATCGTGGCCAATGAGATGGAAGGGGAGCTTGCCACCGCTGGGATCAAGGAGGGAAGCCGGTGGACGGATGTAGATTTCAGAAATCCCTGTCTTTCCATGGACTTCGGGACCACCCTCAAGGGCAGGATCACGAATGATGAGCGTCCTTACTCCAGAACAATAGGCAACTTTCTGGGTCTTGCCGGCGCCATTTCCGATGCTGTGGTCCAGGGGACGGGGCTCGTAGATAGGCGCTCCGGGGCAGCCCTGGATATTTTTAAGGCTGATGTAGAGCCCGATTATGGGCGCGACGCCAGGGCCTATGCTGAAAGGATAGATGAGCTGATCACCATAGATAAGGTTCCCAAGGGCAGAAAAAAGTACGGCATGATCCCCGTAAATCCGGGGGCAGCAGAGAAGAACGGCGTGGTTCTGATAGGCTGCGATGCCGGGATCAATGGGTCCGACCTGTACGAGCTCTCCAAGATCGGCGGGGAGATCTACAGGTCCCACAGCTCCGACCCTGAAGTTCTATTCGGGACCCTGGACCTGGTCAGCGCCCGCATGGCCTTGAGGCTGATAAAAATCGGGATCGATGAGGGACTGGTGACGGGAAAGACGGCCCTGGGAATTACTGGCAGGGCGGGGATCAGCGGGAAGAAGCCGGCTTTGATCCTGGAGGAGGTTGAGAAGCTTCGCCTGTACGACGAGCCAGAGAAAAACTTAGTCTTTGTCGACGATGGCTTGGCTCGGGGAGCAGCGGTGATGGCCAGGTGTATGAACTCCATGGGGACGCCCAACAACCCCCTGGGTGGTGTCAGGCACAGCAGATGCATATTGAAAGAGCGGATGGACCACGAATCGAAGAAAGGCCAGCCACCTATACTTAAATCCATCAGGTCTGCAGAAAAGCCTAGAGCTTATTATAAAGGTGGGCAGCCTTAGAGTGACTAACTGATGCATCTGGCACCAACCGTTATAGCCCATCTTCTTGAATTCCAGAACAGCATTCGATCTCGGTGGTGGCTCTTCAATCATAATAGCATTTTCTCTTGTCTTTAATCCCCAGACAATCTACTCCTTTCTCTTTAATGAAGGCAACACGCCATTCGCATCGTGGCTGCAATCCCAAGCCATATTTTATATTAACATTTTTAGCAAATGGTGTAGAATCC
>DAXJ01000080.1:0-2133 GCA_002506335.1 Methanosaeta sp. UBA114
TATCAAACCAGTATCTTGAAGGATCATATCCCTCATCTATATACAAACTTGGAATGGACTTCTCTGACCTATCGAAGCCAAATAGTATGGGAGCTGTTGTTTTGGTCACATATTGCATAGTTCGCTCTTTACTTTTAGCTCTTTGAACACCAGGTTGCTTTAAATCGCAAAAATATGGGGTCAGGCGTGTGCAGCGGTCGAGGAAGCGCTCGCATGCTGTGCAGGCTACCCCAGATACAGCAAACGTTAGACCTTATCCGATTCTTCTATATCAGCTTCACCTTGGCAAGACATATACCGATATCAAGAGCCCTTAGTAGGTTACATCTTCCCGCTCCAACGTAAGCCCTATCCCTGGTCTGGATGGTGGAATTGAGGCTTTGAGATTCTGGCCCTCCAAGATTCATATCTACTGAAGCCTGCCCCAGCCATCGGTCTTTACCAGGAGAGCATCGCCAGAGTTTACCTCAGATGTTCCTGCCAGGATGTATCCTCCATCGACGGTCTCCTTGAGATCGTAGGCCTCGCCATCTCCCAGGATCTCGGTCTTGGACTTTCACTCCAGGGTCCCATTGGCACCGAACTTAGCCAGGAGCGTAAGGCGCGTGGGATTGTCCGCGGTTAGAGGATCGTCTGAGTACGCTGCCCGGGAGTATCCAGCCACTTCATAACACCCATCCATGGCCTGAACCACTGCCCTGGCGGATTCCTCGAGGGAGGTGCCAAAGATCCTGTCCCATTCCTTCCTGCCTTGTGAGCCCACTTTGACCAGCCACGCCTCCGATGTCTCGGAGCTGGCAGGGATGATATCCCCGGTGATAAGGTAGCCCCCCCCGCCCCCAGACCAGGGCTACGGACCTGGCATGATCTGCCACTTTGCCTCCATAGGCCTGGATCCATTCATCCTTTCATTCTGAATCGGTCTTAAGGAGCCACAGGTCCTTCTCTCCGGCGCCAAAGGAATCGGTGTGGCGCACTATGATGAAACCGCCATCTGGAGCCTCCTAGATCGATGTGGCATCTTCAGCTCCTTTGCCTCCGTAGGCCCTGTTCCACTGCCCGATGCAGTTGGAGTCGGCCTTGACAGAGACAGATCGCCGCCAGCACCGTAGGAGTAGGTAAGATCGGTTATGAGGAAGCCGCCGTCGGAGGTGAACCTCAACGAGCCTCCGAGATCATGGGATACGCCGCCGAAGATACTATTCCACTCCTCTACAGGGCCGGCAAGGGCCGATGGAATAACCACAATCAGAACCACGATCCTCATAAGAGCTATTCCCGCCCAGGCCTTCGTTGCATCTCTCATCACTCTTGAAATGCGCTATTTCCCCAATGGGGCATGGATGGTTTCTGACAAAATCAGTTCGTCAAACGACGAATTTCCTATTTAAAATTAAAATGAATTAGCACTTTCTCCCAGGATAAAGCCCCTCTCGAGACGCCGGAATTCCCATTCCTTCGAAACCGATTTATGTAATGAATCATCACTATCGCCTATGTCAGACTACTCCATCAACCAGTTTCTCTCCCTGGCAGGGGTTCCTCTATTGGATATCGAGATATGCGATGTCACCTTGAGGGATGGGGAGCAAATGCCCGGAGTAGTCTTCAGGCCCGATGAGAAGCTGGACATTGCCCTGCGCCTGGACGAAATAGGCGTCGAGATCATAGAAGCTGGCTTCCCGGTGGTCTCCAAGGCCGAGAAGAACGCTGTGAAGGAGGTCTGCGATCTTGGGCTCAAGGCCAAGATTTCCGCCCTCTCCAGATCGGTTAAGAAGGATGTTGACGCCGCGCTGGACTGCGGCGTGGACATGATAAGCGTTTTTATAGCCACCTCCGATCTTCATCTGAAGCACAAGCTCCACATGAGCTGCCCCGAGGCCACTAGGTGCGCCCTGGAAACCGTGGAGTACGCCAAGGACCATGGGCTCATAGTCAGGTTCTCCGCCGAGGATGCCACCAGGACCGACTTCGAGACCCTAAAGAAGCTCTATAAGAAGGCCGAGGAGCATCACGCCGATTACGTGAGCATAGCGGATACCGTGGGCATCATGAACCCCAGGACCACCTACTACATGATAAGCGAGATCAGAAAGGTAATCAAGATCCCCATCTGCATGCACTGCCATGACG
>DAXJ01000080.1:2374-8222 GCA_002506335.1 Methanosaeta sp. UBA114
TCTGCATGCACTGCCATGACGACCTTGGCATGGCCCTGCCCAACGCCCTGGCGGGTGCCGAGGCCGGGGCCAAGCAGCTTCACACCACCGTCAACGGCATAGGGGAGAGGAGCGGCAATGTGCCCCTGGAGGAGATGCTCGTCGCTTTAAAACTTCACTACGGCATCGATCGCTACAATCTGACTAAGTTGAAAAACCTCTCCGGTCTTGTGCAGTCTTACTCTGGAGTCTCCATGGCCAAGAATAAGGCCGTGGTGGGGGACAATGCATTTGCCCACGAGTCGGGCATCCACGTGGCCGCCGTCCTGGAGGAGCCCCGAACCTACGAACCGTACTCGCCGGAGATCGTAGGGGCCGAGAGGCGCATCATCATGGGCAAGCATACCGGAGCCAAGGCCTTAAGGTACATAACCGAGCGCATGGGCTATCACCTTAGTGATCAGGAGGTCGCCCTCCTCTCCGAGAAGGTCAAGGCCTGCAGCGAGTGCAAGCGCCCCATCAACTGCGAGGAGCTGAGGAAGATAATTCTGGGCATGGATAACGTGGAGATAGTTTACCAGGGGCCTTGAACTTTAGGCCTAACTTTGTCATATTGTGTTATTGTATTGTGCACTTCTTTCTCTCATGAGGCGGCTAAAGGAGTCCTTCATCTACCGTCCAAAGAAACGCGCCGATTCTAAAGAAGAGAAGTTTTTCCTTAAATAATGGCATTTGATATCACCGATTAACGTTTTATCATTGGCTGGTTTACTGGAGACCCTAGTGGCAGAATTTAGTTATAGTTTTAAGTTCTAATTAAAATAGAAATAAAGGATAATAGTCTAACCTAGACCTACTCCACTGTGACACATTTAGCCAGGTTCCTCGGCTTATCAATAGGCAGGTTAAGCTTATTTGCCGTATAGTAAGCCAGAAGCTGCACCGCCACAGCACAAAGCACCGCCGAAAGGGCAGGCCTCGTCTTCGGCAGCTCCACCACGGTGCTAGCCACCTTTACTATATCCGAATCGTCCTCCGAGGCAAAGGCAATCACATCAGCCCCTCTAGCCCTGACCTCCTTGATATTGGACTGAACCTTCTTTCCGCAGGTGGCCAGAGCCACCACGGGAGTCTTTCCCGTGATTAAAGCCAGGGGTCCGTGCTTGAGCTCCCCTCCAGCGTATCCCTCAGAGGGTATGTAGGCGATCTCCTTCAGCTTCAAGGCTCCTTCCAAAGCAATGGGGTACAGGAAGTCCCTGCCTATGAAGAAGTAACACTCGGCATAGGCGTACTTCTCAGCAATGGCCTTGATTTCCTCCCGCTTCTCAAGGACACTCTGGACGAGCCCCGGAAGCCTGGTGAACTCCATGAGCATCTTCCTGGCCTGATCAGGAGTGAGGTAATTCCTGGCCTTTCCTAAGCGAACCGCCAGTAGGAGCAACGCTGCCATCTGGGCTGTGAAGGTCTTGGTGGCTGCAACGCCGATCTCAGGCCCTGCCCTAGTGAAGATGGTCCCATCAGCAAGGCCCGTGACCGTGGACCCTACCACGTTGGTAATAGCTATGGTCTTGACCCCGCAGACCTTGGATTTCTTCAAGGCCAGAAGGGTATCGGCCGTCTCCCCGGACTGGGTTATGGATATGAGGAGGGTTCCAGGCCTCAGCTGTATGTGCTGGAACTCCGAGGCCACCTCCACATCTACGGGAAGCCCTGCCGCCCTGCTGAAGAGGTACTTGGCAAAGAGGCCGGCGTGGTAGGAGGTGCCGCAGGCGACTATGGATACCCGGTTCAGGGATCTGATCTCGAAGTCGGTCATCCCGAGGTCCAGCCTGACATCGCCTTCGATCTCCAAGATGCGGCCAGCGAAGGTCTCCTGAAGAGCCCTGGGCTGCTCATGAATCTCCTTGAGCATGAAGTGGGGGTAGCCGCCCTTCTCAGCCGCATCCACGCCCCACTCTATTTTCTCAAGCTCCAAGGGCTTTGAGGCACCGGAAGCATCCCTGAGCTCTATTTTATCCTTGTAGAGCAGGGCCATCTCCCCGTCCTTCATCCTGACGATATCCCTGGTGTAGGAGAGGATGGCCGGCACATCCGAGGCAGCGTAGACGGCATCCTTGCCCATGCCCAGAACCAGCGGGCTATCTCTTCTGGCACAGACTAGATAAGGAGACCTTGGGCAGAGGATCGCTACAGCATAAGACCCTTCGACCTGTCCTAAAGCCTTGGTTACGGCACCGGCCAGATCTCCCTGGTAGTACATGCGGACCAAGTGGGCCAAAACCTCGCTGTCGGTCTCGGATTGGAACTGGACGCCCATCTCCTCTAAGGATTCACGAAGCTCCAGATAATTCTCGATAATTCCATTGTGGACTATGGCCACATCGCCCGAGACGTGAGGGTGGGCATTCCTATCGGTGGGATTTCCGTGGGTAGCCCAGCGGGTGTGGCCTATGCCCACGGTCTCGCCGGGGGAGCCAAGCTTGAGGTAAACCTTCTCCAGGTCTGCTATCCTCCCAGCGGACTTAAGAACCTCCAGGGAGTCCTTGGACTCTTGGGATTTCACGGCAACGCCCGCTGAATCGTAGCCCCGGTACTCCAGCCTCTTCAAAGTATCGAAGAGTATAGGCCCGGCCTTCTCAGAGCCAATGTAAGCGACTATTCCGCACACCTCATACCACCCTGCTTCCTCTCTCTATCCACCCCTCGAGGGACGTCCCGGAGCCTGCCTTGGAATCGGTCCCCATCACTGTCCCAGGATGCGCCATGGCTCTGCTGCCCAGTACGACGTTGTCCGCCAGAATCGCGCCGAACTCCGCCCTATGAAGTTCTTCTTCTATATCAATCACAGCAGGTCCGCTCTCCACCACCACCTGGTCCCTGAGAAGGCAGCTGGCTCCCAGGAGGGAATCAGATATTATGGAGCCGGAGCCGATCCTCGCCCCATTCATGACCACGCTGTTTCTGACCTCAGAGTTGGGCCCAACCCTCACCGAATCGCCCAGGGAGGTGGAGGGCAACACGGTGATATTCGGACCTAAGTCGCAATTCCTGCCGATGGATACGGGCCCTACTATATAGGACCCCGACCGGACGATGGAACCTTCACCGATCTCCACAGGGCCTCTGATCCTGGCACCCTCCTCGACTTCTCCCAAGACCTTAGTCTCCATGGAATTGAGGGCCAGGCTGTTGGCGCTGATGAGGTCCCAGGCGAAGATGGCATCCGCCCATGTTCCATCGGTAATAGTGGCCCTGACCACCTTGCCATCGTCTATCATCTGGGAGAGGGTCTGGGTCAGCTCATAAGATCCTCTCTCGGATATGGGAGTCCTAGGTATCTCATCAAAGATCTCAAGGCTGAACTTGTAAGCACCCGTATTGAGAATGCCTGCGCAGGACCTGCCAGGTTTCTCCACGATTCTCTCCACAACCCCCTGATTTACGGTCAGAACTCCATAGTATCCGGTGTGCCTGCGCAGGGCCGCCAGTATCACATCGTCGCCTTCGGTGGAGATGAGCTCGCCTATGGACCTGGCATCTATCAGGTTGTCGCCGTTGACCGCCAGAAACGTCCCGTCTAGGTAAGGCTTGGCCTTGCTCAGGGCGTGAGCAGTACCCAGGGTCTCGCCCTGCTCCACGTACCTTATACTGACTCCGTAGTCCAGGCCATCCTCGAAGTAATCCATGATCCTCTCCTTCTGGTAGCCCACGACCACCACGAGATCCCTGATATTATTTGCCGCCAGTGCCCTGACCACGTGCTCCATGAAGGGCCTGTTCCCTACGGGAAGCAGGACCTTGGACCGCGTCTGAGTGAGAGGCCTACATCTCCTGCCCTCCCCTGCTGCCAGTATAACCGCTTTCAGAAAGATCACGACCTGGATACTATATGAACGCTCCAAAAGGGGCTTATCCGCTTTAACTTTTTCGGTACATATAACCTTCTGTGAAGGATATTGCAGGGTCAAGGCACCACAAGCCACAGAACAAGCCAAGAAACCCTCATAAAATTTAAGATTTTAATGCTTAAGGGCATTCCCGGCTTTTAGGCGAGGGCTGCAAATGGTCTAAACCTATTTTATTAAGGTGGAGGCCCTAACAATACTTCCATGGGAGACCCCGCCCGAAAGGACCCATTGGTATCGGTCATAGTCTGTGCCCACAGGACCGACAGGTATGGAGATCTGGCCGAGGCCCTGGGCAGCATAAAGGCCCAGAGCTACTCCTCGGTGGAGATAGTGTGCGTCTCGGATGGCAATGCCGACCTTTACGATAGGCTCAAGAAAGACGGCTGGGAGAACGGTGCAGCGCTCATCCTCAATAAGAGAAATATTGGCCTCTCAGAGAGCAGGAACCGGGGCATATCCAGGGCCCGAGGGGATATCATAGCATTCTTTGATGATGACGCCATAGCCGATCCCAGATGGGTCGAGGAGCTGGTGAAGATGTACTCGGAGAAGGGTGCCATAGCCTCCGGAGGCCGCATCCTTCCACTGTGGCTGAACGGCAAGCCCGGATTCCTTCCCCCGGAGTACTACTGGCTGATAGGCGCCACCCACAAAGGATTTGCCGAAGAGATGGGGGATGTCAGAAACACCTTTGGCTCCAACATAAGCTTCAAAACCGATGTGCTCAGGTCCCTGGGAGGCTTTAGAGGCGAGATGGGATTTCACGGCAAGGGGATGCTCCAGAGTGAGGAGACCGAGTTTTGCGATAGGATGAAGAAAACCTTTGGCAGGGGCGTCACCTACAACCCACAGGCCATTGTATATCACAAGGTCTTCCCCGAGAGGCTGAAGAAGAAGGTCCTTTTCAAGAGAGCCTTTTGGCAGGGCTACTCCAAAAGGATCATGAAAGAGATGGGTTACTCCTTGGGCGAGGAGGGCCATTATCTGGGAACGATAGGCAAGGGCATCGCTGATAGAGTAAAGACGTTTTCCCCAGGGATGTATTGCCAGGCAGCATATCTCCTGGCATTGACATCCGTCGTGGGCTTTGGGTATCTTTACAGAGCAGTAATTTCGCCTTTGAAGCATTAAAGATAGATACGATGAGAATAATTTGAAACCAGGGTCAAGTGGTTAGTCCTGATGGGTGGTATTCTAGCGCATCTTGTATTAGGGGCGGCTCAGGCATCCACTCCATAAGAGCTACAAGATAAGCTAGGGACATTCCCTGGTATTAGCATCGTCCCAAGTCAACGAGACCGCCGCCCTGCAACCTGTGAGGAACTTAAGCGCAGTACCAGGCGGTCATCTCACAACTATTTTCTGTGGCCTTAACTTAGGCACCGATTGCAATGGAGATTGTCCCAGCGACTGTCCCAACTGCCCTTCGCAATGCGGCTTCGTTTCTTCTTGTTGTACGGCTGGCAGCAAGTGCTGTGGAAAACAGCATGTCTGCTGTGCTACTAATAGAGGCACGTACAACGTCTATGATCAAAGGGATCGGTGCTATAATTATGTATGTTGTTAATACGGTGAAAATACATGGACCTAAAGCTATTTGTGTTATCTGCATGCTTTCTAGTAGGCGGCGCCTGTGCACAAGATAATCAGGATTACAAAAACCACTATGCCGGCTTGGACGACTTTGGGGTTGGTTCCAGCCTAAATAGTACAGGTCCGGCCTATCCGCCGGGGTCAGATATACAAAAGCTCATAGATGATGCCCCGGAAGGCTCATCCATAGAAATGCCTGCGGGTAATTATGTTTTGACTGAGCCATTCCATATTAATAAAAACATGACTATAACTGCCTCACCATTCTCCGTTCTCTACGCTCAGTTGGCTAGTCAGCTACTGGAATTAGATAATCCCAAAGTGAGCGTGAATATAGAAAAGCTCGTGTTTTTCCGTGGTAAAGGGGA
>DAXJ01000080.1:8488-8630 GCA_002506335.1 Methanosaeta sp. UBA114
TTTGGCGGAGCTATTACCAGCCAAGCCAAGTCGTTGACCATCAAAAATTGCTGGCTCGTGGATTACTTGGCTGAATACGGTGCTGCCACTTACCAGAAGGGTAGTAATTTAGAGATGGTGGGCTCATTCTTCGAACTCAATA
>DAXJ01000096.1 GCA_002506335.1 Methanosaeta sp. UBA114
GTCTTCTCATCCTTCCAGGTCGTAAGGAGGTTATGGGTCTTGTATTTGGATGTGGACTTTTGATCATTCTCCCAGGCATTCTTTCGCAGAGCAAGCGTTTCGTTGTAGACCCATTGGCACAGGTTCAGAGCCCGCACCATCTTGGTTTTTGGGACCTGGCAAGGTAGATTCTGAACTTGCAAGCCTCGAGCACGTTAATCTTTGTGCTATTATTGAAATTTGTAGATTGCTGCATAAACGGACGGGCTCTACATCCTGTTGCGGCTACGTCGTAACGCCCATTAATTCTTCGAATTAATGAGACCGGCCTAAAGGCCGGGTCTTTCGCCCCACTCAGCTCCCCTGGGGGATAAATGTGCCGTTGTTCTCTATATCCATGATCTATCTCCTTCGACCCTTGGTCTCAAGCGGTTCTTTCCCGCATAATACTACATTTTATTCCATTGGTTACTCCCACGGAGGGCCTTATCATGGCTGCTTACCACGACTGATGTGTCAAGATGAGAACGCATGGCTAACTTTTCTCAATGGTGGCTATCTCAATGCAGCTATAAACATACTCAGATTGGGATTGCAATCTGTCGGTGTAGGAAGCCGTGGAAGCCCCACACTTTAGGACGGGAAGCAGTCACCCACCATTCCAGGATATGGGCTTCCACCGCCGGGATGTCCTCAGGGATCATGCTACGGTTGATAGAAGGCAAAGGGATATTCCTTTGGCCATCAAACCGTCCACCTGATCTTTCATGCGAGCAATGAGGGGAGATACGATTATGGCGGTGCCATCCATGAGGAGAACCGGTAGCTGATAGCATAGGGGCGTCCCCCCTCCCGTAGGCATAGATAAAAAGACATACGTTCCCTCCATGAGAGCTCTTATGATCTCCTTCTGAGAGCCTACTAAGGACTGGAAGCCGAACTTCTCTATTAGTGCTTTATCCCATGGATCTGTGCCTCACTGCTTCCTTATGGGTGAGTACACATCTATCCAAGAATGTATGAATAGTTAAACTCTTAAGGCGGAGTGCAAGCGGTCTTTCCCCAAAACTTTTATGCAAATTAATGAATACCGAATAACTTATAAATTGCCCCATTAAAGACCCTCATTGTGGAGTCTTCTAAGGCCAAGACAATAAGGGTCCCGGGTCCCATGCACAATGTGCATGATGCGGGTGGTGGCAGCTTTGGGGCGGATGTCCTCAAAATCGCCGGCGGCACAGTCCTAGCCCAGTTCATGATCATGGTTGCCTCTCCTATAGTCGCCAGGCTTTACGGTCCCGAGTCCTTCGGCCTTGCGGCTCTCTTTGCTTCTATCACGGGGATCATCGGCGTTGTAGCCTGCATGAGGTACGAGTACTCCATCATGCTTCCCTCATCAGACGAGGAGGCAGCCAACCTTCTGGGCTTAAGCCTCTTCATATCGGCACTTATCGGGGCCCTCATGATCCCTGCAGTGTGGTTCTTCGGCGATCCCTTCTCGCAGCTGATTAAAGCACCCAATCTGGCCCATTATCTGTGGTTTGTACCCCCCTCCATCTTCTTTGGGGGAGCCTTCATGGCCTTGAATTACTGGAACTCCAGGACTAGGAGGTTCTTCAGGCTCTCCATGGCCAGAGTGACCGGCTCTGCTACGACCACAGGATCCCAGCTGGGAGAGGGCCTAGCTGGACATGCCATCGGTGGAAGCCTCATAGGGGCAATAGTTGCTGGATCAGCTGCTTCAACCCTCATCCTAGCTGCCCAGATCTGGAGGGACGATGGATGGATTATAAGAAGATGCCTGAGCGGGAGGTCTATGATTTCGGGCTTGAAGAGGTACAGGAAATTTCCCCTCCTGGACAGCTGGTCGGCCCTCTTGAACGCTGTATCCTGGCAGCTTCCCACCTTCCTCCTCTCGACCTTCTTCTCCCAGACGGTGGTGGGTTACTATGCATTGGGCTTAGACGTCCTCCAGATTCCCATGTCCCTGATAGGCTCAGCCATAGGCCAGGTCTTCTTCCAGAGGGCGGCTGAGGCCAAGTTCAATGGATCTTTACCTAAGGTCGTGGAGTCCACCTTCGTCCGCCTGGGCATGGTAGGTGTATTTCCTATATTGCTCCTATCCCTGACCGGCAGAGATCTTTTCTTGGTGATCTTTGGCCCCACCTGGGCTGAAGCAGGAGTTTACGTCCAGATCCTAGCCCTCTGGACCTTTATCACCTTCGTGACCTCGCCCATCTGCACCCTATTCTCGGTCCTGGAGAGGCAGGGAACCTTTCTAGCCTTTAACACCACACTCTTTGCCGCCAGGGCTACGGCCTTGATCATGGGAGGAATGACAGGGAACGCTAGATTTACATTAGCTTTATTTACTGTCGCCAGTGTCACAGCCTGGGGATGCCTTTGCATCTGGCTTCTAAAAGAGATGGATATTCCCTTGAGGAAGATTATAAGGAGCTATGCCAGGTACATGGCTTACTGCGTGCCTCTCTTTGCCCTGGCAGCCGGAAGATGGACATTGGCCTTGAGCCCCGATGAAACCATCCTGGGGTGCATCCTGGCGGCGGTCTTCTATTACTTGGCGGCGATAGCCCAGGATGAAGCCCTCAGGTCTCCGCTCCTCGACCTCTTGAAGAGAATGGGCATAGCCAGATGAGGCCGCTGAGGGCCTGGGTCTATCCCCCTAGCTGTATTCCCAAAGTTAACTTAATTTGATCTGGACTAACCTAAGACAACGGTCTTCTTAGGAGTTGTGCTGCCCAGGACCATAGGGGCATTGCTGCGGCTTGATACCGTGGGCTGGCTTTCAGCGATTGGCTGGCTCTCCGAAGCTGGCTGCAGATGGTGAACTCTGATCGTTCCATAATGGGTTCGATTGTGTCACCGGTTTTGGCCCAGAGGAAGCCATCGGAGGCCGAATGATGGCTATAGGCGACATCGGTTCCCAGATCGTATGCGTCTAAGTACCATCTAGGTTTTCTATTGCTTACTACCTTGTGGCCATCATCTTCTCCTGTGTCCCAAATTACATGCTTTGACGGTGCTACTATGGCGTTCTCAGAAGGTTCTTCATAGACGTTGATACACAGGAGGAGATCCCTGTAGGGTACCGAGAAGTTGCCATCGCAGTAGGGCAGGAACGGGAGATTCAGGCCGTCCCATGGCTTAGTAAGCACATAGCTTACCGGCTTCTCACATATCTGGTTGTCCTCGAGCTTTCTGATGAAGGTGGAGTTGTTTATGCTCAGGTCTATGGTGTAATTTACAGGGATATACTCTGGTTGACGGCGCCTATGATGATCGTGCTCGAGTCTCTAATCTTTTCAAAGCTCCCGACCCGAGCGGTATTAGAGGTGTTCTGTGGTCATGATTCATCAATAATCCTAAATATTCTGTCCAATCCGCCTAAATAAAAGTTTAACGCAAATGCAGGTATTGGTTAAACGATATCTGTAATAGGCCTTCAATTAAATTACGCGTCTTTGAGCTCGCACCTTAGCGATAAAATTGCTTAGTAATGTGTCATTTACTGGTAAATTGACGCTGAGGGTGAGATTCGAACTCACGGGGCGCGGATGCACCACTGGTTCTCCTGTCGCCATTCAAGGACGACCTCAAGACCAGCGCCGTAGGCCACTTGGCTACCTCAGCCCGACTCAATTCTTATGATCCGACCCTTTTAAGCCTATCCCCTGCAGCAATTTTAATATGGCCCTGAAAGTCTTTAGGGCCCATGCTCATCAAAGGCGTATCCCTGATCCAGGGCGGAATCACTGTCAAAGGCCGCGATATATTAATAGAGGGCAAAAGGATCGAAAAAATCGGCCGTGATCTCCCCTGCAGCAGGAGCGATGAGATCCTGGACGGAAGAGGCATGCTGGCGGTTCCTGGCCTGATAAACTCCCATACACACCTGGCCATGACCCTCTTTAGGGGCTACGCCGATGACATGGCGCTGATGCCCTGGCTCACTGAGAAAATATGGCCCCTAGAGGCCAAGCTGACCTCCGAGGATATCAGGTGGGGTGTGAAACTCGGCTGTCTGGAGCTCATAAGGTTTGGCATCACCTGCTACAACGATATGTACTATTATATGGATGAGACTGCCCGAACCACCAAGGAGATGGGCCTTCGAGCCTTCCTTTCAGGTGTGGTCTTCGACTCCAAGCCCCAGTTCAAGGCCGAGGCCGAGAGCTTCATCAAGGCCTGGAAGGACGATGACCTCATCCACCCGGCGGTAGGGCCCCACGCCATATATACTTGCTCAGCTGAGACCCTTAGGTGGGCAGCGGACCTGGCCGAGAAGAACAACGTGGTGCTCCACACCCATCTCTCTGAGACGGAAGGCGAGGTCCAGGCATCCATGAAGGACCACGGCTTAAGCCCCGTGGATTATCTAGACAGCCTGGGTTTGCTGAGTCCGAGGTTGGTGGCCGCCCACTGCGTCCACCTCTCTGATAAAGACATATCCCTCCTGGCGTCCAGAGGGGTGAATGTGGCCCATTGCCCAATCAGCAACCTGAAGCTTGCCGCAGGCATAGCTCCTGTAGAAAAGCTTCTCTCAGCAGGGGTCAACGTCTGCCTGGGGACGGACGGGGCCTCCACCAACAACAACCTCGACCTTTACGAGGAGATGAAAGTCGCATCCGTGGTTCAAAAGAACGCCTGCTCAAAGTCCGATGCCCTCAAGGCTTCCATGGCCTGGAAGATGGCTACGGAGAGCGGCTACAAGGCTCTCGGCCTGGACCTGGGACTGCGCGAGGGCGCCCTGGCCGACCTGGCTTTGATCAACTTGAGGAGACCTTGGTTCACGCCCGAGGCCAGCCTGATCTCCCACCTGGTCTACAGCATGCCGGGGGAGGTCGATACCACCATAATCAACGGCAAGGTCCTTATGAAGGGTGGGGTCATCGCCGGTGAGGATGAGATCCTGGTCAAGGCCCAGGAGCGCTTCGAGAAGCTGACCGCTTAGGTGCGAAAACCACCTGGATTATTTAACGCCTCCATCTCTTGCGTTTCATTTTCTTACCATTCAAAGCCAGTGATTCCAGGAGGGCTATCAGAACAAGAGCTAAAACTGCGATGGTTGGGACCCATAGATGTCTTATCCATGATTCCCCCTCGATGGTAACCAAAGCAGCCGATTTCACTTCGCTTGTCTTTCCCTCTGCCAGGAAGGTGATGCTGTAGGGCAGGGCGTAATCACCAGGAGCGGCTTTGGCGTCCGATTCCAGCGCGGCCTTAAAAGAGGTTGAGCTTCCGGGATCGACGTCCCCGAGGCTCGCCGGCTCTGAGGAGCAGTTGAAGGGCGGCTGTGGGTATGTTGAGGCTTTAAGGCCCCTGGCAGTCTCATCGCCGCGATTGGCCAGCAGAAGTTCTACGGTGGCCTCTTCTCCCGGTCGGAGGGAACCTCTTGTGCCTTCAATATAGATCTTAGGTCCCTCAACCACCTGGACCTCGACTGGCAGATCCAGCGATGATGTGGATCTTTTGAAGGATATATCTGGTAGACGGGTATCTCCCGACGTCGTTATTTCAGATAGGGTGCTGTACGTGAGGGTTACCTCCATGGGATAAACCCCTGTTCCGGTCTCCTCTTTGGCCAGGGCCTCGAACTCCACTGACCTGTTCTCCCCCGTAGCTATAGACCCCGTAACCTGGG
>DAXJ01000052.1:0-13011 GCA_002506335.1 Methanosaeta sp. UBA114
ACGCCAGCATGGCTCAATTCCCCACGGAGAAGTACAAGAAGATACCGTGATCAATGAATTGAGTTACTATTTTTTAAAAATATTTTTGCCTCGGAATCCGCAAATCAACCAGAATGCCTTTTCAAGCCGTCAAGACTTTGCACGACCCGCAATCATGCATTGGTGTTCTCTGTTGTGGTCTTCAAGAGGCTTTTTGTTGAGAGCCGGGATTCAGGTCGTGTATCCCAGCCTCTTTGCCTTTTCCAGAGCATCTTGCTGGTCCATCCTGCTTCAGCTACCTATTTACCTCGTAACTGTCTTATTGCCTTTCCGCCTGGAGCAGACCCCTCGGGGATAGTTCTTGCGTCCTTCTGAGGTCGTCTCCCTGTGGTCTGCGTCCCTAACCTTGGTGTTTTCAATCCCGGATAGAACCTCTTCTTCCTGGGCCTTTATCCAGAGGCGGACGATTTTGGCTTTCCTGGCTTTGGCTTGGGGTTCCATGTCCAGGATGCCGATACCATCCAGGGGCCTGGCATCCCATTCCAGATTATCAGCCCTTGCCCTCATTCTTATGGACTCTTTGGAGCTAAGGATGCTGTAGGTATCTCGTGGGCTTTGGTAGTCATGTGCCATAGCTTATCACCCTGGAGGCCTTGCTTCCATATAATACCTTTTATCTATATCTACCATAATCAGAGGTGAAGTCTTCACTAGGCTCAGAAAAATTGCCCTGCTGGAAAAACGACAATGCCTTGCTGCGTCTATCCCATATCACGGGCCAAAGACGAGATTTTTACATATCTAAGCCAACTGACTCACTACCTTTGGATCTAGCTCAGATCCTACCACCCTCCAGGAGTTCGTATAGATGTTCATCTTCTTGCCGCGGACGAAGCTCACCAGGGTCAGGCCTGTCTTTTCAGCTAGGGTTATGGCAAGGCTGGTGGTGGCTCCGCGGGAGGCCAGTAGAGGAATACCTGCCGACGCGCACTTGAGGGCCATATCCGAGGATATCCTGCCAGTAGATACAGCAAAGGCTCCTTTCAGGTTGATCTTGTTGATGATACCAAAGCCTATGGCCTTATCCAGGGCATTGTGCCTGCCGATATCTTCGCAGATGCATATCTCCCCCTGGCATCCAAAGAGCCCTACCGAATGGATCCCTCCCGTGGACTGGTGGACCTCGGAGACGGATATGGCCCTCATGGCCTCCAGGATCCTGGCACCATCGACCCTCAGGTCCGAGGAGATCCTGGGGAGCTTGGCCCCGTCCAGGAAGGAGGAAGAGCCCCCACAGCCGCTGACTATGGGCTTTCTGGAGGTCAAAGCCCTGATAGGGTTGGTTATAACCACCTTTGCAGTATTGCCCTCGATCTCCATAGACTCTATCTCCGATAGATCCTTTACCATCCGCTCAGATACCAGGTGGCCTATCACAAACTCCCTCTTCATCAGGGGGCTCATCATGGCGGTAACGTACTGCTTGCCGTTGATGGATATTGACAGAGGGGCCTCTTTTGCAATGCTGCACTCCCCGTAAGCCACGTTACCGCTATCGATCTTTAAGCAGCTCCTATCTTCCATCATTTAGCCCACTCTCGCGATCATCCCATCTTCGCTATCATCTCTACAGTGCTCAGAAACTTATCGATCTCTTCCTCGGTGTTATAGATGTACAACGAAGCCCGGACGGTTCCGTTCTTAAGCCCTAGGTGTTTCATTAAGGGCATGCAACAGTGATGGCCTGATCGTGTCATGATGCTCGACGCCTCGTCCAGCATCAGGGAAACATCGTGGGGCATCATGTCCTTAACATTGAAGGATACAACGCTGCCCCTCTTTCCGGGGTCGAGGGGACCGTAGATATCTACACCCTCAATACCCCAGAGCCCTTCCAGCATCCTCCTGGTGAGGCGTATCTCGTGAGCCCTCACCTCTTCCATGCCCAGATCCTTCAGGTAATCCACGGCCCTGGCCAGGCCTATGCCGCCGCAGATGTTGGGTGTCCCTGCCTCGAACCTCTCGTAGCCCGGTTTGAGCTCGTAGCTATCCACGGATGCATCAACCACAGTGCCTCCGCCAAGCATCAGGGGCTTTATATCCTTGCCCATCCATAAGGCTCCAATCCCTGTGGGGCCCAGCATCTTGTGCCCAGAGAAGCATAGGAAGTCGCAGCCCAAATCCCTCACGTCCACCGGCATGTGAGGCACCGACTGGGCGCCGTCTACCAGGAGCATGGCCCCCTTATCCCTGCAGGTCTCAGATATTTCTTTAATGGGAAGGATAGTTCCCAAAACATTGGACATCTGAGTTACCGCCACTAGCTTTGTGCCCTCACCTATGGCCTCCTCGAAGTCCGAGGACTGGAAGGTGCCATCTTTGGCGGGACTGATGGTATCAAGGGCCACTACTCCATTCTGCTCCAGATGAAGCCAGGGAAGGAAGTTGGAGTGGTGCTCTATCAGGGTGGTTACGACCCTGTCACCTTTCTTCCACTTGAGACCGAAGGCCACGGTGTTTATGGACTCGGTGGTGTTCTTGGTGAAGGCCAGCTCTCCTTCCTTGGCTCCTATAAAACCCCCAACCTTGAGGTGGGCACTCCTGTACTTCTGTTCGGCCATCTGGGAGAGGCGATGGATGCCCCGGCCAACGCTGGCATTGTACTTCCTGTAGTACTCCAGGATGGAAGCCAGGACTGGCTCAGGGGTAAGGCTGGTCGAGGCATTGTCCAGATAGATAACTTCTTGAAGGATTGGAAAATCATCTCTAATTTTTTGGATGTCCATTCAAGACCTCATTCATGCTTCCGCTTCTGAAGCCCTCGAGATCAAGGGCTACGTAATCAAACCCAAGTTCTTTAAACGCTCTTATAATGGGGTCTTTGTTGAATAAAACTTTTCCTACATCATGATCCAGCACTTCTATTCTGGCCACCATTCCATGAGCTCTGACTCTAGCCTGGCGAAGCCCCAGGCCCCTGAGAAAATCCTCGGCCCCCTCCACCATATTCAGCTTCTCTATGCTTAGGGGCTCGCCGTAAGGTATCCTTGAGGATAGGCAAGCTGAGGAGGGCTTGTCCCAAAATGGCAGGCTCATCTCCCGGGCCATCTCCCTGATATCTTCCTTGGAGATCCCCAAATCTGCAAAGGGGTGCCATATGCCCTCCTCCCGGCAGGCTGTAATTCCGGGCCTGTAGTCCCCGTAATCGGAGATGTTTACGCCATCGGTGATCCATTCTATTCCCCACTCCCCGGCAATTTTCTTGAGCACCCTGGCGGAGGCCTTCTTGCATAGGTAGCACCTGTCGGCCGGGTTGGCCTTAAAGGCTGGATCTTCCAGGGCGGAGTATCTCACGACCTGACAGTTGAAGCCCATGGATCTGGCAAAGCTTAAGGCCTCATCAAGCTCTCTTCTAGGATAGGTCTCCGTATCCAAGATCACGCACAGAGCATCATCACCCAGGGCATCTCTGGCGATGCGGGCTAGGAGGCTGCTATCCACACCACCCGAGTATGATATCAGAACTCGGCCCTTGGATGCCAGTGCCCTTTTCACCATCGCGATCTTATCTGCGCAGCTTTTCTCCGGTCTCTGTGCAGGTGCGTCGGCCTCACACCCCTTGGAGGCCTCTTCAGATGAGCTCAATGACAAAACTTCGGGAGGATCCTCAGTGGGCATCGTCACTGCTCTCGCACCTGGGCTTGCAGACGGGTTTTCCTCCCCTGGCGTCGCGGCAGATCTGGCAGATCCTCACCACCAGGTCGTCCACGTTGTTGGAGATTAGGTCATCGGCGAGCGTTGCTATAGCATGGGAGGTCGCCTCATCGAAGACTATGTTGTACCCTCGCTTCTTGGATACATACTGGGAGACTGCAGGCGGTGTAATCCCCAGCATCTTTGAGACCTCTTTCTGGGAAAGGCCCCTCTTTACCAGCTCTGCGGCTACGGCAGCCCTTATACTGGGAAGGACATCCCAGATCACCTCTTCACACGGCGACTTCATCTTACCATAATCCTTGCTTTGAACCTGCCCTAATCACAATTGTTAACTAAATTAGGATCTTCATCGATATAAGCCTTGCCGCCTCATATCTCCTTTAGCAGATCCCTTTGCTTGACAAACCTCGCCCAGTCCCACGGCTCATCCAAGACCACGACGTTGACCATATCTATGCCCTCTATCCCCTCTATGCGACGCTTCACCTGATCCGTGAGGTAACCGACCAGGGGGCAGGCCTGGGTGGTGAGGACCATGTTGATCTCGGCAGTTCCATCTCTGACATCCACATCCTTTATAAGCCCTAGGTCGATGATATCTATGCCGACCTCGGGATCTATGATGTCCCTGAGGGCAGCTCTGACCGCCTCCTCCTTGACCAGATCTGCTTTTCTCTTCTCGGCCTCGGGTCCAGGCATGGAGAGCTCCATCATCCTCAGCCTTTCCTCCAGCCTGTTCTGTCTATCCAGCAGCCTGCTGACCACCCTCAGCATGGGATCGGGCAGGTTTCCGTGATCCAGGCCAGCTCCTCCACCACTAGGACACTCAGGCCCTGCAATTCTTCCAGGGACACCGACCACAGTTGCTCCGGATGGAACCGATCTCACCACCACGGACCCTGCGCCGATCTTGGCTCCCCTGCCTATGGCCACAGGTCCGAGTATGGTGGCATCGGTGCCTATGACTACGCCATCCCCCACCGTAGGATGGCGCTTCTTCTTCTCAAGGCTGGTCCCACCGAGGACGACCCCCTTATACATCAGGACGTCATCTCCTATTTCAGCCGTCTCTCCTATGACCACACCCATGCCGTGGTCTATGAAGAACCTCCTGCCTATGGTGGCCCCCGGATGAATCTCGATCCCCGTGAGAAACCTGGCAGTCTGGGAGGCCAGCCTCCCCATGAGAAAAAAGTGATGGTCCCATAAAAAGCGAGCCAGCCTGTGGGCCCAGAGGGCATGGAGGCCGGGGTAGCAGAGTATCACCTCGAGGGTAGACCGGGCTGCAGGATCCTTGGCAAAGATCGTCCTGATATCCTCACTTATCCTCTGAAATACCATAATCAACCTTCAAAGAGATCAGTGCTCAGGTACCTCTCGCCGGTGTCGGGGAGGACCACAACTACGAGTTTTCCCTTGTTCTCAGGCCTGGCTGCCACCCGAAGCGCTGCCCAAGTCGCAGCTCCCGAGGATATACCCGCCAGGATGCCCTCCTCTTTGGCCAGCCTCCGGGCAGTGCCGAAGGCATCATCGTTGCTCACTGGGATTATCTCATCGATGAGCTCTACATTCAAGACCTCGGGAATGAATCCAGCACCAATGCCCTGGATCTTGTGGGTACCGGGCTTTCCACTACCCAACACAGGAGACGCCGTAGGCTTCACGGCTATGGCTTTAAATCCAGGTTTTCTGACCTTGAGGACCTCGGCAACGCCAGTGATGGTTCCCCCGGTACCCACGCCCGCTACCAGGATGTCGATCTTTCCATCGGTATCCCTCCAGATCTCTTCAGCTGTAGTCCTCCTGTGGATGGAGGAGTTAGCGGCGTTCTTGAACTGCTGGGGTATGAAGTAGTAATCGGGGTTTTCCCTGGCAATCTCCTCTGCCCTGGCCACTGCTCCTTTCATGCCTTCCTTTCCAGGCGTCAGTATAAGCTCGGTTCCTAAGGCTTTGGCCAGCTTTCGCCACTCTACACATATGGTCTCGGGCATGACCAGCGCCAACCTGTATCCTTTAGCTGCGCAGGCGACTGCTAGGCCGACTCCTGTGTTTCCACTGGTAGGCTCTATAATAATGGTGTTCTCCTTGATCTTGCCGGCCCTTTCAGCTGCCTCTATAATGGCCAGGCCTATCCTATCCTTGGCGCTGTGAAGGGGATTGAAGGACTCCATCTTGGCCGCAACAGTAGCTTCTAGACCCTTCGAGACCTTGTTCAGCCGAACCAGTGGCGTGTTACCTACGATCTTGGTAATGTCCTCGTAGATCCTTTCCATAATCCGTCTCCTGGTGGTGATATCAGAAAGACTGTATACGCTCAAAGGAGCTTCTGACCCTTACGGCCTTAAGAGCGGTAATTTAGCCCCAGAAGTTCCTTCAAAGAGCAGCATTTCCACTGCAATTCATCTCTTTCTTGAACGTTCTAAACGTATATCCCTTCCGAGGGTGCTTATTGCAAAGATCTCTCGCGAGATCTGTGGGTGGTTTGCCCTTAATTCACAATTGTTAACTGAAATCTTGATATATAAGGCTTTTCAAAGAATACACAAAATCTCCACCAACCGCCCCTTTAATTTTCTATAAAACCTCTAATTTTTGGGCAAACATCGACTGACGAGCGATCGGGATCAATAAACCCCAAGAGGAAGGCCCGCGCCAACCTTAATATCCGTGCTCATCAATAAAGCATCATTAGGAATAATGGTCTGATATGTTCGAGGAAGATCTAGCTAGGAACGCTACAGAGCATATCCATCCCAGGGAAGGGGCCTGCGGTATATGCCACGCCGTAGCAGAGGAAGTCTGCAGGCTCGGCGGAAAGGTCGTGGCTTACGAGAAGGAGAGAGGCATCCTGGCCAGGATCCTGGATGATAAAGGCGAGGTTATGGGTGAGGGTTTCGGCATCGTCTGGTCCCCCGCAGTTCTGTCTGCGGAGGTCGATGCGGGCATCATTCCCGAGGATCTAGCCGAGGTCCTCAGGAAGGAGGGCATCAATTCAAAGGAGGACATAGAGAGAGTCGCTGACCTTTACGGCTACGGCAGGGTTCTCACACCTGCGGCCATGGCCCTTACGATGGTCAGAGACCTGGGAGGAAGGACCCTGGTCAGGAGAAAGGGTCTTGGTGTTGAAGCCAGGTTCATCGATAGTCAGGGCAATTTAATTACCGCATCCCCTCCATCCTACTGTCCTACCTGCGCCGTGACAGTGGCTGCTGCCAGGACCCCAGAGGTTGCAGCCACGATAAAGGAGCGCCTGGTTGGGGCACAGAATACGGGAAAGAAGAAGTTCGACCTGGAGATAGAGAACAGGTACGAGATCCATGGCGGCCACGTCAAGGTCACTCTGGCCCGGGGCGATGAGATACTAGCCAGGAGAGTCAGAGGCTGCTGCATGGCCTATGGAACTGCCAAGGCAGAGGTGGTGGCCGGCCTTGTGCCCAAGGCCAGCTCAGAGCTCTTCAAGAACTACTGCAACCTATGTCCCTTTAAGCACTGCTGGATGGAGAAGTCCATGGGTGCCACTGGAAACATCGTTCTTCAGAGGCTTGGAGAGATCGGCACGGAGATAGAGATCACAGCCGAAGGGGGAATTGTGGCCAGGATTCCAGGACCTGATGGCGAGGTAATCCAGGGCAGGGGAACTTTGTGCTCGCTCAGTGCTCTGACCAACATGCTCCTCAGAAACGACGCAGCTAAGGTGCTCATGCCGGCTTCCACCAGGGAATGGGAAGAAAGATGAGGGAGGTTTTTCAGGATGAATTTTTTAAAAGCCTAATGCCCTCTAACGCCTCAATATTCCGATCTGTATTTTGATATAGTGATCGGCGAAAAAAGGCCATCTAAGGAATTCCTGAATATATGTATGTGTATATGATGAAGACTGATAGAGTACACATTCCACTTAGGGCCCGGATGGGGGATGTTGGAGAAGTCATATTAACCCTGATGGCTCTCCTTTGGATCTTCCCTTTTGCCTTCGGAGCCTCAGCTTAAGGGTAATGTTGAACGTTCGCCACCCGCCGAATTTACATCACATGGCCGAGGCGGTGACTATGGAGAAAGGTTGGTGGCCCTAATGACCTTGGGCCCCTTGGCGTGACTGAGATTAGGGAGTTTGAGTTCCATATGGCGCATCTGAGATGCATGCTATGCTTGCCGGGGGATTGGATGTGGCTTATATGAGGACCGCCCCACCCATAATTGCTATTTCTCAGGGCTGGAATGCCAAGATCGCCGCATGGATGAATGTCATGTGATCCAACTTAGTTCTAAGGCGCAGATTGACCTATTGCGGCCCCACGTCGCTGCAGGGGCTGACAATGCCACCAATCTACCCGGTTCCATCCAGGACCCGGTCCTTAGAAAGTGGCTCAAGGGTAATGGCATCGATGATAAAAAGCTTGAGACATCCACTATGGCAGCACGGGATACCATGACTTCCTTGGATGCTGGAATGATAGATGGATTTTTCATACCCCATCCGAGCAAGGCCATCGTGGATATGGGCGGCCGAGGAAAGTATGCCGTGACCTCGGACCGGATGCGTCCGGACCACGCCTGCTGCAGCAGCATCCTTGCCAACGGAAGGCTCATCAGAGACCGCCCTGACTTGGTAAAGAAGATTATCAAAACCCATGCCAAAGCGACCAATTACATCAACCATCACTCCCAGCCACCAGGTGCCCTCGGCTGTGTAGTATGCATCCGTGGATTCCAACCTGAATTACGCCGAAAGGGCCCTGATAGAGGGGGTCTCTTCGAGGTCAGCTTCCAAGGTGGATTTGTCTGAGGAGGAATATTTAACTGCTCCTCTAACCAGGAGAAAAAAGCTAAGGCCAATGACATATATTAAGAGATACTGAGCTTTGGCCAGGGACCAAGCGAACTTCCGGAGGCATGGCTCCTCCAGACAGTGGACGGCTCCAATTCGGAGATGCCTATGATAGATATTATCGAGAGGGATTTTTCCATTGATGAAGTGGTGGGGAAGGCCAAGAGGCCAGAGGTGGGAGCGGTGGTCTCTTTCCTGGGCACCGTCAGGGACGATGGTATAGAGTCCATGGAGCTGGAGGCCTACAGGGAAGCTGCCCTGCCTGAGCTGGAGAGAATTAGAGATGAGGCCCTGAATAAATTCAGCCTGATCTCGGTTGATATCATTCACCGCATAGGATCTCTGAAGGTCGGCAGCAACATCGTCCTCATAGTCTGCGCTGCGTCCCACCGGAGGCAGGCCTTCGAGGGCTGCATGTACGTCATAGATGAACTCAAGGCCAGAGCGGCCCTATGGAAGAAGGAAATCTTATCCGAGGGAGAGAGGTGGGTAAGACCGTGACCAATCTGGTGATAGTTCTCTCCACGGCCAGACCCGGAGAGGGAGGTGCCATCGCCGTGAAGCTGGTGGAGGAAAAGCTGGCGGCCTGCGTGAACACTGTACAGGTGAGATCGTTCTTCCCCTGGGAGGGCAAGCTCTCCGATGAGAGGGAGGAGCTTTTGATCATAAAGACCGGCGCTCACCTGATAGATTCATTGAAAGCCAGGATAAAGGAGCTTCACAGCTATGAGGTTCCTGAGATCATAATGATACCTATAGTTGGCGGCGATGAGGTATATTTAAAGTGGCTGGGAGAGTCGATAAAGCATGGCTAGACAGCTCAGTGACAGGGATAAGGAGATCATGGCAAAGCTGGTTCCGGAGATGGCTGACATCCTCAAGCCTGACTCGGGGGTGGATATGGAGTATAGGAACGTGCTGCCTCCGGTGGCCATACACCATTCCAGGGGCGAGGAGGATTTTGCGGAAAGGTTGGATAAGCTCTCCAACCAGGATCTGAAGTACCTTTCCGACCTTATAGTCAGCGGCGCCGAGAGCCTCGGTTGTATGGACCCTGAACTAGCCGGGGTCTTCTTCAACGTCCTCGCCGTCAGGACCTCCAAGGATGACGCCGATAAGGCCAGGAAGGCATATGAGTCGGCGACCGAGTGCTACTGAGGGTGATGGAGATGTCAGACGGCCAGAGGCACAGCCAAGAGTGCATCTTCTGCGAGATAGTCAGAGGCAAGGTAGACGCTCAAAAGGTCTTTGAGGATGACCTATCCCTGGCCATCCTTGATATCAATCCTTTTTCCAAAGGCCACTGCCTGGTGGTTCCCAAGAGGCACGTGCCCTGGTGGCATGATCTATCTGAGGAAGAGGTAGAGAGCCTTTTTAGGGTGGCAAGGACCGTGGCCGGAAAGATCGCCAGAGCTTTTGAACCCGATTTCGTGTGCATGTATGCCAGAGGCCGCAGAATTCCCCACACCCATATCTTCCTGGTGCCCACCTATAAGGGCGATCCCCTAGACAGGTTCTTCAATGCCCTGGAGGGCTTCCAGGAAGCTCCAGTGATCTTATCGGGCTTGAGGGAGAAGAATTCCATGGAGGAGACGGCCGAAATATTAAGATCGATATGAAATAATAGCCCATCCGCTCAGAGATAAATCGTTAGATGAGATAACTTCAAAATACAGGAGAAGGGCCACCCGGTCTAAAGTAAGCTCTTTTTAGCAGTGATGGATTGGATTTATAAGCCTGGCAATAAATCCGATAGATAAACACGGGTCTTAATAGAAAAAGAGGTTTGAGACCTAAAACAAGGGAAAAGGGGCAAAATTCGGCGCTCTTGGGGAGCGGGTCCCAAAAGAACACGGATTGGAAAGGGGACCGCTAAGCTATATTTAATGCTGGATTCCACCAGACTCACTACCGTAGTAGTGGTATTCTCAAGCTCCGTAAAAGTATGGATAAATAGAGCTAGGTTATGCAGAGGTATCCTATATCGCATATCTTCAGAGGGGCGACCGCCTCCATGGCGTTCTCACCTGGCTTAACTGCATATTTAAACGCATATGTATCAAATGTAAGAGGGATAATTGCGAATGCCTCCAGGAAATTTTAAGTAGATTGTTCTATAAGGAACACTGGAGTAAAGACTGAAACCCCTACCGGCATTCGTTCGCCTTCACGGAGATTAACCATGGGGATACAGCCTCTGATTATTTCTAGTGCTACAGGTGAGACTCACAATGTTACTTAAAGCATCAAGGGGAAACTGCTAATGCACGTTGGAATCATTGGCACTGGACGCCTTGGAAGCCTGCTGGTCCGGAAGCTGATAGAGATAGGGGCTGTGACTGCTGATGAGATCACCGCTAGCAGCAGGAATCCTGAAAAGCTAAGATCCCTAGAGGACCTGACAGGCATCAATGTCGGGGATAATAAGGAAGTAGTAATCAGGTCCGATGTGGTGATACTCTGCCTTCGTCCCCTGGACATTAGGGGTGTCCTGGAGGAGCTCAAAGATGTCCTAACCCACGAGAAGCTTCTGATATCTACGGCTGTGGATTTTCCCCTAGAGGATCTGTCATCGTCAACCTCTGCCAAGGTGGCCAAGGTGGTGCCTAGCATTACCTCAGAGCATTTAAGAGGCGTATCCCTGGTTGCCTTCGGTCCCATGACCACCGAGATGGACATGGATATGGTCATGTCCATCTTTGGAAACATCAGCAGCCCAGCTCTAGCCGACGAGGAGGACTTCGAGGTGCTGGCTGATATTACCAGCTGCGGTCCTGGATACATAGCCGCCATCATGAAGGAGTTCGCCAGGGCCGCTGCCAACAGAGGGGTGCCCAGGGAGCACGCCGAGTGGCTCATCAAGGAGACCTTGGCGGGAACCTCGGATATCCTCTCTGAGGAGGGCCTAGATGAGCTGATCTCATCTACAGCGACGAATGGCGGCATCACCGAGGAGGGCTTGAAGGTAATCCGGGAGATGACCCCCGCGGTCTTCGATAGGCTCTTTGATACCACCAAGGCCAAGCATCTGAGGCTCAGGACTATGGTGAAAAACCAGGCTCTGAAAAAAGAGGATTCTAGTAAAAAGATGGCGTTCAGAAAACAATGATCCCTAATCAATGGTTCCTGAAAAACGATGGTCTGCCTTGTTATCGTAGCCATGCGTCGCGAATTTAGCATTGAGGGACTCGATCTTTTCCAGATTTATCCTTAGGAGATTTAAGCTAGAAGGTAGAGACGGGAGCTTCTCTGGTGAAAGCCCTTTGGCTCTGGAGACATCCCTGTACCCTTCGGCAAAGCCCTCAGGCTGGGTAACCTCGAAGGCTCCAGGACTATGGATATAATCTTCGCGGCGCCCTCCATGGATCCGTGTCTGCTCGCGTAGATGATAAGGGTTCTGTACAAAGGAAAGCCTCAAGTCAGATATTCAATAAGACCTTTAGGCATTCTGACTATTTATGCTTCCCCAAGCTGGAAATCCCACGGCTTATGCCTAGGTCATGGCTGGTATCGCGTAGAAAGAGCAAGGAGTTATCTAGGGTTAAGACCTCTGCTAGGTCCATAAGGCTTGAGCGCGGAAGGCTACAGGCAGGGCTTTTGGCACTTAGCAGCTATTAGCCATCTTTCTCCCACCGCCCTGTGTTTGCGGGAAGATTTATATAGTGAATAAGTCACTAACTATAAGTTAGTAAGGTTAAGTATTCAAGGTTGAATGGCACTAGCAGGGCGGTTTTCCAGAGGCTGTCGCCGGGGTAGGGTACCCTCACGAAACTGAAGGAAATTCCCCAGATAGGCAGCAATGAAGGCTGCTTAGTGATCACACAGTTAAAAAGTTACTTAAGCTCAGGAGATCAATATTCAGCGTGTTGGAGGTTTTTGATGGCAGGAGAGACTGTACTCAAGGTCATTGAGGCCCGGCCGTCGGATGTCGGCAGGGGTATCGCCAGGGTGGATCCCGCTGTCTTCAGAGAGAGAGGCTGGCAGGCAGGGGATGTCCTAAGCCTTCAGGGAAAGAAGAGGACCGCTGCCCTGCTCTGGCCCGGCTACCCCGAGGACACCAGTACGGGCGTCATACGCCTTGATGGCAACACCAGAAGAAATGCCGGGGTCAGCATAGATGACAGGACCCCCGTGAGGATTATCCAGTCCGCCCCGGCCGAGGGCGTAGTCTTTGCGCCCACCGTTCCCCTCAGGATCACCGGTGGTGAAGAGTACTTCAGAAGGTACATGGAAGGGCGCGTCCTGACCAGGGGTGACATAGTAGAGATCAGCGTCATGGGCAGAAAGATTGAGCTCATGGCGGTTAGGGTCACCCCCGCCAAGGATGCCGTGGTCATCACCGATAGGACTAGAATCGAGATCTCTGAGAAGCCGGCCAAGGAAGAGAAGGCCGTTCCCAGAGTTACCTACGAGGACATAGGAGGCCTTGGCCCTGAGATAAAGAAGGTCAGGGAGATGATAGAGCTGCCCATGAAGCATCCTGAGCT
>DAXJ01000052.1:13284-19717 GCA_002506335.1 Methanosaeta sp. UBA114
TTCGACCGCCTGGGAGTTGAAGCCCCTAAGGGGGTTCTGCTCTATGGCCCTCCGGGCACTGGAAAGACCCTCCTGGCCAGAGCCCTGGCCTCGGAGACCAATGCCCACTTCGAGACCCTGAGCGGCCCCGAGATCATGTCCAAGTACTACGGCGAATCCGAGGAGAAGCTTAGGCAGCTCTTCAAGACCGCAGAGGAGCAGGCCCCAAGCATAGTGCTCATAGATGAGATAGACTCCATTGCTCCGAAGAGAGAAGAGGTGACCGGTGAAGTCGAGCGCCGCGTAGTCGCCCAGCTCCTAGCCCTCATGGACGGCATGGAATCCCGCGGAAAGGTTGTGGTCATAGGTGCCACCAACAGGCCCGATGCTCTGGACCAAGCTCTCAGAAGGCCGGGCAGGTTCGATAGGGAGATAGAGATCGGTGTGCCTAACAGACAGTCCAGGTTCGAGGTGCTGCAGATCCACACTAGGGGCATGCCTCTGGCCAAGGACGTCAGTCTAGACAAGCTGGCGGACATAACCCATGGCTATGTGGGCGCAGATCTAGCCGCCCTGGCCAGGGAGGCCGGTATGAGCGCTATAAGAAGGGTCCTGCCACAGATCGACCTGGAGGTGGAGGCCATCCCTGCCGAGATCCTCAACAAGATCGAGGTCACCATGCAGGACTTCCTGGACGCCTACAAGGACCTGGAGCCCTCTGCCATGAGGGAGGTCATGATAGAATCGCCCAACATCCACTGGAGCGATATCGGTGGCCTGGAGACCGTCAAGCAGGAGCTCAAGGAGTCCGTGGAGTGGCCGTTGACTTACGCCAGGCTCTTCCAGCACATGGGAGCCACACCACCCAAGGGAGTGCTGCTCTACGGTCCTCCCGGAACGGGCAAGACCATGCTAGCGAAAGCGGTGGCCACGGAGAGCCAGGCCAACTTCATAAGCATCAAAGGACCGGAATTCCTGTCCAAGTGGGTCGGAGAGTCCGAGAAGGCGGTCAGGGAGACATTCAGAAGGGCCAGGCAGGCCTCTCCATCGGTGGTCTTCCTGGACGAGATAGACTCCATAGCCCCGACCAGGGCAGGAGGCACGTCCGACTCACACGTCACCGAGAGGGTCATATCCCAGATCCTCACCGAGCTGGATGGACTGGAACCACTCAACAACGTAATAGTGATCGCGGCCACCAACAGGCCCGACATCATAGATCCGGCCCTGCTCAGGCCTGGCAGGTTCGACAGGCACATCGAGATCGGCCTTCCCGACGAGCAGTCAAGGCTTCAGATCCTCAAGGTCCACTCCAGCAACAAGCCCCTGGCCGAGGACATAAACCTGGATGACCTGGCCAAGAGGACCGATAAGTACTCGGGAGCGGACCTGGCGTCCCTGGTCAACGAGGCCACCATGCTCGCCATCCGGGAGTGCGTCTTGGAAGGCAAGGCCAACGAGGAAGAGGCCGTCTGCAATTACAAGACACAGAAGAAGCACTTCGACGAGGCCATGAAGAATGTAGGGCCCACGGCCAGCGAGTACGCCACGGGCGGGATGTTTGGAAGGGCGAGGACGGCTTAAAGCCCTCGCCCTTATTGCCTTTTCCCGATTCTGCTATAGTATCATCGCTACATCTTGGTTTTATATATTAGGGGTCCTAGTTCCCTGGGGATCTCTAGGAAGCCCTTGCTCCCAGAATCTATCACAATACCTCTAATATGCTAGTGGCAGGGAAAGTTGATCCCGCTACCATCCAGGGTGTGTCGCCACGCGTGAGAGAAAGTAGGCTCTAAAAGAGATGGGGCAATATTGCTCCCCCGCCCAAGAATAAATTCAGGAGGTAATAAAAGAAGGCTACTTTTTCTTCTTGCCCATGCCCGTAAACCAGCGGGAGATGCTTAAGGGCAGGCTATTTTCAAGCAGTCTCTTTATGAGCTCAGGGCTGTTCTTCTCCGTTCGCTTCTTCATGGTATAACCACCCATATTCTGAGCATTCCTCATTGATGAGCCTTTTCTTAACGGTTGTCAACTACCCTACCCTGAAAGGCAGGGCTTGTAACTCCGTAAAAAATCGGGCTACAATAGGCAGGTTGATTTCTACCCGGACGGCTATATTAGCCGTCACAATGTGATCCGCCTGATCAGAGAAACCATAGAAGATACACTTAAATTCATCCCTAGCAGTACGATTAGGTCTGGATTGAAGTCCAATGCGTTCTCCGAGACCTCATTCAGTATAAGCTCGAAGGCAAGACGCTCCAAGGCCGTTCTCTGGAGAACCGCTTCCACTCCAGTGCCAGGTAGGCATCGGGTGTAATTCCTGTCGTGGTATATTTGGGGAGGGACATCTGCTCGCCACCTTGTATGCATGGTGACATATTAAAGTTCGTTCTTCTTATGTAACCAAGGGATGGGTTTATTACTTAAAACACATAAGAAAACCTATTGGTTCCCAACTATCTTTCCCATGGCATATCCCGCCAAAAGCTCCCTGCTCTGTACGAGATCAAGGAGATAGTGGATGCCCTAATATGAGGATATGGAAGGTTCACAAAAGGTCGAGGAGCTGCCTGAAGGCAGCAAAGCGCTGGATGCCCAAATATCGGGGGGCATCACCTACCGTCTGGAGAAGGTCTTTTGCGGTAAGGACTGTAAAGGCTGCCCTCATGGACCTTACTGGTATGGATACTGGAAAGAGGGTGGCAGGACCAGGTCCAAGTACGTAGGTAAGATGTTACCATGATGGGTTCTGCTCTTGCTTCAGCCGCCCAGACCACGCTGCTTGTTTTAGTTATGTTATCGTCCCTATCCGTACTATCCCCTGCCCAGTGTGCTGAGAAGATCGGGGTGGTCACCACCATCCTTCCACTGGGTGAGTTCATAGAGGCCGTTGGAGGTGATAAAGTGGTGGTTACGGTCATGGTGCCGCCGGGCAGCGAGCCTCATACCTACGAGCCGTCGCCTTCCCAGATGAGGCGGGTGGCGCAGGCTAAGATCTACATCGAGAATGGAGCAGGCCTTGAATCCTGGATGAACAACATCATAGGTTCCAATAAGCGAATGCTTCTGGTGGATTCCTCTAAGAATGTAACATTCATAAGCGGCGGGGCGGGCCCATCAGAAGGCGCCCAGGGCATCGATCCCCACATCTGGCTCTCGGCTAGGAATGCCCAGGCCCAGATCAGAAACATATATCAGGTCCTGGCACTGGTAGATCCATCCAACCAGGAGTACTACATCAAGAACAGAGATGCTTACCTCCAGAAGCTCAAAGCCCTGGATGGCGATCTCAACAAGACTTTTTCTAAGCATACCGGCAATAGAAAGTTCATAGTGCTTCACCCCGCCTGGGCCTACTTCGCCAGGGATTACGGACTAGAGGAGATCGCCATAAACCTAGAGGAGAAGGATCCGGGACCCAGGTATCTCTCCGAGGTTATAGACACCGCCAGGAAGAATAATATAACAACTATCTTTGTGGAGCCCCAGTTCAGTCCCAAGATGGCGGACATCATATCCCGGGAGATAGGTGGCAAGGTCGTCTCCTTGGATCCCCTGGCTGAGAACTACCTGGAGAACATGAGGCTTATGGGCCAAAAGATCGCAGATAGCTTGGGACCATGACCGCCATTTCCATTAAGGATATGTGGCTCTTTCGAGGTGACCACCCTGTGCTGGAGGATATAAACCTGGAGGTGGCGGAGGGGGACTTCATGGGGCTGATAGGACCCAACGGCGGCGGAAAGACCACCCTCCTTAAAGCCCTCCTGGGGATGATAAAGCCCGATAAAGGATCGGTGGAGATCTTTGACTTGAATCCCGTCGCCGCCAGGAAGTTCATAGGCTACGTCCCTCAAAAAAACACCTTCGATCAGAGCTTTCCTGTGACCGCCCGGGATGTGGTCCTCATGGGCAGGTACAGCAGGGCAGGGCTCTTTAAAAGGTACGGCCAGAAGGACAAAGAAGAAGCTGAGAAGGCATTGAGGTCAGTGGGGATGGAAGTATATGCCGGCAGGGAGATAGGATCCCTCTCTGGGGGAGAGCAGCAGAGGGTCTTTGTGGCCAGGTCCCTGGTATCCAATCCAAAGCTCCTTCTCCTGGATGAGCCGGCCACGGGGATAGACGCAGCCCAGCAGACAGAGTTCTACAACCTCCTTAGCAGGCTCAACAAGAGCAGGGGTATCACCATAGTCATGGTCTCTCATGACCTGACAGCGGTATCAAAATACGTCAGCAAGCTGGCCTGCCTGAACCAGAGGCTCTATTACCATGGCACGGCCGAGCTCACCAAGGAGGACGTGGAGAAGGCTTACGGCTGCCCGGTGGATGTGATAGCCCACGGCACACCCCACAGGGTTTTGAGAGAGCACGATTAATAGCATGACTGTTGATAGCGGATTAAAGCTTATGGATTGTGGCTTATGGATTGGAGCATTATAAGTTTTTTAGAATACGACTTCATGAGGGCGGCTCTGGCTGCAGGCATTGCAGCCTCCACCCTCTGTGCCGTGGTTGGGATCTACGTCATCCTGAATAGAATCGTCTTCATAAGCGATGGCATAGCCCACGCCGCCTTCGGTGGCATAGGCCTTGGGTACTTCCTGGGATCAGATCCCCTGACCTTCGGAGTGGCCTCGGCCCTAGTCACCGCTCTAGGGATAGGCATCATTACATCCAGGTCCAAGGTCTCCGAGGATACAGCTATAGGAGTGTTTCTCTCTACGGGCATGGCTCTGGGCGTAATCCTCATGAGCCTAAGCAGAGGTTACGCCAAGGATCTCTTCAGCTACCTCTTCGGCAACATTCTGGCAGTCACCTGGTTCGACGTGGGCACCATCTTGGTCCTGACCACGGCGGTCCTAGTACTGGTCATATTGCTCTACAAGGAATTTCTGCTCTTATCCTTTGATCCAGTCTACGGCGAGGCGGTGGGATTGCCGGTGAGAAGCCTTCGCCTCCTCCTTTTAAGCATGGTCGCCTTCAGCGTTGTAGTTCTGATAAAGATCGTGGGCATCATCATGGTCATAGCCCTCCTGACGATCCCCTGCGCCATCTGCAGACAGCATTTCAGAGGCCTGCCGGGCATCATGGTGGGCTCGGCGGTTCTGGGCACGGTCTTTGTGACCATAGGGCTCATCATATCTTACTTCTTTGATATCCCCTCCGGCGCGACCATCATCATCACTGCCTCGGCGACCTTCTTTGTGAGCACCTTTATTTCGAGGTAGTGACAAATAGTTGATGACCACCCTTGAGCTTCCTAAGATATCTCCTCTGCCTGGTATGCCTCTTGGCCCTCTTCCAGCCTGGCCTGGGTGGCGAGGTCGTCTTCTTTGAAGGAGATCATTACAAGGCCGTGGGATCTCCAAAGCTCGTAGCATCGGTTGCCAATCCCCAGATAGATCAGGGCAGGTCGATACTGAGGATCGCCTTAGCCAACATCGGAGCCCTGGAGGAGCTCATACCCGTGGGTAAGGGTAATGAGCCCAATGTCTCGGAGGAGATCTCGGTGGAGATCTCGGAGGAGGGCCACGACGTCGATGCCGTCAACGTCACCGCCGTCCTCAGTGGCTCCGGCCCCGTTACCGTGAGACCGAGGCCTGTCCACATCGACTCCCTGCCTTCTGGATCCATGAAATACCTGGAGTTCGATGTGACGACCGTGGATGAGGGGCCGGCGGACCTGACCCTGGACTTAAGCTACGAGCACCAGGTTGATGTAACTGTGAGCGATGGCCAGGCCTCGCCCCTCTACATGCCTGCCAACAGCAGTTTAGTCCTTGAAGTGAACATCATGGGACAGGAGAGGAAGCTGAAGATCGAAGGTATGAGCGCCCATTTGAGCCCGGGTTCCAATGGGACCCTTCTGGCTCTGGTAGGAAATCCCATGGATTATATAGCTAAAAACTGCACTGCAAGGCTTGCGGCAGCCCCTCCTTTCAGCTCAGGAGGAAAGGTCAGCCTGGGGGATCTGGCCCCGGGACAGGTTGCTGTAGCCAGGTTCTGGGTATCGACCGAGGATGACGCCCTTGCCAGGGAGTACATCATGGCCTGCGAGCTTGGGCACGATGGAGGCACCACAGCATCTTCTTTCCCTGTGGAGCTGTCATCTAAATCCCTCACCCCGGGCAGGATCATTCCCCTTCTGGCCATTCTCCTGGTCATCTCCGCGGGACCCTTCTTCTTTTTAACGCGGAGAAGGAGGGGAAGGAGGCGGCTGAGATGGTAGGATCTGTAGGGGCCAAGAGGTCTTTAGAGTTCGAAACGTCTGTGGTAGCCAAAGATATCGTCAAGAGCTACAAGAATTTTTTCAGCAGCAGGACCACGGTCCTCCAGGACATCTCCCTGGAGATATCCAGTGATGAGATCTTCGGCCTCCTAGGGCCCAATGGCTCAGGCAAGACCACCCTCCTATCCATCTTCTCCACCATGATCTATCCGGACTCCGGGA
>DAXJ01000094.1:0-8796 GCA_002506335.1 Methanosaeta sp. UBA114
AAGGACGACCACAGGCAAATGGTTCGCCTATTTCTCTGTAGAAACTGACGCAACTCTCCCCCCTCAGAAAGGATGACCTGTCATAGGTACCGATGTAGGCCTGGAAAGCTTTGCTACCCGCTCCAACGGAGAGGTGATCGAAAATCCGAGGTTCTTCAGGTCCGACGAAAAGGAGCTTGCGAGGTTTCAGGGGAAGCTTTCCGAGGCACCCAAAGGAACTTCTCAAAGAAAGAAATCTCTAAATATCATTGAAAGGATCCCTGCGAGGATTGCTAACCGCAGATCTGACTTCATCAGCAAAGCTAGCCGTGAACTTGTAGACCGTTTTGGCATAGTAGCCTCTGAAGATCTGAACATCAGGTACATGCTTAAAAACCATGGCCTGGCAAAACACATCTCAGACGTTGCTGGAATATGCTGGTAAGTATCACTCCTTACAAGGCTGCAAGTGCCGGCTCGAGGGTGATACTGGTAGATACCATGAATATGTCTAATATGTGTTCGCGCTATAGCATCCCGGTTAAAAAGTCGCTATCTGATTGAGTCCGTAGCTGCCCCAACTGCGGGCTGTCCATGGAAAGAGATCAGGCCGCAGCCATAAATGTACTCCCTGTGCGATGTGATAGGCATCTTTCTCTCAGAGTAGATCAAGTCAAAGCCTTTTCTTGAGGCAATCCATGAAATAAAAGGGCAGGGTGGCTTGGCCGTGATGCCGCATCCTTTAGACCACAGGAGAGGGTCAGCAGTAAAGCCTAACGAAAAGGAGACAAAGCTAGCCGATGCCCTGGAGATCTTCAACCCAAGGCGCCTATTTAAAGAGTGCAATGAAAAAGCATCCTTCCTTGCCAGGAAACTGAGGATTGGGATGACTGCAGGCAGCGATGTCCATTTCGCAGACCAGATAGGAAGGGCAGGCATAGCCACCAAATCTGATGATCTTTGTCCTGCCATCGTCCATGCCAATGTTAAAGTCTTTGGCAGAAGGTGTTCAGCTATGAGCTGCTGCCGAGCCATGGCAAGAAAGCTCTTGCCCGAAGAATCCTCCAAGGAGACTCGTGCTAGGAAGTAAAGACCTGGAACTATTCCAGGAACTCTCCTGAACTCGTTGAAGAAACTGCTGGCAATCCCTCCCCTCCAATCAGGAACCTATTTGAGGCCAGGGGAGCAGATATTACCATAAGGTGTCAAAATGAAGAGATCTTTAGGGGCTAAAACGCTGATATACCCAACCCCGGTCCTGATAGTCGGTACTTACGGTAAAGATGGCAGGCCAAATGCCATGACAGCCGCTTGGGGAGGCATATGCTGCTCCCAGCCCCCTTGCCTCAATATCTCCCTCAGAAAGGCCACCTACACCTACGGCAATATCATGGATAGGAATGCCTTTACGGTCAGTATTCCTCCGGAAGATATGGTGAAGCAGGCCGATTACATGGGCCTAGCCTCAGGTAAGTATGAGGATAAGTTCGCCATAGCCGGCCTCACCCCCGTCAAAGGCGACCTGGTGGATGCACCTTATGTGGACGAGTTTCCTCTGGTCCTGGAATGCAACCTCATCCAGGCCATAGAAATAGGCCTTCACACCCTCTTTGTGGGAGAGATCATGGATGTCAGGGCCGACGACTCCATCCTGGGCGATGACGGTATGCCCGATATAGAGAAACTGAAGCCCATGACCTTCGCTCCTGTTGGCGGAAAATACTATGGCCTGGGCAAGCTCCTGGGAAAAGCCTTCTCTATAGGGCAAGAGGTCAAGAAGCGGTAAATCGTTACTGCTGATATATTAATTCAAGGAATTATAAAGCATAGAACAACGACTAAGCCCTGGAGCGTGAATCATACACCCGTCAGGGGGGAATCCGGGCATTCCCCATAGCATAGCCTATGCAATCTTAAAGCCTGAGACTGTCTCCAAGCCTCACACCTTGAGGGAGGCATCGGAGATCCATTTTGTCATGGAAGGAAAGGGCATAGTCCACATGGCAGGGGAGACCTCCAGGGTCGAGCCTGGCCAGGCGGTGGCCATACCTCCAGGCTGCAAGCAGCACGCTGAGGCGATGGGAACGGAAGATTTCAAATCCGTATACATTGCATATCCCTTTTGGAGAGAAGATAACAAAATCTGCCGAGGCTCAGGGTGACGGTTCAAGCCCAGTGAAAGGCTTAATCGATGGTGATGATCTTCTTAGAAGGGAGATGGCCCTGGTCATTTCTTAGGAGAAAAGACCTGGGGCTCGATGGCCTGGTGGACGGCATCCAGACGGCGATAATCAATACGGAATCTTCCAGGATTCGGAGTTCAGGGCGTGCGTGCTCGAAGTTATGGCTCATCCAGCTTCCGCTCTGCGGGCTTCCTGGCCAGATCGAGGCTCAAGGGAAAGCAAACCTATGAAGTGCATAATTCAGTATTCATATAAATCTCTGGCTGCAGAGAGTGCCTAAGGATTATCAAATTTACGCTTCATTAGCGCTCAGTAACACATACATTTAAGTACACTACTAATTCTTCAAATATGTTGTGGCTTGCCTTTGAACTCCTGGGCGAGTCATGTATATAAATCAAGACCTACTTCACAATCGTGAAGGGAGCGTTAGGTATATCTACTGCCGTGAGATGGACAGGCGTTCTAATACAGATACAAACCAAGCATTGAATCACAACTTGGGACCGCCTTGAAGCGACTCTCGAAGAGCGGCGCCTATCCAGGCCTCAGAGAAGTAGCCCCTGAAATGCATAGAGGCACCGCTGGTAGGTTCACATGATAACTGATGAGATATTGCGAAAGAAGAAGGAGCGCAACGCCGTGATCCTGGCCCACAATTACCAGGTAAGTCCGGTGCAAGACATCGCCGATATAGTGGGAGATTCCCTGGAGCTCTCCAGGGCAGCAGCCAGGACTGCCGCCGATGTCATAATATTCTGCGGCGTGGACTTCATGGCAGAGACCTCAGCTATCCTCTCCCCTGAGAAGAAGGTGGTGCTGCCGGCCGGGGAGGCCTCCTGCCCCATGGCTCACATGATCACCGCAGAGCAGGTGAGGGATGCCAGAGACCTCTACCCTGAGGCAGACGTAGTTTGCTACGTCAATTCTACAGCCGAGGTGAAGGCAGAGAGCGATATATGCTGTACCTCGGCCAACGCCATCAAGGTGGTCAACTCCCTGGATAAGAAGCAGGTCCTCTTCGTCCCTGACAGGAACTTGGCCAGCTACGTAGCCAGATTCACTGATAAGAAAATAATTCCCTGGGAGGGGTACTGCTATGTCCACAACAGGTATACTCCTGAGCAGGTCATGGCGGCCAAGAAGCTCCATCCCAAGGCCGAGGTCCTGGTTCACCCCGAGTGCAGGCCAGAGGTGATTGATATGGCCGATTACGTCTACAGCACTTCGGGCATGGGTAAGCACGCCAAAGGGAGCGAAGCCGATGAGTTCATCATCGGTACAGAGACCGGCATGCTTTATAGGCTCAGGAAGGAGAATCCTAGAAAAAAGTTCTACCCATTGAGCGAAGATGCCATCTGCCAGAACATGAAGAAGACCGACCTTACTAAAGTTCTCAATGCTTTGGAAACCCTGAAGATAAGGATCACAGTGCCTGAGGATATAGCAGTGAGAGCCAGGAAGGCCATTGAGAAGATGCTCCAGGTGGTATAGAAGCGCGGGGGGGGGGCTTAGCCGGCAAGCAAACGAAGAAGCTTCACAGCTCCTAACATAGCCTCTATGGACTAGCCTAGTTCTTCATCCAGGCCTCGGTTCAGACTTCGGTTCGACCTTTGAATTAAAGCCCTGGTTTCGGTCAACTTCACGACCTAGCCTTTATCTCTTGAGATGCTAAAGCCTTTCCCGGTGAGAGGATTGAAGTACAGCGCAACCCTGGAGAAGTTCCTCAAGTCCAATAAGGGAAATCATATCTGGGTACTCCTCAAAGACTCTGGCGAGAGCATCTTGGGAAAGCTTGTAGAGTACGGGGAGAATATCATCGTGCTCAATATCGTAGAAAAGAGGAATGACTCCATGGAGGTAACCGATGTCCTGCTCCTCTTTGACTTAGACTCGGTATTTGGGTTTACAGCAGGCGAAGAGAGCTTCAAGGTCTTCAAGAGAGCAATAGAAGAGACAAAGCTTGCCCATGAGGCCAAACGAAAACGCATGGATGAGAGAGAGATCGCCTGAGCCCAATCTGTCCCATTTCTATCCAATTCTTTATTTAAGGCGCAGGTAAAACGCAGGAGGTCTAGTTTCCTTTTTTTCTATGTTTGGCTCAGGCAACCTCGCCCCTTTAAGGCATCTAATCAAGGAGTCCTCCCTTTATTTTAGTAGTTAAAAGGGAAAAACCAGTAACGGAAAATTAGTCACTAAATCAATTATCTCTGATTTGTCCTTCTGCCACCGTTACATATTGGCGTGTATAAGGTATTTGTCGTGGATCCCCAAAAGGGTTCACGCCATATATTGAGTCGAGGCTTGGTTGATGAAGCATGCAAGAATCATGCTAGTTCTGCTGGCCATAGGCCTACTGGTATCTCCAGCCCTGGCCATCACCACAAACTGTGATGGCAACGTTACATCTCAGACCAATATTAGAAATGGTATTGAGGATCACAGCGGCAACTTCATCAACCGTAACGAAGACTACAGCGATTGGAACTGCGGCAGCTTTGACTTCGGAAGCTTGTTCGGCAACTATGGCGGATTCGGCTGCCGCTAAATCTTAATCAAAGGAGGCCCTAGCTCCTTTTCAATCCATTTCTTAGATATTTTCCATAATTCCCAGGCAGCACTCATAGGTCTCAGCCATTTCATTCCAGAATCAACCTGCTATGTGAATAATATCTGCCTTCTTTATTGGGCTTGAACATTTAGACCTGCTCTTACCCTGCCCAGGAGCTGGCACGCTTTGCAGGTCTCTCCGATGCATGGCTCGCCGCAGGATATGCACCTGGATAGCTCTGCCTGAAGATATTTCCTGTTCAGGGGCTCCGATAACTTCTTGAAACCTCTTATGATGGAAGCCTTGGTGCCCGGGCATTCTACCTCCAGCTCATTGAGCATATTCCTGACGTCGCCGCGCAGGGAGAGCTGGGCATAAGGGCAGTCCACCATCTTGGAGTAGAGGCCATTGACCATGCTGTAGAGTGCCACCTCCCTTTCAAGAATCTCCTTTAGGGGTTTTATCCTCGGTACGAGTCCCTGCTGAGTTTTCCTGGGATAGAGCCTGGCCAGACGCTCTATATCTCCTTTGAGGTAGTTCATAAGCACCGTCTGGGCCTCGTCATCCAGGTCGTGGCCCGTAGCCACCTTGCTCGCACCCATCTCTTTGGCGGTCATGTTCAAAAGGGCTTTTCTAAAGACGCCGCAGTAGGTGCAGGGAGCCTCCTTTTTTCCACCGATGATCTCATCCAGCCCCAGGCCGAAGTGATCTTTGAAGGAGACCACCGCGTGCTCTACCCCCACATCGGAAGCCAGCTTTTTTGCCGATCTGACGGTCTCTTCCCTGTATCCCTCTATGCCCTCGTCAATGGTCACGGCAAAGATCTCGACGTCCTTCCTCTCCTCCAGGATCTTGGCCAGGACGAAGAGGAGGGCTGAGCTGTCCTTCCCGCCGCTTAAAGCTACAGCTATCCTTTCATTATCTCCAACCATCCTTTCCCGGTTCAAGGTATCCTTCACCCTTGCCTGAAAGTCTTCTACGAAATGATCCTGGCAGAGATGCCTCATAGAGGCACGCTGGGTTACTATTGCAGCCCGGTCACATAGAGAGCATTTCATAGAACCCCTTCTCCAGATTTCTTCTCCACCATCTTTTTCGCGTCCCTTCTGCTTTCTTTCTGCCTTATTTCAACATTCTTATCACCTTCCCTTAATACCACAACCTTCATATCTACACAGGAAGACCTAACCACCATTCACAATTGTGAACCGGCGACGTGGTGATATACGTCTAGAGTGCGTACGAGGAGTTCACCCACGGACGAGCGCCTTTAAGTTGAAGATGTAGATCATAGGTAAATTAAAAGAGTATAGCCGCAAAGGTAGCTGTGATAGGGGTGTACTAATGGATAAACCTGGTACTGCTCTGCTGGTGATGGGATGTCCTGAGGTCCCAACTCAGACGAGCGTAGTCCTTTACCTGGCAAACAAGCTCAATAAGGCTGGCATCGACGTGACTGTAGCAGGAACCGATGCTGCTCTTAAGCTCACCAAGGTTGCCGATCCCGAGGGTTTCTACATCAAGAAGACCGACGATGTGGATGAGACTATAGCCCAGATGGCCGAGAAGAAGTTGGACTTTGACCTGGTCTTTGCCTTCATGCATAGCGACGCAGGCGTTGTCTACGCCGCCACCATCACTGCTCTCTCCCATGCCAAGGTCTTTGCCCTGGTCTTCGGCAAGAACGCCGAGACTTTAGCCGAGGCCATCGATTTTCCTGCCGAGAAGGTGGTGGCCAAGGCCACTCACAATCCTACGCCGTTGAAGAACAAGCTGGATAAGGTACTACAGCAGCAGGTTATAGCATGAGCTGTATAGAGCAAATGAAGTACGACCTTCTCCTAGAGAGGATCTCCTTCAAGGAGGCCAGGGAGTACATAGAGAAGAACTCGGATGAGGTCTACTACGTAAATCCCGGTTACAGGATCTTCAAGGATTACTACGTGATAGGGATCCCCCCGGTGGCCATAGGTGCTAAAGGGGATGATCTTATCTTCACCTACGTCAAGCCCTGCCACGGGACCTTCGTCATGAAGATCAGGAGCCCTGAAGAGATCGAGCACCTTAGAGAGAATGAGAGGAAGAAGGTGATGGAGTCATTGAAGAAGAATGGCAAGCCGGAAGATGCTACCAAAGCTCCGGCCGCGAGCTACCAGGACATGTGGAAAAAATAGTCAGGGCCGCTCCATGTAATGATTCAATTTTTAAAGTAATATTAGAGAAAAATGAAAAGAAAAAGAGAATGGGGAGACTATATCTAAGAGCTTCCCTTCTCCGGCATCTACTTGATATCCTCCTTGCAGTTTTCCAGATGCCCTAAAGTATCCTTTCCTTATCCTTAACCCTCGAGATAGTGTCCTCTATCAGATCATTGTTATCGTCCAAGCCCGATAGGACTGCTCCCCTGAAATCTACAACCGAGCTTAAGCTCTTGTCATCCATATCTCCCTTCATTAAGAGAAGATAATGGATCTGGAGACCTGGCCTTTACAGCGCCTTTTTCTATACATCCAGCATTTCCCTGTCTTCCGGCCCTATAGGCCATTAAAGGAAAATGTCACGCGTGATGAAACAATTACACGTCTTCGTCATCCTAAGCCCGAGATGAGGCTAGACACAAGCCACATAAAAGCAAGGCAAATTCAGCATGATAATGATGATTGTTATCGACTCAAAGAAACTGGCGTTCATGGGTAGCATTTCAAATGGCCACAATAACGTGGGAATGGATCTAATGGCTTCGTGGTACGCCAGCATCAGCCAAAAGAACATGGGGTATTACAGGCCTGGGCAAGGATGGCGGCGGAAAACACGATGGTGGAGGAAGCGCCTTGGAGGCCGCGTTTGGACCTGGATATCTGGCCTTAGAGCTGGCAAAGCTTGAAGAATACAGAATCACAGGCCTGGATAAAGCAGCAAATTCGTACAGATCTCAAGCCAGAAGGACAAGCAGTCCGGGGTTAATATCGGCTTCAGACAAGGGGATGTTGAAAACATGCCCTTCCCAGATGAAAGCTTTGATCCGACCTATCTGCACCTCCGCCTTTAAGAACATCCCAGACCAACGGGGAGCCCTGAAGGAAGTTTAGAGGATTTTGAAGGCTGATTGGAAGGCCTTGATCGAAGACCTCAGACTGGGTGTCTCCAGCCAGTCCTTGGAAGATCACCTAGGGAAAATGGGCTTAAGCAGAATCAATTCATTCATCTCTGAGAAGGATGCAGAGATAGAGATATGGCTTTCAAAACGAAGTTTAAGAAGGCAATGTAGCTTAGAGAAGACGGGCGAGAAGGTCACATGTAGTATTTAGATTACAGGGTATTATCTGTCCTACATGTCGGAACTTGATGAACTAGCGGATGTCCTGAATGCATTAGGCCACCCCCAGGTTGAAGATAGTGACCCTGATGGCGAGAGAGGTGCAGGTTGTGTATTTAAGCGAGATCGCCCGCAAATTAAAGATCAGCAGATCTTTGGCCAAGTTTCACTTAAAGAAGCTGGAAGCGGCAGGCCCGGTCAAGAAAGAGCCGAGTTGCCTAAGTAGATGGTGAGGCCAAAGCGCTTCGATATTATCAGCTCTGCGATTCGGCATCAGCACCTCTCCAAGACGTTTTGAGAGAGGAGGCATGAAACCTTGGAGGGCAGGGCTATAATCATTGCTGCCTGCTGGATCACTGTGGCCCTCATATCCATGGCATATATATGGGTAGGCGGCATCGGTCTATATACGGACGTAGCTGTTGGAGTTTTAATCCTGGTGGCACTTATCGTGACCTTCGGGGTAAGATTTGGAGAGCTGGATCAGATATTGAGATCGAGGCACGAAGAGGTGTGCAGGCCTCAAGCGAGGTCATGGAGATGAGATTGCAGATGGAGGACCTTGCTTAAAAGGTGGATGAAGTCAAGAAAATCCTGGAGGAATGGGCCACCGAATGAGCAATTCCTCCGAATATATCAGCTCAATCTGGAGCTCTAAGTTGAATCTAGACCCATATAAAATTTATATCTGAATAAGTTTAAAAAAATGGTGTTATGAGCATTCCTACTTAGTCTTCATTCAACCACATATTGGACCAGTAGTACCA
>DAXJ01000094.1:9136-9711 GCA_002506335.1 Methanosaeta sp. UBA114
GCTCTGCTTGAGAGCCTTTGGTAGCATAAGGGTCCTTAAGTGCATTATAGATATCCCCATAGGTCACCGATGGCTGAGTGCTGTTGTAAACGTGCCAGTTCTGTGCCGCTGCCCCAACTCCCACTAAGGCTATGATGAGGAGGACTGATACGCAGAGCCCTCCAGCTAGAAATCCGAATATAGACTTAGTTGTCATCTTATATCACCCGTTATCCACTCTCTTGGTCCACATCAGTCTTGCTATCAGTCTTTCTATATTGCAACCACCCATAAGTCCTGATGGCTATTTGAAGGTAAACATTACAGGAGATCTCTAAGGAGCTCAAATGGATTTGTTAACGTACATTTCTACGTTCCATCGGGTAAATTAAGGCGTTAGATGGCCCAGATCTAATGTGAGATACGCCCAATTCAAGAGAGGACTGCCTCATAGAACTGGACTATTAAACCGCCATTAGAATCGCCTGTTAAAATGCTATAAAATGGTTTACCGATTGATGAATATTTTAGATGGCATCTGCTGCGGAGGTACCACTCGAAGCTGAAAGCTGAGAGGATCGTTCCTGCCTCACAGA
>DAXJ01000008.1:0-12837 GCA_002506335.1 Methanosaeta sp. UBA114
CATCTCCCTCTTCGAAGGCACAGATCGCTTCGGAAGCCGTATAGAGACCATGAACATGGAAGGATTTCTGGCTGAATACGGCCCCATGCGCTTCGAGAATCTGGCCTAGTCCCTTCTCATGGAACTCATAGCCGAGCTTGGCCTGGAGACGAAACCCTTTGTTCCCTACACAGCTGCCAACGACCCCGATTCCCTCTTTGATTTAACCTTCGATGAATCGGGAGGCAAGCACCATGGGGGGATGCTGACGATCCTGGAGCTTTTAGCCCTGGACGTACTGCGCCTGTTGAAATCCAGTGGCGGAGACATTGGTGGCCCCACAGACCCCCGGCACTGGGAATGGTGGGCCACTTTGGACGAGGACTATTACAGCTATGTTCGAAGCGATGTCCATCATGACGGCAAGTATCTACACCAGATGGGCCTTTGGAACGCCTTCGACCTCGTCCTCAGCCACAAGGCCGCGAGCAAGACCATCCACTGCGGGACGTTTTATCATCTCATCCGCGCCGATGCCGCCGAATGGATCATCTTCTGGCTACACAGGCTGCATCCCCATGAGAGACGAGTGGGCGTAAAACAAGGCGATGAAGCCCTGGTCCATGAGCTGGTTAAAAAGCTTAGCCCCGCTTCAGAGGCGGAGTCTTTAGACATAGGGTATTCAAAGGCTGAATCTTCAAAACCAAAGCGTTCTATCTCACTTTATCTCAATCACAGGTGGTCATGGTTTACAGTGATGCGCTCAGCATGCATTACTGGATGTCCTACGTGCGGCAGAGAGCGCATCTAAGAGCTGAGCTGAACGGCGACCCACGCCTTGTAGGGGAGTCCCTTAGATATTTAAGATAGGATCCCGACAGCTCAGATGCCAAAGAGAGGAAATCTGATGCTGAATCGATAAGCTGTCTTGGAATCAAGGATTGGAGCCGTAAGCCCTTTGAGGCGGGTTGTCATGTCTGGAAAGCCGGCATCTGTTCAAAAGGAGCTACAGAAAAGCTGATCGCCTTCTAATTAGATGAACCCTATCTATCAAAGGCTCTATCTAAGAAGAACATCCATATCTGTGGTGAGGCTTACTCCGGCTTCCAGGGCTTTATAGAAGGAGGGCTGCGCACAGCCATGCAGGTCCTAAGACAGATCGCTTGAAGATGATCTGTTCAGCTAGTGGAAATGATACTAAGGATGCTACGCCAAGGCGCTCCCAATCGCGCGAAATGCTTTTATCGCTCATAAGAGCATCACATGTAGGTGGGATGTTCAATGGAATCAAGATTCATGATAGTGGCATTTCTGATATCCGGCATTCTATTGATTACTTGTCATGCAGAGTCCCTAAGCAGCTACCGGAGCGTGGGCGGCGATTACGGTAGGACCTGGCTCAGCAACTTCGAGTCCCATAATCCCGAGACCAAGACAGCAGATCAGAACTCCACCAACCTCTGGACCTGGGGAGGCGCCCCCAAGGGAAGAGCGATCCAGAACGGAAATCTGGTTGCAGATCCATACTACATCTGGAGATCCCTCAACTACTCCAGCGGCTGGCTGGGACAGGCCTACGTCGATCAGAAAACGGGAAACCCAGTCTACGCCTACATAGATCCCTATACAGGAAACACGATCTACTTCTATGTGGATCCAAAGATAGGAAGCCCAGTCACTACTAATGTAGACACCAGTACTGGAAGCAACGTTATGCCCTTCGGCTATTCTGACGACTCCGATTCAGGGCGTTCAGGCCTCACAGGTTCATACGGTCCGTATATCGATCCGTGGACCGGTACGGTAACCGGCGCTCGAAGTTACTCAAAGGACTATCCAAGGACGGGCCTGCCATACTACGGCAACACCAATACAGTGAGGAACGATAGCCTGGGAACGGTATAGTCAGGTATAGTTGGCGGTCTCGGCTATCGCCGGGGCATGAATCCACAGAGCCCATACACAAAAGAACAAAGCTTTTTTTTAAAAATTGATAAAAGAAGCGACAAGCGTAGCCAGAGCCCCTTTTTAAACCAATTACGGCAAGCGAAGTCATCCATGTCACGGCGCACCCTTAGGTATTTGGGCGGCTCAGAGACAGGATATCAGAGCGCACGGCATAGGCGATCTTCATGAACTCCGGGATCTTTAGAACCCCCTTTACATCGTCCACCATAGATCACCACCCAAAGGCGCTCACCACATGAAATACGATTACCTAGTCCTCTGGCCATGATCCACATGTTCTCCCTGACGCCGCCAAGGCTCATGAACCCCAGGGCGTCTACCTCCCGAGGCAGGAGCCCTCTTTCTGGGACCGTAGGCCACCACCAGCAATACAGGCCTGCCCCTGATGGTGTAGCTTAGGGGAGTTGGCTCGCTCCCCTGCGCGATCTTTCCCCAGCCGCCGGGTATCCTCCAGGATAGCAGAAAGACGGCGCCAGGAATTCCGACTTTCTTTGAGAGCAGCTACTTCTTGGAAAACGATAGCTGATCATTGTTTTTCCTGCAGAAATCCCCTGAAATCCCGGGATTGATCCTTCCAATCTACTACAGGAGATTTTTTATCAACCACGATGAAATCGTAGTTCTGCATGTTATAGGCGGTGGGAGCCCAGCGTACTGCCTCCAGGATCTGATGCAGGACCTGCCTGGTGGGAGGGTGATCAGGGGTCAAAAGAAACGCTACAGGGTTGCCGCTCCTATATGACTTTGGGAGTGCTCCAAAAAGAACCTTTGTAGATCAACGCTTCGAAAAAAAGAACTCGGTTAAACCTGATAAAAAAGTGATTGGTGGGAGGTTTCAGGTGGGAAACACTCCCGTTTATTGCCTAGCTCCCGCCTATGAGACTTATCACAAAGTAGGCTAGGGCTGTCCCTACCACTGCCGCTACAGCGAAGGCGCTGTATATCAATGAGTCTGCTATTATGAACTCGGCTGCCATGGAATCATCTCACTACCAGCACTGGGACGGAAGCCCAGTACAGGACCTTCTGGACTACGCTGCCTATCAGAAGCTTGGAGACGCCCGACTCGCCGTGACTTCCTATGACGATGAGATCGGCCTTCTCAGATCCAGCAGTGCTCACTATTACCTCCGCCGGAGCACCAATCCTCACGATAGGCTCGACGTTCACGCTTAACTGGTCGCCCATCTTCTTAATGCTTTCGACAGCCTTCTGGCCAGCTTCCTGAAGTTTGCTCTCTACGTCCTTCCTATCCGACCCAAGCTGCCTCACAGCGCTGGCGATAACTAACTCATTCACTACGTAGAGCGCCATCACCTGTGCTCCCAGGGATTTCGCAAGCTCTATACCCGTTTTGGCGGCTGCGTTAGACTTCGCTGAGCCATCCGTGGCTATAAGAATGCTCTGGAACATCCAATCCCACCTCACGGTAATTATACTACCGGATAGTATTAAAAGCTATCTTATATCTAGTATACGCAGAGCTAAGAGTGCCGCGTTCTCCCCAGCATCAATGCCAACGCACGCCACTGGCACCCCCGGAGGCATCTGCGCTATGGATAGGAGTGCATCGATTCCCCCAAGCTTGGCACTCACAGGCACGCCAATGACAGGCCTCGATGTTCTGGAGGCGATGTATCCCGGCAAAGCTGCCGATAAGCCAGCTACACCTATAAAAACCTTGGCATCGATCTTGGCTATGAACTCCTCCAGATCCTTGGGATTTCTGTGGGCTGAGAGGATCACGTGCTGGTAGCTTGCCTTCCCCTCCTTCAACCTCGATATTATCTTATCAACTATGGCCTGGTCTGATTTGGATCCAGATATTACTGCTATATCAGGCATAAAGACCCCCTTTAATCCTTGAACCACTTTCTATCATTAAGTTTCATTAAAATTGACGTATATCGCCGTAATTCTTCGAAGTTTCAATGTAAATCCCTTAAATCTAGCAAAAACCGTTTGATTCTTTTAACTACGCTTTTCGCCCTCAAACTCATTCTGCTTTTCGAGGCTCATCCTGATGAGGATCTGGAATATCTCCCTGACCGCCATGACATCCAGATTCAGCTCCGCCGCCAGGCATTCTGCCCTCTCCAGAACCTTCCTCTCCCTTTCAGGATCCTTTATGGGCCTGCCCTCTGCGCTTTTGGCCTCGAAGATATTCTTGGCCAAGCAGACCCTCTGACCTATCAGCCTTACGATCCCCTCGTCGATCAGCTCAACCTCCCTCCGGTGCTCCTCCAGGCCCATTCAGATCTCCCATCCCATAGACGCTGCTTGGTTATTCACAGCTGCCCTTATCACCCTTCCGCCCAGGCCCTCCCAGGCAAAAGATACCGCCTCAACCTTATCATCAGGGGCCAGGGCAGCGTAGGCAGGGCCTGTTCCAGAGAGGCTGGCACCCCAGGCCCCAGCCTTCAGGGCGGCCATTATAGGCTCGGCTGAGAAACCGAGAGCTGCGCAGTACATGAGGCCGTTGAGGGTCATGGCCCTGCCGTAGTCGCCCTTCAGGGCCAGGTCAAAGGCCACGTCGGCCAGGGGAGCCACGAGCCTGGATCTTCCCACATCGGTGTCCTTGCTCAGGATCTTTTTGTCGGGGACCAAGAGAATCACGGCTGAATCTGTTTCCTCCCTTCTAAGAAGCTTCATCTCCCGGTTATCGGTGACCACGACGCCCCCGAGCATGGAGGCCAAGGCATCATCCAGGGCTCCGGTGATGGTCACACCTACCTCCCTGGCAGCAGAAACACCTATCATCGCCGCCTCAAATAGATCCATTTCCGCTCCCAACGCATCCAGAGCCGCCAGCACCGAGGCATTGGCGGCCGTGCTGCTGCTTTTAAGGCCACTGGCCACTGGAACCTCACTTCGGGTCCTGACGGTGGCACCGAGATCTCTACCGAATCTCTCCAGGACCTTCTCCACGCACCTTACCACTAGTCTGGTGTCAACCCCTGGGACGTCGCCCTTCACTTTACCTGAAGGATTCAGGATCACCTCGGCCTCGGTCCTCAGGCCCACGCCGAAGGCCGAGCCCTTCCAATTGGCCACGGCGTTGAGAATCGTGGCCGCACCGCACGCAACTGCCTTTCCTTTCAAGAGGTTTCCATCTCCATAATCTTCTTCAGCTTATCCAACTCCTTCACAAAATCCTCCTGGCCCTCCCTGGTGTACTTGCCTATCATCTTGTCCAGGTAATCCATCTCAGTCACCGTGGAGGCGAAGACCGGCTGGTAGCTGCCCAGAGAGTAGAGGGGCAAAACATCTACACCGCCCTTATTGGTGGCCTCCTCCAAACCCTTCACCACTGCGATGAAGGAGTATTTCTTATAGCCCAAGCCTCTGGCGATGTTCTTGGCATAGCTGTTCATCTGCTGAACCCTTCTAGAAGAGAGGTTTTTGTAAGCGGCAACGGAATCCTTGTACTCGATGAACATCACTGCATCGTCTGACCAGAGAAGGGCATCGTACTCCACAATGGCTATTGAGTTTCTCATGGCCACGACGTTGAAAAGGACACCCCTGCACCAGCCGATGTTCAGATGGATCCTGAAGTCGGCCTCAGTTATGGGAGCCACCCTCGGCTTAAGGACATAGGGGTCGCTGGTGAGCTCTATCATGATCAGCTATCTGCCGAGGGGACTTATGGCCTTTTCTATCTCGAATTATTCCTTTCGCCAAAGATTGTAAGCCATAGATGCGGCCGCCGAGGGCGAGGCCAGGGCCACCTTCAAGCCCGCTAGCATCGACTTCTTGTACAAAGGTCCCTCGCAAAGGAGATTATTTCCAGACAGCTTCTTTATCAATTCATCGATGCTACTATCGCTCATTTTTCTGAGAGTTTCCAGGCTGGCCCTGGCCATGCGATACTCCCAGTAGAACTCCGACCTCCACAGGCGCGTATATCTGGAAAGAGCTTCTTTGGAGGTGTCACCACTTACGGCGGACTCAGCTGCCACCTTTCCGCATATGGTGCCTGCCCTCATGGAGTAGGCCAGGCCGCTCTGGCCCGCTGCCCCTCCGGTGACCATGAAAGCATCCGCCACCAGCTCTCCTGGAAGGGTAGCTATGGGATCGCCACCCCTCCTCGTAGCAGTTATTTTGAAGCAGTCTGACCTGTTAAGGTTGGGGTAAGTCCCGGCCTTATGCTTCGCGAGTCTCTTGATGAAGGCGTTCAAGAAGGGTCGGAGGCTCCTTCCGTGCCCCCTCACAAAGACTCCTAAGGTCGCCCGATCCCCTCCTGCCGGAGAGAAGGTGGCCTTCCATCCGGGAGATATGCTTCCCACGAAATACTCGAAGTGCTCCTCCTCGCCCAGGCCGGGATGCTGGATGTCCACCTCCATCGCCCAGGCGATGTCCGCGGGGTAGGTCATGGGAAAGATGCCGACCTCGCAGCCGAAGGAAGAGTAGACCCCTGAGGCATCCACTACCACACCCTTGGTAAGGGTGTACTTGCTGGTCTTTATGGAGCGCTTAGATCCGCTGAGTTCAGTGATAGAAGCCTCATCTTTCAAAAGAACGACACCCTGGTCTTCGGCGATCTTGAGATAATGATCATCAAACCTCTTCCTATCCAGGAAGTAACCTTTGGTGGGTATGGTCAGGCTATGCCCCGATGGCGAGACTATCCTCATGCCCTGGAGGGTTTTTTTGATAAAGGAGCTCTCCAGTCGAAGCCCGGCCCGAGAGGCCATGCCCTCAAATAGGGTGCTTGCGTGGTGAATATCTTGGCCAAGGTCCCTGTCCACCAGGACCACCTCAGCCCCGGACCTGGCAGCAGAGATGGCGGCAGCCAGTCCGGCGGAAGATGCGCCGAGGACGAGCACGTCGAACTTCATGCTCTGTGGGACAGCATAAGCCTCAGATGAACCTTTTCACGGCTGAAGGCTGGGATTCCCAAGATCAAAAGGAATTAGATCAAAAAGAGGTTAGAGCATAGAGGCGAGGTCGCTTAGACTGTCGCCTTGCTCTTGGCTATGAACTTGATGAGATCAGGACCTAGCCTGGCCTTCTTCTGTATCTGGGTGGCAAGCTCGTCGACGTTAACACCGGTGGAAGCCAGGGAGCGGATCTCCTCAAGGGTGGCATCATCCACGGTGAAGTACTCATCGAGGTCCTTTCTGTGGCCCCAGACATCGCCCTCTAGGAGATCTATGCCCTGCATCTCCAGGAAGACCTGGATGGCACTGGACATGGTCTTGCGGTAAGAGGGAGGCACCTGTATCATCCTGAGCCGTGGGCACCTCTGCATGAGGTTTAGGAAATCCACGTTGGAGGCCCTGAAGGCCAGGTGAACCATCTTCTCGTTTGAGTTCAGGTTAGTGATCTCATTTTTTGAGCTGACTACTCTAAGTCTCATATGCACTCCAAACAACCAAGAGTGTACCATATTATTAATAGACACTTGCTGTGCACGCTATCGTATAAACCACGGGTTGTAAAACATAATCATCAGATGAATAGAATTAATGACAAACCCCAATGGTTGAAATTTAGCAATAACCCTCTCTCTGCACCCTAATTCCAATGGGCCAAAATGCAGCATCATATTGGCACCCATCACCGGGAAAAGAAATCAACTGCGGCTGTTATCTGCCTTCTTCCGCATCAAGTTCTGCACCCAGGCCTTGATGCCAAGAGGCATATGGTTTTGAGGGCTTATGTGACTGACGACTATTATTTGCCAACCACTGGGACCAATGTATAAAGTATCTGGGCCCGCCCCCGAAGAAGAGCGGATCCAGCCCAGTATGAGATACCAGACCCCATTTCCGGAGATTTTGGCTACAGATGAGGACCAGGGCTCTGGAAGGGGACCTGCAAAATTATAGTCCCAAAGGCGTCGCGATGGTCCCTGATAAGATTTATCCGAGCCCTAGAGCCGCAGTAGCAACCGCGGGAAGCCCGAGTGAAGCTCAGCAAGGCTCGAGGTAAGTACGGCAAGCACACTAAAAGAGACAAAATAAAGAGAAAAGACGAAGAGTAAAAGGATACTTAAGCTTAAGCTCTGCGCTCAAGCCATGGCCTTACTCTTAGCTATGTATTTGATGAGATCCGGGCCGAGCCTAGCCTTCTTCTGTATCTGAGAGGTGACATCGTCCAAGTTGGCACCGGTGGAAGCCAGGGAGCGAATCTCCTCCAGTGTGGTAGCGTCCACGGTGAAGTACTCGTCGAGATCCTTTCTGTGGCCCCAGACATCGCCCTCCAGAAGCTCTATGCCCTGCATCTCCAGGAAGCCGTGAATGGCATCAGACATGGTCTTCAGATAGGACTTGGGTACCTGAATGGCCCTAAGCCGCGGGCACCTCTGCATGAGGTTCAGGAAATCCACGTTGGAGGCCCTGAAGGCCAGGTGGACCATCTTCTCGTTCGAGTTCAGGTTAGTGATCTCATTTCTTGAGCTGACTACTCTAATTCTCATAACAACTCTCCGTACTCTTACACGTTACTATATTATTAATAGACACTTCTGCTGTACACATCTGTATAAAACAGTTGCTGCATATCATAAACATGGGCCAAATTAAATTGGGGTGTGTCTTTACATACAAAATAAGATTCCCTCGGGCCTGCTTTCAGCGCCCTCTACCTAAGATTACCCTGCAGCATCTCCCTTAGGAAGGATGGAGGATGGCCCTGGGGACGGCCCTACTATCATCGCATATTTCCCGAGTTTCTATGGCTTTTTTTAAGATTTGGATTTGTGAAAGAATCGCAACTCCAGGCATATATTTTTCCGACTTTTCTATCATTGTAGGATTGTTAAAATAGATAAGTTGCGCAGCAGTGGGAAGCCTCAGAAATCGCCCCAGAAGCAAAGTAGATCATTCACCCTAAGCGTATATAGCCCATGATTTAACAGTCAAATGCCGAATCTAGCTCGTCAAATACGCGAGTAGATAAGAACCTCCTAAAGTTTAATTTCAGTATAACCCCTCGAATAAAGGTCGCGAGGTGAGATGGCACCCGGCCCAGACCAACTATGAGCACCGTCCCCACACCGCGCGATGAATCTCACCAACCTTCCCCAGGTATTGAGATGAGCTCTCCGGGTTTCTGTCGCGAAGGACTGAAGATGGATAGGAAAGCATGCACTAGAAGAAGGCAGAAGAGAGGTCGCCAGATTGCCACTAAATATTCGACAGATCTGCTTCGGTATACGATGGATTCTGCTAGAGGATGCCGTATAAGGGAAGGCCGGAAACTATCATGAAGAGCCAGAGCCCATCCTATCCCCTTATCTAGGCTGTTTTGATTCATTAGCTTTATATAACAGGTATTGAGCTTTGCAGGAGAATTAATATTTAATGAACCGAGACCTAAGGCCCCTGGAGGTTCCGGGGAGGAACGCTGTAAATCCAGCTCAATGGAATCAGGAAGGGAGCTACGATAGAGCAGTGGGCTTGAGGGTCGAAGGGGTTTTAAAGATAGGGAGCAGTCATCGGAGAAGATTTCCATGGGCAGGGTAATGCTTACTGACACGGTTTTCAGGGACGCTCACCAGTCGCTTCTGGCCACTAGGATGAGGACCAGGGATATGCTACCCATCGCTGAGATGATGGATCAGGTTGGGTTCTTCTCCCTGGAGGTGTGGGGTGGCGCCACCTTCGACACCTGCATCAGGTATCTGAACGAGGACCCCTGGGAGAGGCTCAGGGCTTTGAAGAAAGCCATGCCCAATACCCCACTCCAGATGCTCCTTAGAGGTCAGAACCTGGTGGGATACAGGCACTATGCCGACGACGTAGTTGAAAAGTTCGTGAAGAGATCGGCAGCCAATGGAGTGGATATCTTCAGGATCTTCGATGCCGTCAACGACATTAGGAACATGCATAAATCCATAGAAGTGGCAAAGCGCTCCGGGGCCCATGTCCAGGGTGGCATTAGCTACACCACCAGCCCCGTCCACACCATAGAGCAGTTCACTACCTTCGCAGTGAAGCTGGCCGAGCTTGGCTGCGATTCCCTCTGCATCAAAGACATGGCCGGTCTTATTACTCCAAAGAACGCCTTCGACCTCATAAGCGCCATTAAAAATGAGGTCAAACTCACCGTGAACCTCCACACCCACTGCACCAGCGGCATGGCCCAGATGAGTTACTTCCACGCCTGCCAGGCGGGAGTGGATGTCCTGGATACCGCCATGTCCCCCCTCTCGGGCGGCACCTCCCAACCCTCCACTGAGAGCACAGTGGCAGCCCTGGAAGGCACTGCCTACGCCACTGGCCTGGACCTCAGCCTTCTTACTGAGATCAAGAGGTACTTCGAGAGTATCATGGAGGTCTACGCTCCCATCTTCAACCCCATAGTAGCGAGGGTGGACACCAACGTCCTGAAGTACCAGGTGCCAGGCGGCATGCTCTCCAACCTTGTCTCACAGCTCACCGAGCAGAAGGCCATGGATAAGTACGAAGAGGTTTTAGCCGAGGTGCCCAGGGTCAGGAAGGACCTTGGATACCCACCTCTGGTAACGCCAACCAGCCAGATCGTGGGAGCCCAAGCAGTCCTCAACGTCATCACCGGGGACAGGTACAAGATGGTGCCTAAGGAGGTCAAGGACTACGTAAAGGGCCTCTATGGAAAGTCCCCGGCTATGATAGACCCAAAGGTCAGAATCAAGGTCCTCTGCGATGAGGAGCCCATAACGGTCAGGCCGGCAGATCTTCTCAAGCCAGAGTATGCCGACGCCGTAAAGCAGCTCGATTCCCAGAACCTGGCCAGACAGGAAGAGGACTACATAACCTACGCCCTCTATCCCCAGGTGGCCCTCAAGTTCTTCCAGGGCCTTGCCATCGAGGAGCCTATGGTCAAGAAGGAGGCAGCCATCCCCTCGGCTCCGGCGGTAATCCTCAAGGCCGAGCCCCTGGCATTTAACGTTGAGGTGGATGGTGAGGCCTACCTGGTCAAGGTGGCCCCGGCAGGCATATCTATCCAAGATGCTCAGCCCAAGGTACCCAGCGGCGACGGCGTTACCGTGCCCATGCAGGGTATCATCATCAGATACAAGGTAAAGAAGGGCGACAAGGTATCTAAGGGAGAGATCGTGGCCGTCTTAGAGGCCATGAAGATGGAGAACAACATCCTGGCGAACAAAGACGGCTCCATAAGGGAGATATATGTGAAGGAAGGCACCACTGTTGCACCAGGCGATATCCTGATGTCCATAGATTAAGAGGAGAGATGTCCATAAGCAAAGAGCAGGTCCTCATAGAGGCCCTGCCTTACATCAAGGAGTTCCACGATTCCATCATGGTCTTCAAGATAGGCGGGTCCATCATGTCCAACCGCGAGGTCCTGGAGGATTTCATCCAGGACATCGTGCTTCTTAGATACATAGGCGTTCATCCGGTGGTCGTCCACGGAGGCGGCCCCGAGATCTCCATGGCCATGGAGAGGTTTGGAAAAAAGGCCGAGTTCGTGGGAGGCCTTAGGGTCACCGATAAGGAAACCCTCTCCATTGCCCGCATGGTTCTCCTGGGCAATATAAACGCAGAGCTGGTCTCCCTAGTAGGGAAGTACGGTGGGAAGGGCCTGGGCCTCTCTGGCCAGGACGGCATGTTCCTCATGGCCAAAAAGAAAGCCCCGGTGAAGGTAGATGGAAAGGAGCCCGTGGACCTGGGATTCGTGGGTGAAGTTACCCGCGTGAACCCCGAGATCATCTTGGTCAATGCCGGCAAAGGCTACATTCCTGTCATTTCTCCCATAGCCGTGGATGAGGATGGCAGCAACCTCAATGTTAACGCCGATACAGCTGCAGGTGCCATAGCCGTCTCTCTTAGAGCCAAGAAGTTCGTCTCAATAACCGATGTGGAAGGGGTAAGAGCAAGACCTGATGATCCAAGCTCGGTCATATCCCAGTTCCCGGCAGCGGAGTTCGAGAGTATGGTAAAGCAGGGCATCATCAATGGTGGCATGATCCCCAAGGTGGAGGCCTGCGTCAAGGTGGTCAAAGAGGGCGTGGAGAAGGCCCACATCATCGATGGCAGAGTACCCCATGCCATACTCCTAGAGCTTCTGACGGACAGAGGCATAGGGACCATGATCAGCAGGAAGTAAGTGGCGGAACTGCATCCAGTTCACCGCCTAACCTTTCCTACTTTATACACCCATCAATTATCTCGCATCCCCTGCCTCTCCTGCCTTACAGAGATGACCATCCACGCCCCGGAAAGGCTTATGGTCAGGGCAGGCCGTTATTTGCCCTGTGACCTTGGAGATTCAGAAAAGAGAAACGTACGATCCTGGAGAGGATACATTCCTTCTGCTAAGGGCGGCTCTTAAGGAGGTAAAGCCCTCGGACTGCGTCCTGGAGGTCGGCTGTGGAAGGGCTGTGATCTCCGGAGAGATGGCTAGAATCGCCCGAAGGGTTATAGCTGTGGATATCAACCCTCATGCCGTGGTGATCGCAAGGAGTAAGGGCCTAGAGGCCATAAGGACGGACCTGTTCAAAGGAATCAAGGGCAAATTCGACCTGGTTCTATTCAATCCACCCTATCTACCCACATCCGAGGAGGAAAAGATGGATGGTTGGATCAACTATGCCTACGACGGTGGTCCTACCGGCAGAGATACCATTAACAGGTTTCTGGAAGGTTTAAAGGCCCACTTGAAGACAGAGGGCCGGACCCTTCTTCTTGTCTCCAGCGCCAACGGAATAGAGGAGGTCCTATCCAAGGCTTCAGCCGAGGGATTTGAGGCTGCAGAGACCGATGATAAGCCTGAGAAGTTCTTCTTTGAGCAACTTTACATCTTTAAATTGCGGATCGCCCCATAGGGATGACCCTTGAACACAATCAGAGGGAATTTTTAATTAGATTATAAGGTAGATTAAATGTTTAACGTATGTTTGTTTGGAAGTATTTCTCCGAGCGATTCCTCATGGGAGAG
>DAXJ01000008.1:13236-17634 GCA_002506335.1 Methanosaeta sp. UBA114
CTCTTTACAAACCGATAACATATAGAGAAGGATAACTTTGCTTAAGTCGAGCAATTTTGTTCTAATACCGTAACCATATATGTAAGAAGCAATAACCCATCAACTGTACAAATGTATAATATAGCAAATAAGGTTCTTGAAGATGGACTTAGAGTAATCAGTTCAAAGAGTGAGATCGAAGGGCTCAACAGGAATGAGCAGATGGTCCACTTGGCATTCAGGGCATCCAACAAGGACCCATTCAATTTGTTGGAGGATTATTCCAGGACTGGGGCCATCAAAGTCCCCAGCTCCTATCGCAAGACTCGCTCCAAGGCAGGGGAGATGTTCCTGGTGATGCAGGGCATAGAGCTTCTGGATGGCGATGTCTGGGGCCATAGAAAGGACGTCAATGAGTACTAATGGCTTGGACAACAACGAGATAGCTGGAACCATATCCAGAGAAGCCAAGCTTTCCCCAGAGCTCGTAAAATATGTTATAAAGCAGAGCTCGTAGAATTAGAGCTGAGAAGATCGATAAGCTTATCCAATACCTCTGGGACCCCCCGACAGGTAAGGGTGGACATATTCAGAACCCCTTGATATTCCATGATATCGGCCTTATTGGCCACCACGATGATTGGAAGCTTGACCCAGCTCTTTACATCCTCTGCCAGTTTTAATTGGGAATCGAGGGGAAAGCCCGAGTGCTCGCTGGGGTCCAGAATGAAGAGGATCACGCCTTTTAGATATCTGAGCGCAGCTAGGGCTTGGCGCTCTATATCATTTCTCTGGGAAAGAGGCCTGTCCAGGAGCCCTGGAGTATCCACCACCTGATATGTTATTCCATCTCTGGTAAAGTGACCAACGTAGATCCCCTTGGTGGTAAATGGGTAGCTAGCAATCTCAGGCCTGGCCCCGGTGACGTCTACTATAAAGCTTGATTTGCCTACGTTGGGATAACCGGCGATGAGAATCGTGGGGATATCGGGATTTATGCTCGGTATGCCCCTAAGGGTATTTCTGACATCTCCCAGGAAATAAAGGTCCTTTTCTACGGAGTTTATCACCGAGGACATGCGGCCGAAGGCCTCACGCCTGATTGCTACGCGGCTGCCACCCTTATTCATCCTGGACAGGTACTCTCTGGTGATCTGCCTTGTCTGATTGGAGGCCCACTGGAGCCGTGAGAGGCTGATCCTGATCTTGTCTATGCCCACCGTTACATCCACCATCTCCCTGTAAAAAGTAGGCAAGTTCTCGAAGGATGGGAACTTCCTTACCAGGTTGGCCAGGTTATCGGAAAGGATATTTCCGGCGATCTTGATCATGGCATCCTCGTTTCCCGGTGTGGTGCCAGCCTTAGAAGCTCGTCTAAAAGCCTTATCCAGCAGCTCCTGAGAGCGGGGTACCGTCGGCAGCCTCTCGAACATCCATGACTACTTCGGGGGTGAAGAAAGATAAACCTTTAGGCGCGGGGGTAAGGTGATATAATAAATGGTTTGCGGAAGGTTTAAATATCACTTCTATATGTATATAGATGAGGTGACCTCGTGAATAGGCTGGGCACGGCGCTTCACCTAGTTCAGAAGCGACTTATAGTACGCGGCGAGCCAGTTGATGGGAGCGATATGAAGATTCCTAGGGTCAATTCTGCCGTCATTGATGGGAAGGGGACCAAGATCGGTCGGGTTTTAGACGTGTTCGGCCCTGTGAAGCAACCGTACCTCGTCGTCCGGCTTAATAAAGGAATCGACGCGTCAGTCCACATCGGCAAGAAGCTCTACGTTGGCGAGACTTCGGGGAGAGATGGTAAGTGGAAGAGATAGAGAAGATCCGAGAGATAGAGAGGACTGAGCAGGAGAAGATCCGAGAGAAGGGCCGGCTCAAGAGAGAGAAAGAGAAGGTAGATGAGTTTGAGAGGTTCACAGTCGAGTGTCCCGAGTGCAAGAGCCACACCTTGGTGCGCGACTACGAGAGGGCGGAGCTCGTCTGCGCAGAGTGCGGCCTTGTCATCGATGAGAATTTTATAGATCAGGGACCCGAATGGAGGGCGTTTGATCACGACCAGAGGATGAAGAGGTCCAGGGTTGGCGCTCCCATGACCTATACAATCCACGACAAAGGCCTATCCACCATGATCGATTGGAGGAACAGGGATTCCTACGGCAAGACCATATCCTCCAAGAACAGGGCCCAACTCTACCGCCTGAGAAAGTGGCAGAGGAGAATCAGAGTCAGCAACGCTACTGAGAGGAACCTGGCCTTCGCCCTATCTGAGTTGGACAGGATGGCCTCAGCCCTTGGTCTTTCCAGGAATGTCAGGGAGACCGCGGCCGTGGTTTACAGGAAGGCCGTGGACAAGAACCTCATCAGGGGAAGATCCATTGAAGGTGTAGCTGCCGCGGCCCTTTACGCCGCCTGCAGGCAGTGCAATGTGCCCAGGACCCTGGATGAGATAGCGGAGGTTTCGAGGGTTTCCAGGAAGGAGATAGGAAGGACCTACAGGTTCGTCTCCAGAGAGCTGGCCCTCAAGCTGATGCCCACAAGCCCCATAGACTACATCCCCAGATTCTGCTCGGGGCTGAACCTCAAGGGAGAGGTCCAGGCCAAGGGCATAGAGATCCTCAGGCAGGCTGCCGAGAAGGAGCTGACCTCAGGTCGCGGTCCTACGGGCGTCGCTGCTGCTGCTATTTACATCGCCTCCATCCTGTGCGGAGACAGGAGAACCCAAAGAGAGGTGGCAGATGTGGCAGGGGTGACTGAGGTTACCATCAGGAACAGGTACAAGGAGCTGGCCGAGGAGCTTGATATTGAGATAATCCTTTGAGGGTTATCTCTCTATCTCTGATTATTTGGTATAGTTTTATCTTCATTTAGAGCTTATTTCATTATCCGTATAATGCTAGCAAGGAGATAAAGTTAAAGGGTTTTTCAATTTTATCGGAAAAGCAAGGGGGCCAAAATATCTTCTCCTGATTATAAGGATTGATCATCTTTAAAAACAATCACGTCCGATCGACCGCCTGCATTCCTTATCCTGCCCCAGCCTACGCACCTGCCATTATTGCAAAATTAAGGGATAGTTACTAATTATCGCTAGAGTAATTAGCCATATGGCACCAGTTAGGACGGTTTTAGCTATTTGCGTAATATTCACCCGATCTTCCTAGGGATCTGGATGTACAACATTCGGGGTGACAAAATCGGCCTCATCCGGCGGGTCTGTTTTCGTAAGGCACAATAATGATGGTTTTGGGCTTGGCGATGTGACGGGGACCATTAAGAAGATATGGTAACCTTGAGCGGTGTTCCTAGTTCAAAATCGTACACCCAAGTCCAAACATCCGATCCCATATGATCCTAACAGCATCGTAGAGTTTCGGAGCAATGCCTCTGCATCAGCCGGGAATGAGACCATCCTGGGATTTATTGATCGGGGAAATCACACATACGGTTACCTCACAGGCTCTTATGGAATCATCAATGAATACTAGCCAATATCAAGCGAGCGCACCAATTATGCTAAAGCTCGTCCTGATGCCGAGGTTGGGAAGAGGACCTTCTATACTGCAGGGCTGCCAAACATTGCTATGGAGCGGTGCAAGACGTCGCGAAAGGCGGTGGAGCGGATAGGCACTCTCATCGATAAGTCATGGATATTATGGCACACTGGAGAGGCTCGTGTTCAGAGATCCAAAGGATGCCTTGGTCATAGAGCTGTGTTGAGGGACGCATTCAGGAACAGGGGGATAATGGGTAGCTCAGAAGTCTCATAATGGGGATATCTTCGTCGCTGCGAATGAGTCCTGGGTAAGGGAACTTGATTCAAAGAACCCTGACCAAATTGGGATGTAGCCGAAGCCCTTAAATATCGGCAATTGACTAATTTATCGTGGCGAAAGTCGATGCATCTTTTCTCCCTCCTACGCTAAACTTTCGCCAACCCCTCCTTTTAATTATCTGCGCTTATCACGCGTAGTTGCGTAATATGCCTGTCAAGTACGCCTGCAGCTACTGTAACTACGGTCGTTCCTTTACGACCAAATCCGCACCATGGTAGAAGTAGGTTATAAGCAAGCTATAAAGCTCATCTATCTTAGATAAGGCCCGCGCAGGGACGCTGTCATTGTATTTACCATCCTCGTAATCCTGAATCAGGCCCCCTGCCTTCCTCCACCGCTATTAAGAAGCTCTACGATTAGGTCATTTATCAGCCCCAAGGGATCGGGAACAGAATGCGTCAGCAATATTTCAAGAGAGGTTACTAGAATTTTAGCCTCCAGGACGATCCTCCTTCCCACCATGAGCCCTATCTCGCCTATCTGCAAACTTATGAAAAGAGAGCATATATATTCACAGCAGATCTTGGGCCGGCGGCTGTAAACCAAACAACCTCCTCTGGAATAGGTGCAAGGC
>DAXJ01000008.1:17905-27362 GCA_002506335.1 Methanosaeta sp. UBA114
GCAAGGCTGTACTATCACCTGGCAGCATAAGCCGTACGAGTTACAGAGCAGATCCGATGGTGTATTGAACATGAGGTCACAAATTTATTAGGCTGATATCGTAAAAAACGTTTTGGCAGGAGCCAGGTAAAGTAAATCACAAACATTATTCAACCTCAAGCGTTCAAGCTTTTTCTGAAAACCTTTTTTAAATGACTTATAGTTCGCTATATCAGTGCTATAGCAGAAAGAGAGATATTTTTGAAACGTTTGAATGTTTATTTATTTTATATATATATATATATATATATATATTGGTGCAAGCTGTTTAGTTCGTCCATATAGATGACCAATATCTTGGTGGGGTTATTTATACGCCCATGTTATAAATATCAAGGATAATTGAGAATTCGCCTGCGAGCCTGAAGTAAAAATAATGGAACACCTTAAAATTAAAGGTAAAATTGCTTGAAAGGCTTCCTATAACAATCCTGGGACTGATACTTTATCACGGCCTGGTCATGGGTCACGTGGATCTCCCTGATCGCCTGGGTGAAGAGGTACCACATGAAGCCCCGGTCGGGGATTTTGTACTCATCGGCCAGTGTGGAGAAGAAGGCCGTCTCCTGGAGTATGTAGGACCTGAGCATCTCGCTTCCTGAGGCAAAGAGGAAGGGGAAGCCTATGTTTTCAATCTCCCGTTGAGCTGCAGTTCCTTGAAGCCTGAGTCTCTGGCATAAAAATTCCCTGTAGCACTCTTTGGTTATCACCAACTCTTGCATCTCGCTCATACTACCACAGTGGAAAGCACGTAGGTGAGATAAAACTAATCGTGGCCCAAAAATAGTGATAGACCGAGGTAGGCCGCTGATTAAAATCAAGAAGATAAATGGAGGGCTATCTGGCCTGCGTGAGATCAGCCACTTCCGACGCAGACTCGCGAGGCGGGCTGCCGCCCGGCGGCCTGACGGGAATATTCTCATCCACCGGGTAGGCGCTTATCTTCTCCACGAGCTTGGCCAAAACCTCCTTTCTCATGCCGCCCACGAATTTTATGGATCCCACCACCAGGTGTCCTCCTCCGCTCACCCCGCCGTTGGGTATCTCGGCCATGAGCTCTCTGACCATCTGGGGTATGTTCATGCGAACGCCACGGCTGCGAAGGACTGCAAAGTCGGGCCCGTATCCTAGGGTTACTAAAGGTTTACCAGCATGCTTCTGGCACATCCTGTCGTGCACTTCACCTGAGGTCTTTCCCGGCGGAGGGAAGGTGAATTTATGAGCGAAATTCTCCACATCCAGGACCACCAGTACAGCGCCATTGGGGATCTTCTGGACCTTGACGTTGGGCATGCTGGCCCTCAGCTGCTCATCTATAGCCGCCTTGGCCTGCTGACACAGGAGGTTGACTATCCTCTGGTGCCTGTCCAGCCTTCCCAAGCTCAGTATATCGTTGATGAGTCCGCGGCCCTCATTGAACCTGAGCCAGAAGGCCTCGTAATCCAGGGCCAGGGCGATCTTCCTGAGGTCATCCAGACTGTATCTATCCGATATCATCTTTATGTACTCGGCTGCCTCTGGGGCCTCGCTCCTATCGCCCACAGCTGATACTGCTGGAAAGTGCTCTATCTTGCTTTCCACCGAGGGGTTTATCATCCTAGCAATCTCAGTGGCCAGGATTCCAGTAGTAAGGCCGAAATCCCCCCCGACGTGGGCCGGGTTGACGTGGGCTATGAGGTACTGGTCCACGATCTCATCGGGATGGTGATGGTCCACGACGAGCATCTCCAATCCATAGACCTGGGCCTGCTTCATGGCCGGAACATCTTCTTCTGTGGAGCCATTATCCATTAAAATCACTAAAGGCATCTTCTGGCCGTGGCGGGTCTGGTCCTCCAGAGCGTAGCTTAAGTCCTTGGTGACGTCCTCCAGCTCGTAGAAGGGAGCCTTGGAGGGAGCGCGCCTGTAGTTATAGTACTCGGCATCGGTTCCCCCGATCTCCTTGATGAGGGGGAGGATGGCTGTCTCTATGGCCACGGCTGCGGTGATGCCATCAGCATCGGCGTGGTGCCTGAGAACTATGGGCTTGGACTTGTAGATAGCCCTCCTGATCTCTTTGGCCACCTTCATCATGGCGGGCTTGAGCTTGGTTAGGAAATCGCTCTCCACTAGGAAGGGAACTTCGGTGGGCTCGGCCCTCCTGTCTATGGCGCTCTCGATCTCCGCCTTGACCTGAGCTGCGTCTCCTCCCCAGAGGCGCTTCATGGACTTAATCTCTATCTGAACCTGGTTATTCCTGAGGGTCACTTCCCCAACCACGCGGACCACCATGTCGCTATCGATCTCAGGGTAGGCGCGGACCCCGGCACGCTCGAAGGCCGCGCAGGAGACCAGGCCGCTATCGTCGGCCAGGGTGAAGATGGTGGGGCCCCCGGTCTGCTTGACCTGTATAACCTCTCCTTTGATGCACACGAGCTTTCCCACCAGCTTGTCTAGGGTCCCCGTCTTGGAGAGAGGAAGGTCCTTCTCCACCACTACGGTGTTGTATTCCTTGAGATCGGCAGGCTCGAGCTCTATGTTTCCGTTGGGGAGGACGTTTCTGACCCTGACCAGGATGCTATCCCCTACTTCGGGCTTGGTCTTGAGATATTTGTTATGGGCAAGACCTCTCACCTGGTCGTTCAAGTCCACGAAAGCGCCAAAGCTGGCTATACCCGAGACCTTGCCCTGATAGATCTCGCCTGTCACCAGATCGCTGGTATCACAGGCTTGGTCCAGAACGTGAACCAGAGGCTTCTTGGCACATCTCTCGCAAAGCTCATTCTTGGTGTTGAGGATGTAGCCGCATACGGTGCAGCGATACTCCCTGCCCAGGCCTCCACAGGCCTCGCAGGTCTCAGTTAGGGGTATCATTCCTGATCCTTTGCAGACGCTACACTTGGCAGCGCCTCTCTCAATTAAATCATTCACGTCATTGGCCGATGCCTCGCCAAGGCTGATGGATTCAGTTTTGCCGGTGCCTCCGCAGTTGGGGCAAGGTTTCTCACCCACGACAGCATAGCCCTTACCTCCACATTTATCGCACAGGTTCATCCTTTAGGGGATGGCACGCGGAGGATTTAGCTTTTTGGAAGATTAAATTAAATAACAAGCAGACTGAAGCTCTGGCCATGCATATTGCTGTTCTCCGCCTGGGACACCGGCCTGAGAGAGATAAAAGGATCACCACCCACGTGGGCCTGGTGGCTAGGGCTTTTGGCGCGGCTGAGATGATCATGAACACCAAGGATAGAAGCGTCGAGGAGAGCGTAGCCGACGTCGTGGAGAGGTGGGGCGGCGACTTCAAACTAGAGATAGAGTCCAGCTGGAGGGCCTCAGCCCAAAAGTGGAAGGATGCCGGGGGAAAGGTAGTTCACCTGACCATGTACGGTTCCCGCCTCCAGGATGTCATAGAAAGCATCAAAAGGTGCGACCTGATCATGGTGGCGGTCGGGGCCGAGAAGGTCCCGGCTGAGATGTACGACCTGGCAGACTGGAACGTGGCCGTAGGAAATCAGCCCCACTCCGAGGTCGCAGCCCTGGCCGTATTCCTGGATAGACTTTTGGATGGAAAGGAGCTCTCCCAGGAGTTCGATGGAGGCATAAAGATCATCCCCACCCCCAGAGGCAAAAGGGTGGTTGAAAGAGAATGAGACTCCTGGTCGCAGGCTACAGCGTCAGGCACATAGCCTGCTCCGCGGCCAGGGCTGGCCACGACGTCATAGCCGCTGATTGCTTCTGCGATGTGGATCTGGAAAGATGCGTCTCTACCTGCGTCAAGCTGGAGAAGGAAAGCGCTGAAAGCACGGTCAGAAACTACATCAGGATCTTCTCCCCCGATGCCGTGGTCCTGGGACCAGGTCTGGAGGAGATGAGGCTTTCCGGGGTCAGGACCCTAAACAACCCGCCGGAGAAGGCCGCTCAGGTCGCAGATAAGCTCCAGCTCTACGAATGGCTCCAGTCCAAAGGCTACCCGACCATACCTACAGGGACTTCTTCCCTAGGCCTGAGACCTCCCCTGGTGGTAAAGCCAAGGAAGGGAGCTGGAGGGGTCGGCGCCAGGGTTTTGGAACCCAGAGGAATTATTACAAAAGATATTGATGAAAATTTTACTGAGGATCCGGTTGAAAAGGACGTGATCTACCAGGAGTACACAGAAGGCCTGCCCTCCAGCGTCTCTGTGATCTGCAACAGCTCTGAGGCAAAAGCTATAGCCATCAATGAACAGCTCATAGGTTGCACCTGGGCAAGAGCCGAGGGTTTCAGATATAGCGGAAACATCACGCCCTTGGAGGCCTCCAGGTCTGTTAAGGCAGAAATGGCCGGGATGGCCGAAAGCATCGTTATGGGCCTGGGACTTTTGGGAAGCAACGGTGTGGATTTCATGCTGACCAAAGAGGGCCCCGTGGTGGTAGAGGTGAACCCCAGGTTCCAGGGAAGCATGGACGCGGTGGAGCTGTCCACGGATGCGAACGTCTTTGAAGCCCACCTGAGGTCCTTCGCAGGTCTGCTGCCGCAAGAACCCGTACCGAAAAGGAGCGCGGGAAGGACGGTGATCTATGCTGGGCAGGATCTATTGATCGAAGGGATTGCAAGTGGGCGCTGGATTACCGATATCCCCAGGCCCGGCTCCGTGGTACCCAAAGGTGAGCCCCTGGCATCGGTGGTGGCCGTCGGAGATAACAGAGAGGAGGTAGTGAAGCTTCTAAAAGAGAGGGCAGCCCAAGCACTTCGGTGGTTTCAAGGTTAAAAAATGATGAAGCCCTACCAGGAGACGACCCTGTAAAGCCAGCAACAGAACAATGTCCAAGCCTTCTCTAGGCCGCTTCCCTTCTCCAGCTTCTTGAGATCCTTTTCAGTGAACCTCTTATCCTTCATCCAAGTCATGGAAGGGAGCAGCACTCTCCGAAAATATAATCGTATCGGTCTTTGCATAACCACACTTCATGGTTGCATCGGCCGGTTGTAGGAAAGTCCATTCCGGTATCTGCTCAAAAAGGTATCCCTTAAATAGGTAAATATACGTAGAGGAACAACGCGCAGGGGTAAAGTGAGGATTAGATGAAACCGCCCGAGAGGATAACCATCGCCCTAGATGAGGAGACTGCCGGCCTCTTCAAGAAGATGAAGGATGACCTGGGGATGTCCCAGAGCGAGCTCATGAGGGAGGCGCTGAAGTTCTACGGCAAGCACAGATCTCTCTTCGACTTAGCCGAGGACAACAAGGTCTACACTCACGCGGAGATGCTCTCGGCAGGCGAGCACATCATCCTCGATATTGACCACTGGATCCTTTTCCTGACCTTCATCGAATCTCACCCGAGTAAGGGGAAGTTCTGGGAGCTTCACAAGGACGTGTGCCTGGCCCACGCTGAGCAGTTCAAGCACAAGCTCTACAATGTGGAGAGCATCCTGCGCCGCCTGGAGACCTGCAACCTCTTCAAGGTGAGCAAGAGGGGAAAAGATGAGTTCACCCTAATCCTTGGCTCTGACGTCACCAAAAAATTCGTTAAAACCGAGCTAGAGGAGATCTTCAGGGGCATGGGGCTCCAGGTGGAGATCAAAGAGGACTTCTCCAAGCTGCGGGTAAAGGTCGTTCACGATCTTTAATATTTTTGAACTAGATTGTTAAACGATATCAAACACGCCAGGTACCTATCCTTGAGAGAGATAGCTATCTGAAATATTGTTGCATGGCAATCAATTGGTACTAGATGGACCGATAGGTAGGATAAAATGAAGAAAATATCGATTCTTTTTATGGTTATCTTTTTATAGTTATGTTGGTTATATCATTCACAGCCCATCCTGCTTGCTGTCGATCTTCAAAGGATCAACGAGCACATATCAACGCGAGTTCCCGTCATTTTGGATAAGGCGTAGCCCGCCGCTCAGGCTAAGCGATGGATGGTGGAGGGCAGCTTGAATAGGCTGCCATCCTTTCATCACATTTTACACTAGATAGCTCTCCGCCATGGATCCTGCGTTGAGTTCACAGATCATTTTGCCATGCTGTACCCAGGAAAGGTACATATCCGCTTATACCGATTTGTCTATATAGGGATTTATCCTAAGAACTTATATATAGAAGTAATATATTGTGACACTCTCATAGAGCCTAAAAATTTGAAGGCCAGTTCGGCGATAGCCAAAGGACGAATTATCGCCAGGGAGTTATCATGAGCGGCGATGGATGTTTCCAGGAGTTACTATCGGAATCTACGCATGGAGATGGTTCCAGGGGTATTTGCAGGCGGACACATGAAATAGAATGGCAAGATAGCGCCAAGAACTCTTTTGGGGAAATGGATGCGGGAGATGAGCTTACGAATGACAAGCCGCATGTTACAGAGAAGGGCGTCTCCAAGCCTTTGCATAGCCCCAGCATCGTTCTTCAGATGGATGACCAAGGCCACATCCTATCTATTAACAAATTTGGGCTGGATTTCTTTGGATACGCAGAGGAAGAACTCCTGGGAAAGAATGTTATAGGCACCATCGTACCAGAGGTGGAGTCCTCCGGCAGAGATCTGCGAAAGATGATAAAAGATATAGGACAGAATCCCAAGAACTATACCTTTAACGATAATGAGAATGTACGGAAGAATGGAGAGAGAGTCTGGGTCGTCTGGACTAACAGGCAGATTACCAGAGGGGATGGCGCAACAGGCCTAATCCTGTGTTCAGGGACCGATATAACCTCTCTGAAGCTGGCAAAAGATAGGTCCTATCATCTAATAAAAGATTTATCGATAAAGAATCAGGCTTTATCTAGAGAGAATGAGGAGCTGAAGTGCTTTTGTTATACCATTTCCCACGATCTGAGATCTCCATTAATCAACATTATTGGCCTTATTGATCTCTTAGAGAGCGACCTGAAAGAGAAAGATCTGGAACAGATAGATGAAGATATGGAGATGATAAAAACAACAGCTTCTGCCATGGATAGTCTGATAAAGGATACTTTAGAGCTATCCCGAATCGGCCTGGCAGCTTCTCCCTCTGAACATGTGGCCTTTGTGGAGATCGTAGAGGAAGCCTTGGAGCACATGAGCCTGGATATCAAATCAAATGGAGTAGAGGTCACCTACGCCCGGGATTTCCCTGAGGTCTTGGCTGATAGGAAGAAGCTAGTTGAAGCTTTGATCAACCTCGTCGACAACAGCTTGAAGTATGGATGTAGCGGGGCTGCCCCAAAGGTGGAGATCGGCTTCAGAGGGGACGGCCAAGAGACGGTCTTTTACGTCAGGGATAATGGAGCAGGAATAGACCCGAGGCATCACCACAAGATCTTCGACCTGTTTTACAAGGTAAATTCGAACAGCCGAGGCACAGGTGCTGGTCTGGCCATTGTGAAGCGCATCATCGGGGCCCATGGAGGAAGGATCTGGGTTGAATCCGAACTGGGAAGAGGTTGCACCATGTGCTTTACTTTATCCTTGGTGAATAGAAGGCTCAGAGCCCCGTGGAGCTGCTCCTCCAGCTAAAGGATGGGATCTAGCTTGTTAAGAGATCTATTCAAAAAGAAGGGCTGGGATAGCCAGAGAGAGGGCTCCGAGATTAAGCTGAAGCGAGTGCTGGGGCCTTTCGATCTTATCGCATTAGGAGTTGGCGCTATATTTGGCGCAGGAATCTTTGCAACCCTAGGGATTGCGGCGGCAGGCGATCCCCTCAGGCCCGGAGCGGGTCCATCTCTCATCGTCTCATTTATCATCTCTGCCATCATCTGCGGCTTTACAGCCCTATGCTACGCCGAGTTCGCCTCGGCCATCCCGGCATCGGGAAGTGCTTATGCCTACTCCTATGCGGCTTTGGGTGAAATCATAGCGTGGATCATAGGCTGGAATCTGATCATCGAATACGCCATGGGCAATGTGGCCGTCGCCATCAGCTGGTCGAGTTATTTCAGAATTTTCTTAAGCGGATTTGGCATTCGTATCCCTGATTGGTTATCGATAGATACCATGACTGCCCTGACTGATCCTCGCCTAGTGGAGAGTGCACCCCACCTATTCGGCGTTCCTGTAGCCTTTAATCTACTCGCTGGCGTCATCGTTGCCGTCGTCAGCGTGATCCTCGTCATTGGAATCAAGGAAAGCGCCAAAGCCAATGCTCTGATGGTGATCTTCAAGGTGGCAGTCATTGGGCTCTTTACCCTTCTGGGCATCTATTATATCAGGCCTGAGAATTGGACACCTTTTGCACCTAACGGCCTGGCGGGCATACAAGCGGGCGCTGCCACGATCTTTTTCGCCTACATGGGATTCGATACCATATCCACTGTAGCTGAAGAGACGAAGAACCCAAGAAGAGATCTGCCTATAGGAATGCTGGGATCCCTGGGCATTTGCACTGTGATATATGTCCTTATAGCCCTGGTGTTTACCGGCATCGTTCCATACTCAGGTCTATTGGAGGGTTTCCAGAGCCATCAGGCTGAGCCCCTAACACTGGCCTTGAAGTACGCGAACGCAGGCCGGTGGGGCGATATTGCAGCAGGCATCATTGCTCTGGGGGCATTAGTTGCCCAGACCACCGCCTTGCTGGCATTTCAGCTCGGCATGCCTCGAATACTATTGTCCATGTCCAGAGACGGCCTCCTGCCGGAGATCTTTACAAGGGTGCATCCCAGATATCACACCCCCCACCTCTCTACCATCATCACAGGTATAGCTGTAGGGTTTGCGGCCATGATCATGCCCCTACAGGAGATGATCGACCTGACCAACATAGGGACGCTCTCCATCTTTGTCGTGGTCTCTCTGGGCATCATCGTCATGCGCCGGACGGAGCCTGATATGCCGAGGTCTTTTAAGACTCCTTTTGTCCCATGGGTTCCGGCAGCGGGCATTCTAGGGTGTCTGTACCTGATGGCGGGCATCTCCGGGATAACCTGGCTAAGGTTTGTAGGATGGCTGGTTCTTGGGCTTATAGTCTACTTCGCTTATGGTTATAGGAAGAGCGTGATGAGGGGGAGCATAGATCGATAGAAAAGACCTGAAAGCTATGAGGAGGACTCAAAGCCAGAAGCTTCAATGCCATCACCCCATTTTTTACAATTATTTATTGACCCCATAATACAGTAGATTGGTTCAGGAGCTGGTGCAAGGCTCTCTGTTAACTATGCAATCCAGTGAAAGGTTTTAAGGCGTAGTCAACTCCGACTTGAAGCTTAAAAAATATAAAGAAATGAGCCATAAGCCTTCTTCCTAAGCAGACCCAAGCCGAGACCTGAAGAGACTGCCCGCAATGTTACTTGATCCCCGCCTCAGAGCCTTGATCATCAACCTGAGCGTGGATATTCTCGGCCTCGAACTTTCCATCAGTTACAATTGGTTTGTTCTCTTTACCGGTGGTCCTAGTTCAATTGTCGTCTAGGTAAGAAATAATGGCTTTGACCTCTGTCGCCTTGGCATAGTAGATTCCGATGAGCTGAGAC
>DAXJ01000008.1:27756-30830 GCA_002506335.1 Methanosaeta sp. UBA114
CGATGCCGATCGTCATTCCCGATATATGTCTAGGCCACGGATTTGAGGCGCTCAGAATACCTTGGAGGGGGTTCCTGATCCAAACCTGAGCCATGATCACTTGCATAAGTGCTGACGCCTAGATGCAGATATCCCTATCTCACCTCGTTTAGAACATCTGCGCAATTGGAATTATATTTGCCATTCTTTCCAGAATCGCCCTTCGAGCACATTCCGAACGCGTTGGAGGATCCTAAGAGGGCTCTATGTACTTCGCATAACCCGCTCCCACACACTGATTGGCTCTTGCATCGTAAGAATTCGCTGTGGATTCGCTATATCAATAGAGGCCGCCCTCGCTTACATGCGTAGAGGAGTGGGCATGAGATGCGTTGCGTGCTGGATTTATTTTGTTATCAACAAGGTTATAGGCACCGGTACAAGCATAGATGGAGCTCGCTTAGTCTGAAAAGAACTCATGGTTGACCTTGTTGGCGCCGGTTATCTATAGAGGATTCTGCTGAGTACAAGTTGAGCCCGCCGTTTGCTACCTTAACACCCGCATATGCGCTATACTTATCCGCATCCTGAGGTGTCAAGACACTACGGCCATTTGCTTATGCAGAGCTTGTATAACCATCAAGACCGCCATTTCCGGCCTCAATATTGGAGCCAGCTTCATAGCCCCTGGTATTTTTGGCCTCGGACTAGGCATTGATATATATTTCCAACATTTAAGAATGGGTAGCTTCTGCTTGGTCCAGGTTCTCTGGAGAGCGGGAATAGCTGTAATCATATCTATCCCCCTTGATAACTTTGGCTCCTACTTCAACATAAGATCCCTGGATGTCCATGTATGAATGGTTCTCCTTCAGATTTCCGCGGTCACCTATGGTCTTGGAAAGGCCACCCTCGCCTGGGAGGGCATTGCAATTCACTGAATAACATGTCATCAGCCGGGAAAATGGCAGATGATTCATAAGAGTCTCCCCCACTGCCACCGCTAAAGCTCGTAGTCATGGCATCGGCCAATGGGGTAAAGGCCAGGATCAAAGAAGCTAAGATCCAAAGCCTATATTCCGATTTTAGATCCCCATGGTATTCAGATAAAACCGGTAGCTATCGCCGAGACCCCTGCTAACTCTGCAATCTTAGCAAGAGTTCGTAGACGATGTTGGTATATAAATCGCACGATTATATAACCACATATGCCTGTTATAGCAGTATGTAAGGCTATGGAGTGAGAGTTATAAATATTGGCACAAACATTCCTCGATTGTAGTACCAAGGCGTTAATCTATGAATACAAATTTAACTATGGCTGCCGTGGCTAATATCGATAAAGGTATCAAGGAAACTCAAAGGCCTGATGGAAACCGGTCCTGAGCGGATAACACTTTTGAATGTCCTAAACCTTATAGAAATGATAGAGGCCATGATCACCGGATGATGAATAGATCGATCAATGTAGGGCAAAGGCGTCCAAATGGTACCGAGGATTCATCATTGCCTCAATGGTTAGAGGCCACGGTACTGTCTGGGAAGACCTCGAAGAACACCTGCCTTGAATATAGAATGTAGAATGCTATGAGCGGCTTGTATATTCAGGACGCACCGGTTATTACATGGGGATTCATGCTCTTAAGCGGTCTTATATTAATAGCTCTGGGAGTAAGTGGGGCTATCAATACTTGGGTAGAGCTTCGGTCTTTGGCCTATGCCACAGCTATCTTGGAACTCATAGGGACGCTCCATCTCCCTTACCTGATTATAAATACCGGTTCTGGAGTTTTTTAAAAACTATTTAGGCTTACTATAGAATACCACTAACGATCCAATAGTCCCCAAGTTTTTCATCTGGCCATTATCGTATTATACTCATTATATCATTTTCTTAAGTTGATTAGCGAATATACTCTCTTCGTAATATCTCGATATAACCAAGTAATATCGTTTCTGCCTTGTGCATCTGTTACGTAACAGAAACCAGGGTATTAGAAACTGCGGTAGCATGTTCACCCATTTGATCGCCATGTATGGCTATTACGATATAAACATCATTAATTATAAATTAGACGCGCCTAATGATACCTTTAAGGAGAGCTGCAAAGGAAACTTTAGACTGTCCAAAGCGGGAGGGCAGGTTGGATAATTGCTCTCCTCCACCCGCCTGCGCCGCCCCGGGGCCTATACACTACTAGCTGGAATATAGCTGAAACAGGTCTCCTAAGGCCCTGGGACCCTCCATTGTTCAGCATAAAGGATTTATATACTCATGTGGAAAACATCTCCTTATGCCTCCTAAACCAATAAACGATTTGAGGGTTAAGATCTTCAACGCCCTGGGAGATCCAATAAGGTTAGAGTTGCTGGAGTACCTAGCAGAGGGAGAGAAGTGCGTATATGAGATCCTTCCCGCCTTCAAGAGATCTCAGTCCACCATATCCAAGCACCTGAATATCCTGTACGGTGCAGGCCTCGTGGATAGGAGAATCGATGGGAAGAGGACCCTCTACAGGATAAAGGACCCACGCATATTCGATGTCATCACTGATACGGACCTTATATCCATGGAGGAGGTCTCACGCATGGCGGAGGCAGGCAAAGCTGACGCAGGAAGTATGCTGAGGTCTCATGCAGCTACAGGCAAAAAGTTAATTGATAATAGCCCCTAACAAAAGTTTTTATATTACCTTATATTAACAAAATGGCAGGGTCTAAAGAAGGGTGAACACATATCGATAATGATCTATCGATAATGATCTTAGCGGAAAGGAATTACTAAAGCTGATTAAGGCCGAAAAAGACGATAGAATATCAAGGCGTCTTTATTTTATCAAGTCCTGGTATGAAGGGACTTCGATCCATGAACCAGCAAAAAAGATAGGACTGACAAAAAGAAGCGGTTATATTTGGCAAGATATTAAGTATATCTAGGTAGGTAAAAGACTAAAATTCAGGTGGTTGCGCATCGTTTGCCCCTAACTTTAAGTTATGGAGCACTACATAATAGAATTGGGGCGACCGGTCTCTGATGAAAAGATACCTCTTCAATATCCTTGTGATAGATTGTATGGTCTTTCTTGCCCTTCCTG
>DAXJ01000095.1:0-3587 GCA_002506335.1 Methanosaeta sp. UBA114
GACTTCAGTCGGGGGAGTGGTCACACCACACGTGCTGAGGATCAGCGCCTAAAAAGGAGACAAGAGTGCTCCATATCCTCAACTAGCATCTATGTTCAGTGTGCCCTTACTATGTATAGATTCCCCTGGTTTACCAACGTCGTAGTTGTTGAATATATGGGCATCTTTAGCCATGCTGAGTATCCCTGACATTGAATTATCAATTGCCGAGTACCTTTTTGCTGTATTCCTAGTGATAATCGTGCCTTCGTTCAGGTTTAGCGTTCCGGCATTCCCGATAGCGCTGCTATTGCCCTCTGCAGTATTGCCTTCGATGGTAACCTCATTCATATTGACCTCAGAACCCTTCCGGATGGTGATTCCCGCATCGTCGCCGCCTGTATACCCTCCCTGGCAGAGGACTCTTAGCGCGCTATTATCCTTTATGTTGCAGCGGTTAATCGTTACTTTGGAATCGAGCCCGACATAGATAGCGACTGCATAGAGCGCCTTATTACCCTCGATTAGTGTATCATTCAGCGTTACATTCGAGCCAGCGAAGATCAAACCAGCGTTAACTCCACCAAGAAAATCTTGTCTCGCTACCAGCGCTTTGTTGCCTTTGACGGCGCAGTGCTCTATTAGCGTAGTACTATTATCGCATGCTATAGCTCCACCAACGCCAGAATTCAGACCGTTATACGGTCCTGGGTTATTGGAGACGTTACAATCTCTAACCGATACCTGCGCTTGCCTTGGCCGGGTACCGTTGGCACAGATGACCAAAGACCCAGGATTCTGGGTAAACTTTGAGGATTCCACCTGCATATCTCCGCCATTGTCATAGATGGCTGCACCCCATCCGGTTGCGTTGTTGCCTTCGAAGGTTGAATTCTCAATCTGTAGATTACCACCCTTCTGGTAAATGGCAGCACCATAATTAGCTAAGTTATCTAAGAACATGCAATCACGGACGGTCAATGATCTGGCTTGGCTGGTAATAGCTCCACCATAATCTCCGCTACCATGTATGAACAGAAAATTTTCCACGGTCAAGCTCGCTCTAGGGTTATCTATCTGCAGCATCTGGCTCGTCCCATGAGCATCGATAACGGCGAGTGGAGAGCCAATCAGGGTCATATTTTTATTAATAATGAGTGGTCCACTCAAAACAAAAATACCACTAGTTATCATGGATGAGCCGTCACTGGCGTCGTCTATGAGCTTTTGTAGAAAGGATACGTCCAATCTTGGAAGGGAGCCAAGCTCTGTACTGTCCAGGTCGGAACCAACGTTCAGGTCGGGGCCAATCCCAGAGTCATTCAAGCTAGTATAGAGGCTATCGTGGTCCTGATTATCTTGTGCGCACGCGCTGCCTATTAGAAGGCACGCGGTTAATGCAAATAGCTTTAAATCCATCTCCTTTCATCTCACGAGCGTTTATGCTGGATAACATGTACATTGAGTGCATCTATTATCTGGACCCCAATAACAGACTCCAGTACGACAATAATAATGCGATGTTCCTTCGCAGCAAGTAGAAGCCCCTTTGCATCCATGGCATTTATTACAACCGTTTGGATCCTTGAGGCAATCAGCTTCAGTGCAGGCAGTCCTTCTAGTTAGAATATTACAGTAATCAGTTGTGAGAGAACTACCTGGTACTGCGTTTAAGTCCCCTGCAGGTTGCAGGATAAATAGATAGGCGGTCTCGTTGACCTGGGTTAAGTTGATTACCAGATGTACTAGAATTCCACTCATCAGGACTAGTCGTTCCATCATGGGTTGAATTTATTACCATTACATCTATTTTTAGCTCATGCCCCTATCGTTTGGCTACCGTCCATCCGCTCCCGTCGAAAAATAATCGTCGGGCTGCGAGCCTCAGGCGACGAATGCTCGGGTATAGTCCGAAATTAGCCCGGAATCGTCCATACCTCGATTCTGGCATCTTCGGAGGCCGCGGGTTTCTCCTCACATGGAGGCCGAGAGGGGCGAAAGATCCCGGCCTACAGGCCAGAATCAGCGGTAACAAGGGAAGGCTCCACTTTCGTCCTGTTACGACTACATCGTAACTCCTGTTAACTCTGCGAGTTAACGAGACCAGCTTGAAGACCGGGGACTTCCTGCTCTGCCCTCTCCACTCCCACGAGTTAAACCGAGCCCGTGAAATACCTCTGTAATTTGGATTGTAATCTCTTTAATTTCAGCACCGGCTTAGTATGGGGATATCCAGCCAGGCGTTAGAGTATGGCCTCATGCTTCCATTGGCTCTTGATGTCTGAGTACTGTTACTCCCCATGATATAGGGGGCCGCTCGGTCCAATATCCGCTTGATCTGCGCTTTACCCTTGCCTCGGCAGGGTCCTGTACCAGGATATTACCCTCGGCCCTATAGCCCAAGGAGGTCCTGCCTCCGACATGCAGCCCTCATTTGGCTCGTGGCGGGAATGGGGGCATCCACTACGAACCCCCATACATTGGCCCCTGATCACAAGGGCATAGAGCCGGGCTTGGACTCAATGGCCCTGCTACGTCCAGCGGTACCCGCCACCATATCTTGAGGCCACTCCTATCAATCTTGCCAGCCTCCCGGTAGCCGTCTCCCATCAGTACCACAGATGCCGATGCCAGATCATTGGCACTAATAGCTTCGGCAAGCGTGAAGCGGACTATATGCTTGCCTTCCTTCTACCCTCTGGACGCTGTCTTCCTTACTGCCTTCTGCAAGGCTGCCCGATCAGGCAGTTGATTCTCGCCATCCAGGGCCCAGGAGTATTTCCGGGAGGTTCCCTGCAAGGCCTCGGGGCTGGGGGGACTTGGATGGAGTCGGACATTTTTCGGCCTGGATGGTCGGAGTATACTCCTCGACCACCTACTCGAAGTGGGCTTCCTTCTCCACAACCCTTGCCGTGGCCTCCTCTAGCTCGGCCTTGAGTGAGGGTTGTAGGGGATCTACCTTCATACCTTCATCAACCTTCACCCAACCACCTTCTCTAAAAACGCTATCTTCTAGACCTAATGTGAAGGTATGAAGGCGGTGAAGGCAATTTTCCGAAAAAATAGCAGGGAGTAATACAAATATATACCTAAAAGGTAAAATAAGATAGCTATACTGCACCTGCCATTCACGGTCTGGGTAGCTTACCCTTTTCAGTCTGGATTATAATCAGTGGGAGTACAAGATCAAGTTTGACCCCCGGCCTCCTTTTGTAGAGGTGATAAAGGCTATAGATGCTCATTTAGGCTGCTCAGATTGGAGAAGAAACCTGCTACCTCCTGGAGACGCAGGATGATCTAACGGAGTGTCTCTTTGAGTACGAGGAGGACCTGCAGGGCAGATATCTAATATACAAAGAATATACAAAGCTCAGCACCCAGAAGAGGGCCTCTCCAGTTAGGCTGAAGGACCCCAAGTCCCTCTCCATCAGGTGGTAAAAAGCCTACGCCAGTAGGTATAACTTAGAGGGCCCCCAGGAGGATCCCTCCGTCTCCCTCCCTTCCCTGGGCTTTGGACTAACTCGTCGGTTGGAAACTTTCCATTCCGTAGAGCATAGGCATAAACTGGATTGGTCTTCTCATATCGATCTAAAACACCGCTGCACAGC
>DAXJ01000095.1:3862-5124 GCA_002506335.1 Methanosaeta sp. UBA114
GTTTAGCGATTTTGAAATCTGGGGCGCCACCCCTGCCTTATGAGACCAAAAACGTATTTATAAAAACGCGTGCGGAGTGGGCTTTCGATTCTCTGGAGGTCATCTGGAGTCCTTGTAGCGGCGTAACTTGGTATGTGTAATTTACAGTCTTAGCGCGTAGAACTCTCAAGGGGTTTCCTCCTAAGGGTCCTAGTTAGCAGTAAATGAAAAAGAGAAGGCTGATGTCTTCCATTAACAGCTACTCATGGATGGGACCTTCATCGTGTATGTCATCTGGGGTGTCCCCGGCTATGTTGCACCCATTTATGTTCAGGGCGTCCCGATTATAAACCCCTCCACCAGTGTAAGTATAGGTGGGCACTTCGTTCCTTTCTATGCGACCACCGTTTAGGTTCAACGTGCCTGTTGTATCGTTGAAAATACCGCCGCCAGAAAAATCTGCTTCATTATTCATATCCAAAGTACTCTGACTGTAGATAGCTTCGCCCTCCTGGTCAGCTGTGTTCTTCATGAAAATGGACTCAACCGTGACCGTGTGGCCCGTAGCGCGGCTGTTGTAGAGAGTGCCACATTGAGCTTGGTTTCTGTAGAATAAGTTCCGTGCATCTGTCAGATAACCCGCGTTGTATATGGCGCTTCCATACTTGGCCGTATTATCAAAGAACATGCAATCCTCGTTGGTCATGGTGCCGCTGTTGTAGATAGCTCCTCCCTCCTCATTTGCTTTGTCGTTTATGAAATAGGAGGTGCTCTTAAATGAGAGCGCAATAACGTTTCCTTCACAGACCTATTTTAGCGTAACAATGGCCGCTTATCTAAGGCGATAAAGGAAGCATCCAAACAGGGGATTGTTTCTAATGCAAACGAGCCTGGATCTCCATTTACAGAAGTAGTCCATCAACTAATCTCCATACAACGAAGCACTCTGGGCCTAAGGGGAACGAATGGGAATGAAATTGAAAACTTCTTTCATCCCCCTATCACCCCATTCTTTTACCTGTGATTTTGATTAACAGCCCTTTGACATTCTCATTCTGTTGTTGATCGTATTAGAGAAAAGCAAAAATCCTTGTAAGGCCTTCGTTTAGCTCTAAGTCATCCCAGTTTGGCGAACTGAAACGACCATAATCTAACGTTATTATCCTTAGCCCAATCTCCTTATCCGTAAGAAAGCGTCCCGACCGGGATTCGAACCCGGGTTGAAGGCTCTCTGCACCGTTAGGGCACCGCAGGCCTTCGGGATGTCCACTACCCCATCGGGA
>DAXJ01000095.1:5373-23657 GCA_002506335.1 Methanosaeta sp. UBA114
GATGTCCACTACCCCATCGGGACAACAGGTTGGATGGCTCCTTTCTCGTAATTAAGCTTGTTGATCGCACGGCACCTTACGGCCTTGGGCGGTTCTGACGGCCCTCATGAAATCCACCTTCCTAAACTCCGGCCAGTAAGGTGCGCAAAAGTAGGCGGCACACTCGTTGCCATTGGCCTGCCAGGGCAGGAAGTTGGAGGTGCGAAGCTCCCCGCCGGTGCGGATAATGAGGTCCACCTTGGGCACCGAGTTATCGTTGTGTGGGTAGAGGTACCTGCCTATGATCTCCTCGTTCACGTCCTTTGCCCGTATGGACCCGGCCTTGACCTGCCACGCCAGCTCCCTGGCCGCATCGGCCAGCTCTCCCTGGCCGCCGTAGGCCATGGCAACGTTGAAGTTGATGTTGTCGTAGCTTTTGGTGGCGATCTCGGCTTTAGTTATGGCCTCCTGGAGGTCGCGGGGCAGAAGGTCTATCCTGCCTATGGCCCTGATCTTCACGCGGTTGAGGTGGATCCTCTCTGAGATCGCCAGTTCCAAGAGCTTTCTCTTCATGAGATCGAAGAGGTAGCTCTTCTCCTCCTCACAGCGGTTGAAGTTCTCAGTAGAGAAGGCGTAGACGGTGATGTGCTTTATCTTCAGGTCCAGGCACCAGTCCAGAACGCTCTCTAAGGTATCGGCGCCCTTTCTATGGCCGAGAACAGAGGGCAGTCCCATCTTCCTGGCAAACCTCCTGTTGCCGTCGAGGATGATGGCCACGTGCTCTACAGGGCGACCCCTTGAGATCTCACGCTTGAGCTGCCGCTCGTATAAGGCATAACCTGGGTGGAACTTCTTCAATACTTAGGCTCCCTTCCATGCTTCGCGAAAATCTATTTAAAACATTCCTTCAAGGCTTTCATCCGGGCCTGGGGACGCGATACGGATGCCCCCTACTAGGGCAAGGTACTAATAACAGGCCTTGGAAGGGAATTGGTGTCGGGCCTGTGGTCTAGCTGGTTATGACATCGCCTTCACACGGCGGGGATCGCGCGTTCGAATCGCGTCGGGCCCATTAGCTCCCGTTTCCTACACAACCTTTAACTATCATACGCGAAGTTTGGCTGACAGACAAGAGCTCCTCATAAAGCCACGAAAAGCTTATTCCGGGCTGATTAGGGCTCTTCTTCATCATTAGAGGTGGTAGACTGCAAAACAGAAGTTTCCAAAATAGCGGTGAGGAAGGAGTCATAACCAGGGTTCGCCTACCGCGCAAGCAGGACAGGGAGCTCTTCGGCTATGTGGAGAGTCTCCTTGGATCAAATAGGATAAAGGTGCGAGGCCTGGATGGGGTCACCCGGATGGCCAGGATCCCAGGTAAACTCAAGAAAAGGATCTGGATAAGGGAAGGGGACGTAGTAATCATAGTCCCGTGGGACTTCCAGGCGGAAAAAGCAGATGTGGTCTGGAGATACACAGGGCCTCAGGTCGATTATCTCCAGCGCAAGGGTTTCCTTAAAGGCGCTCCATGAGTAAGCGCAGCGAAGAAGAGCTAGATACGCGTGTAGATGTCCTTAGGACGAGGCTCAAGGACTCTGAGGCGGATAAGGTCGAGGGAAGCGTCTTTGATCGGCGCACCCTGATGACCCTCTATGACCTTGCCAGCAAAGGTGTGATAGATGCCCTGGGAGGGCCTATCAGCACAGGCAAGGAGGCAAACCTCTTTTATGCCATAAAAGACGATGTAGACGTAGCTATAAAGGTGTACAGGATCTCCACCAGCAACTTTCAGGCCATGCAGGACTACCTGGCTGGCGACCCGCGGTTTGGTCGTGTCAGGGGCACCAAAAGGGCCATAGTCGCTGCCTGGGTGAAAAAGGAGTACAGGAACCTCAGCCGGGCAGAAGCGGTTGGAGTTAGAGTTCCCCATCCCATAGCCATGAGGGATAACATCCTGGTGATGGAGCTGATAGGCGAGAGGGATCATCCTGCGCCCCAGCTTAAGGATGTGGTTCTGGAGGAGGAAGATGCTAAAAGCACCTTTGATCAGCTCTCAGAATATATATCCATATTATACCATGATGCAGGGCTGGTTCACGCCGATCTCAGTGAATACAATGTGCTCTACTGGGAGGGGCCGGTGATCATTGACATGGGCCAGTCCCTAACCCTGGACCACCCCATGGCCAGGAAGTTCCTGGAGAGAGATATAGCCAATATCGCCAGGTTTTTCCAAAAAAAGCATGGCTTGGGCTCTGAAGAGGAGATCAAGTCGAGGCTTAGGTCTCATTAAGAAGGAGGGCAATTAATTGCACATCAGGATTCCTGAAGAGAGAGTGGGTGTCCTTGTGGGGCCGGGAGGCTCCATGAAGGCCCTGATAGAAGAGAAGGCTAAGGCCAAGCTGGAAATAGATAGCGAGACTGGAACGGTAAATATAGCCGAAGCCCAGGACCCCATCCTGGCCATGAGGGCCGCCGACCTTGTCAAGGCCATAGGCAGGGGCTTTTCTCCTGAGCGAGCCTTGGTCATTTTGGACGATGATCTGCTCATGCTCGACGTCCTGGATCTGTCCAAGGCCGTGGGAACCAAGGCCGATATGGCCAGGGTGAAGGGAAGGATCATCGGAAAGGACGGAAGGACCAGAGAGATCATGGAGAGGCTTACTGGGGTAAAGCTTTCCATCTACGGTAAGACCGCCTCCCTCCTGGGATATCCGGAACAGATACGAATCACAAGGGCAGCCATAGAGATGCTCTTGGACGGCGCCCCCCATGGCAACGTCTATAGCTTCCTAGAGAAAAAGCACCAAGAGATGGCTAAGCAAGAGATGAGCGAGCAAGGGCCTATCTGATAGGCTTCATCTTTTTCTTCGGTGTTTGTTAATGCCTGGCTTATAATCGTCAATGACTAATCAATTGTCCCACACACGCGATTTTTCACCTCGTGTTCTCGGCGACCATTCCACCGCTTTAAATACCTTGAGATCATAACATTATCGGCGGAGATAGCAGGTTGTTCACACTACAGCTCAACGACGCGGACTGGGTCTTACTAGCCGGCGCTGTAGGCCTGTACTGGCTTTTGGCCCTGTGGATAAAGAACAGCAGCTTCATGAGGAGACATAACATCACCACCTGGGGCCCTGTGATCTTTCTTAGAACCACCATGGGCATAGATCTCTTGAATAAGCTCGCCAGGCCCAAGACCTTCTGGAGGGTATTAGCAACCGCTGGAATCCCCTTGGTGATCCTGGCCATGGCTTGGTTCCTGGCCTTGATACTCCTCATGACCTACGTCATGATAAGGTCGCCCCCAGAGCCCAGCAGCTACAACACCCCCAGAAACATCCTACTCGTACCAGGTCTGAACGAGTATATACCCTTCGTCTGGGGGTGGATCGCCATCTTCGTCACCATGGTGGTCCATGAGCTCTCCCACGGCATCCTGAGCCGCGTGGAGGGGGTCAGGGTCAAGTCCATGGGGTTGGCCTTCCTGGCGGCACCCATAGCAGCCTTCGTGGAGCCCGATGACGAGGAGCTCTTTGGCACTCCAAGCAAACCGGCCATCGTCAGCAGAGGGGCCAGAGTGAGGATCCTGGCAGCAGGAGTCATATCAAATTTCATAGTTGCTATCATCGCCATGGCCCTCTTCTTCGGACCGGTCATAGGCACTATAGCTCCCATCGACAGGCCCATGGTCGTGGACGTGCAGGACGGGTCATCAGGGGGCCTGGAGGGCTTCCAGAGGTCCATGGCGATCAACGAGATCAACGGTAGAACTGTGACGGATATGGTGGGCCTGTACTCGGCCCTGAGCGGAAGATCTGGAACCTCGACGGTGAGGGTAATTTACGATGACCACCTACAGAATGACCTAGTTCTCAAGGGCATGCCGGTAAAGGGAGTGTTCATATCATCGGTCTTCAACGCTTCCGGAGCCTCTGCGGCGGGGGTCAAGGCTCGAACTATCCTTTACCAGATAGATGGCGATCCCACACCGACTTTTGCTGCCTTCAGGAGCCACATGAACTCCACCCACCCGGGCCAAGAGATAGAGATAGCCACTACTAGTGGTTCCTTCAAGGTGAAGCTGGGGGCCAAGACCGACGGCACGAGTCTAATAGGAGTAGGGATATCGCCCTCCGATGCCCTTTACGTAGGTGGAGTAACTTTTCAGGAGTTTCCAGCAAGCCAGTTCCTGGATCTCCTCAAGGTCATACCTGTAAGCGGCATGCAGGGGCTGGGGACCCTCCTAGGACTACCCTTCGTGGGAGTTCCGGGCTTCACGGACAGGGGCTTTCCAGGTTTCAGTGGCTGGATAACCAATCTCTTCGAGCCCGTGGGATGGGCAAAGCCCCTGGGAGATGAGTTCTTCTGGATAGCCAACCTCCTCCTGTGGATCGGCTGGATCGACCTCTACGCAGGGCTCTTCAACTGCCTGCCTGCCGTGCCCCTGGATGGAGGCCACATCTTCAGGGATTTTGTTCAGGGTTTATTTGAGAGGGTCGTGGGGGCCAATGCCGCCGCCAGGTTGACGCGAACAGTGGTCGTTCTCCTAGCCTGGGTGATACTGACATCACTCTTAATAACAATAATAGCACCCTTCACCCATGGGCTGTCGGGCTGATCTGCCAATTATAGGCTAGCCTTGAAATAGCTAGCCTCAGATTGACGGGCGTTAAATAAGAGCTTTAAGCTTAGGCTATTGGTCTGCCAGAAGCCTGGCCACGGCATAGGCTGGGAATATATCCGATATCTTTTTTCCGTACTTCTCCGAGAGCCTGATGCATTGGAGACCCAGAAGATCGCAGGCATGGGCTATGATCCTCTCGCCGATGCCTGCCGCGGCCACCTGCTCCAGGCCGCGCATCTCAGACTGCCTGTAGATGGCCCTGACCAGGAGATCGAGCTGCCTCTCCCTGACCTGCTCTGCGATGGCCATGGCACCGGCCTCTCCCAGCTCCTCCAAGTCTGCGCATACCAGCCTTGCCAGGCGTCTCTTGGCCGATAGATGGTCCTTTCCTGCGCCATCGGGAGCATCGCAGGCGTACTGGTCTCCCGAGATCTCCCCCAGGGCTAGGTAGGCATCGGCGGTGATGGCGAAGAGCTCAGGAGATGTTGGAACATCTGCGCCGTCGATGCGAGAAGATGGCATGAGCGCCCCTATGGAGGTTCTTAGAAGGCCTGTATAGACCAGCTCTCCGTTTCTCAGCCTCATGTAGTCGCTGGCCGCAGCCAGAGCCTTTCCTTTGATGGGAATCAGATCGGTAGTGGTGCTTCCCATATCCACGAAGAGGCAATCGTCGATATCCTGGGCGATCAGAGTTGCAGAGGCAGACCAGTTCGCTGCAGCCAGCTCCATGAGGTTCCCTGATTGGAATCCCTTGAATCCCCAGAAGCTTATGGGGCAGGTGAAGGCCGACCTCACGGCCCCCATAATGCTCTCAATTCCCTCAAGCTTGCTCTTGTAGCAATCCGCCAGCTCTCCGGTTATGACCACCCCTAACGCTGCAGGTTTTTCCCCAGAGATTTCCCTCAGGACCTCGACCAAAGGAGCTTCCTTCCACAACGGCAGGTAAACGGATTTGGCGAAGGAACCGTCCGCGCTTCCAGCCTTCGTGTTGGCCCCTCCGATGTCCAGTCCCAGAATCATGATAGATCCAGACGGCCCGAACCATAAAAGCTTTTAGCCTGGAGCTTCCTCCATAAGCTACCACTTTGGAGATTCAGACCATGGCTGCCAAGGAAAAATATACTGAGCCTACTTACCTCGAGTATGGATTCGGAGAGCTGGAGCATAAGGTTATCACCCCCGAGATCTGCTGCAGGTGCGGAACCTGCGAGGCCTTCTGCCCCAGGATCACCCACAAGGAGAACAGGCCTTCATTAAATGAGTATGATCCCCTATGTGGCCTGTGCTTTGCCTACTGCCCTAGGACCTTCCTGGACATGGAGGCCTTGGAGAAGAAGCTCTTTGGAAGAGTCAGAGCCTCCGATGAGGCCCTTGGCATCTACACCATGGCGGCCTCGGCAAAGGCATCGCCCGTTCAGGGCAAGGTCCAGGATGGTGGTGTGGTCACAGCCCTCCTGGTTCATGCCATGAAGAGCGGCCAGATAGATTGTGCCGTGATCACGGACAGGGATGAGAACTGGAACCCAGTGCCCAAGGTCGCCAGAACCCCTGAGGAGGTCATTGCCGCTGCAGGAACCAAGTACACCATAGCCAACAGCGTTGTTGGAGTTCAGCAGGCCCTCGATCAAGGATGTCATAAGATCGCCTTTGTAGGCACGCCCTGCCAGATAGAGGCCCTGAGAAAGCTCAAGCTCTCCGATGAGCCCTACGAGATAGGCCAGGAGAAGATCGCCCTCCTGATAGGATTATTCTGTATGGAGAACTTCGATTACGATCTCCTCATGAACGGCCTGGTCAAGGGTAAGTTCAACCTGGATCCCAAGCAGGTGGAGAAGTTCGAGATCAAGAAGGGCATGTTCAGGGTCATAGATAAGTCAGGCAAAGCCCATGAGGTGCCCATAGCCGAGACCGATCAGTACACCTACGTAGGCTGCGGTCCCTGTTTCGACTTCGCCTCGGAGATGGGCGACATTTCCGTTGGAAGCGTAGGCTCCCCTGGCGGCTGGTCTACCGTTCTCACCAGGACCCCTGTAGGAGAGAAGCTCTACAGCTCAGCCGTGGCCGCACGTGCCATGGAGGAGAAGGCAATCTCAGAGAAGGGTTTAGCCCTTGCTAAGAAGCTGGCCGGGGACAAGGAAAAGAGGTTCAACCTCAAGTCGGCTGAGATCAAGAACTTTGGAGTAAAGCGGTAATCCTAGTTTAGAGAAAGGGCGGTAATGATCATATGCTCTCCGTAGGGCTGGCTGGAAAGCCCAACTCAGGCAAGTCCACATTCTTCAAAGCGGCCACCATGGCCGAGGTGGAGATTGCCAACTACCCCTTCACCACCATCGATGCCAACCACGGCGTCTCCTACGTTCGGGTTCCCTGCCCCTGCTTGGAGATTGGGCTTACCGAAGGTTGCGGCAGGTGCGTGGATGGGATGAGGTTCGTGGCTATAGAGCTCATAGATGTGGCCGGTCTCGTCCCAGATGCCCACCTGGGCAAGGGCCTGGGAAATGAGTTCCTGGACGCCCTCCGCGTGGCCGAGTCGGTGATCCACGTCCTGGATGCATCGGGTGGCACCGATGCCGAGGGTAATCCCATAGGCATCGGCAACTATGATCCAGTGAAGGACGTCAAGTTCCTCGAGTACGAGATAGGCATGTGGATTTACGGTATCCTCAAGAGGAACTGGGAAAAGCTCATGAGGAATTACAAGGCCCTCGGAGGAAAGCCGGAGCAGATAATCTTCGACCAGCTGGGCGGGGCAGGGGTAAGCGAACCCAACATCAGAAGGGCCCTCGCTGATATGAAGACCGATCCCGGCGCCTGGAAGGAGGAGGACCTAAAGAGATTTGCCGGACTTCTCAGAGTCTACAGCAAGCCCTTGATCATTGCCGCCAACAAGGTGGATGTGGCTCCCAAGGATTTCGTATCCAGGCTCATTTCCTTGACCGGCGAGAAGGTCATACCCGTGTCCGGTGCGGCGGAGATTGCTCTCAGGACCGCGGATAAGGCGGGCCTCATAAAGTACCTGCCCGGAGACAAGGATTTCACCGTGAAGGGCCAGCTCAGCAAGGCTCAGCAGGCAGGACTGGAGAAGATCAGTGCCATCATGAAGGAGTACGGTGGAACTGGGATTCAAGAGTGCATCAATAGGGCTGTCTTCGATCTCCTGGATTACATCGTGATCTATCCGGTGGAAGACGAAACCAAGTTCACGGACAACAAGGGGCGTGTGCTACCGGATGCTTACCTCATGAAACGCGGGTCTACTACTAAGGACTTAGCGTTTAGAATCCATTCGGATATCGGACAGGGTTTCCTCTTTGCAGTGGATGCCAAGAGCAAGAGGAGGCTTGGAGGGGAGCACGAGCTGAAGGATGGGGATGTGATAAAGATAGTATCGACAAAATAAACTTTTTTATGTTAAAATAGCAAATCAGACCTGCCAGGAGCTAAAAGAACTAATAAAAGAGTTATCTCAAGATGATATAGATCATTCAGAGGCCCTGATTCAAGTGGTCCTGATGTCAATCAGGCACTATGTTTCAAGGCTCCATATGTGTCACAGATCTGTGGATCTTGCGCGAAGGTTGTAACTTCTTATTCATAGTTTACTTGGATTCTTGGCTTCAGGTATAATCCCAGAGGAATGGCAGGAGCCTCAAAACCTGCCGCTAAAGTTTAAGTTTGCCATAGAGGGCCAGCCTAGGGAAAACATGCGCTGATATGATGCATTGGTCATGGGAAAAGCCATGCCTTGAACCTATGGCGTTTGTGGTCAAGTGTGGATAACCCCCTTATGATCTACCGCCCTGAGGGAATTTTGGAGCGTCTATTTCAATTCCCTGGAATATTGTCGCAAAGGCCTGATGATGCCATAGGAGGAAAGATAGCCCTTAGGTTGGGGCTAGGCTATCCCACCTCATCGGAGATGTCTCAGCGTTAACGTGTTTATTGACCCAATGATGCGCAACGTACGATAATGCACAGTATACAGTTAAGTACAAATACACACAAACTAGTTTCATTGATGAAGGGCAGACCAGTGAACAAAACAGCTTATCCCCCAGGAAAACCTGAGGCAAGTGAGAAGCCCGATAGAGCTATCTGCGCTTGCAACTGTATTGAATTAGGTTTCGCTCCTCATCTCAAAGACGCCCTTCAGAAAGAGATCAATAACCTCATAGCTGTGGTTCCATCATCCAATCAAGGCAATAAAAAGCAGAAAGTGATAATATGAATTACATCGTCTTGATGAAACAAGTGCCGGATATAAAAAACATTCCTGAGGATGCATGGGATTGGGATAAGGGTATTCTTAAAAGGGGCCTCCTGGACAACGTCTGCAACGAGCTGGATAAGCAAGCGATCGCTTTCGCGGTGGCCATGCGCCAGGAGATGCCGGGGCAGATAGTCGCCCTTTCCATGGGACCGCCTTTTGCCGATGCAGTATTAAGATATGCCCTGTCTGTTGGTGCCGATACCGGCGTCCTGCTCACCGATAGGAAGCTAGGGGGAGCTGATACCGCCGCAACCGCTTATCCTCTGGCCGCGGCCATCAGAAAAATAGAGAAAGATATATTCAAAGGCGATAGGAACTACATCATCCTCAGCGGCATGCAATCGGTAGATGGTGATACGGCTCAGGTGCCGCCTCAGGTTGCTGAAGAGCTGCAAATCGCTCATATTGCATATGCCACATCCTTTAGCATCAGTAGAAACAATAACGATAATAACAATAATACTCACCTATATATCAAGCGAATCTCAAGACAGGGGACACAGACCGTCTCTCCAGTAACATATCCATTCATGATAACGATTACTAACTGGACCCGGCACCCCAATGCCACTTTCGAAAGGACGAGGTGGGCTAACTCCCAGAGGCTGATCAGGTGGAGTGCGGCGGACGTAAACGGAGATGAATCACGAATAGGCCTGGCTGGATCACGCACAACTGTTTTTAAGATATTTTCTCCAAGGGATGTGAGAACCAGGAGATGTATCTTCGAGTCCGATTTAGCTAAAATGGCAGGGCTATTAAGGGATACCTATCAAAGCAAATCTAGACCATCAGTTCAAGAAACCGCCAAAGCATCTTATCAGCTGCCGAAAGGCAAGAGCCCAACATACACAGGCGAGGTGTGGGTAATCTCGGAGCATGATAAGGATGAGATCCACCAGGCCTCTTTCGAACTGCTGGGAAAAGCCCAGGAGCTAGCATCTCAGGTTGGGACAAAGGTCGGAGCGGTAATCATTGGACAAGATGATCCCAAGTTAGCCAGCAGGCTGATCTCATACGGGGCGGATAAAGTCTACATGATAACGGATGATCGGCTTTGTGACTTCCACCCTGTTCCTTATTCAAGGGTCGTCTGCGAGCTTTTGGACAAGTATAAGCCGCAGATAGTGCTATTTAGCGCAACGCCCTTAGGCAGAGAGCTGGCTCCAAGAGTTGCTTACAGGGCAAACTCCGGTCTCACGGCTGATTGTACCGCCTTGGATATCATTGATTTTAAGAGAGGAACTCAGGATTATACAGCTATTTTGAAGCAGACCCGGCCTGCCTTAGGAGGGAACATCATGGCCTCCATCATCACTCAGAACTCAAAGGTGCAGATGTCCACGGTCAGGCCGGGAGTGATGCAGGCAATGAAACCGGATGAAAAGAGGATCGGTGAAGTAATCAAGTACGAGCCAAAGCTTAACGAATCTGATTTTGCCGTGAAGATCATCTCATCCGAAGAGATCCCGGCTGCCTCAGAGCTAAAGGATGCAGCCATACTCGTGGCAGGGGGCGGGGGCTGCAAGACTAAAGAGGGCTTCGAGAACTGCATACCGGCGTTGGCTGATGCATTGGGCAGGTTCCTTGGAGAAAAGGCCATGGTAGGAGCATCCAGGGTTGCAGTGGAAAAGGGGTTCATCGACCGGGGCCATCAGGTGGGGCAGACAGGTCAAACGGTGAAACCCAAACTTTACGTCGCCGTCGGCATCTCTGGAGCGGTCCAGCACCTCAGCGGCATGCAAAACTCGGATATCATCCTGGCAATAAACAAAGATCCAAATGCCAATATTTTCAAGATTGCCGATCTCGGCATGGTGGGGAACTTCGAAGAGCTAGTCCCTAAGCTCATAAAGGTATTGAATTCATGAGGCGCAATATCATGGATAAATCTAAAAATGGGCTAAATAAAGTGGATGTTCTTTTTATCGGAGCGGGCCCTGCCAACTTAGCAGGAGCTATTAAACTAAAGCAGCTGCTCCATCAAAAAGGCTTAGATCAATCGGTCGTAGTCATTGAAAAGGCCGAGAAGATCGGTCATCACCATTTATCTGGAGCTATTATTGAAGGCGATATCCTAGACGAACTATTGCCGGGATGGCAGAATAACCAAGAGGACAAGTTCACCCAACAATTGCTCGCCGGCAGGATAATAAAAGATGATTTTTATTTCTTAACAGGAAGCAACACGGCTTTTCGGATTCCAGACTTCCTCATCCCACCGTCCTTCCAAAACAAGAACGCCTATGCGCTGTCCATAAGCGAGCTCATGAATTGGCTGGCGGGAATCGCAACCAAGCTCGGAATTGAAATATACACCGGCTTTGCAGCCAAAGAAATTATCATCGAAAAGGGTAGGGTTAAAGGCATCAAGCTGGGGGATAAGGGCCTGGATAAAGAAAGGCAGCCTCTTTCCAACTATGCACCCGGAGAAACAATAGAGGCCAAAGTCACCGTCCTGGGCGAGGGTTCCGCTGGACAACTGGCGGAAAAAGTGGTGAAGCAGTTCAATCTTAACCATGGGATAAACCCCCAGATTTATGCCATGGGTGTAAAGGAAATAATCAAGCTGCCCGAAAATAATACTTTTGGGCGCAACCGTGTTATACACACCCTGGGCTTTCCCCTGCAGCCCGATGTTTACGGAGCCGGTTCCATCTATAGCATGAGGGATAACCTTGTGGCCGTGGCCCTGGTGGTCTCTCTCGACTGGCGATATGCTGACCTTAACCCACAGCATGAGCTGCAGATCTTCAAATCCCACCGCATGATTAAGGACTTCCTCAAGGACGGCGAGGTGGTGGCTTATGGTGCTAAAACCTTCCCTGAAGGCGGCTTTTATTCAGTTCCACAGCTGGTAGCTGATGGGGCTATAATCGTTGGAGACGCAGCTGGCCTTACCAATGCAATGAAGCGAAAAGGACTTCGCTATGCCATAAAGTCCGGAATCTCCGCAGGGGAGGCCATATATCAAGCGATTGAAAAACAGGACTTTACGGCCCGATCCTTGAAAAGATATCAAGATATATTGGGCGAGAGCTTCGTGATGAAGGAGCTGAATGCATCCCGCAACTACCGGCAGATCTTCTCCAGAACCGGAAGATTAGGCAATTATTTAGGTATACCTTTATCCTTTTTCCAGTCATGGGTACCAGGAAAGCTTGATACCAAACCCAGCTACGAAGGCATGAGAAAAGCGCATCTTAAAAGGCAACTGATCGGCGATATCGATAGGCTGACGGCAGTAAGCCTTTCAGGAACGACGCATCGGGAAGATGAGCCATCCCATGTCGCCACCTGTGAATCGAGCCAGGCAGGGGAATGCTTTAGAGACTTCGGATGCTACCCATGCACTCTCTTCTGCCCAGCGGAGGTATATAAATTCGAGGATGGCAAGTTTGTTTTAAGTCCATCCAACTGCCTACATTGCCAGACCTGCCGTTTGAAGTGTCCACGCCAGTTGATCAGATGGGAGGTCCCGGAGGGCGGAGATGGGCCACGGTACAGGGTAATGTGAGCAGTTAATGTAAGGGATGCAAATAGCCCCAAAGCATATGATCTCGACAGTTTAAGGAGCTCGTATACCTGGCCGCGAGGGCGATCAAGCACTGTACGAGTTACCTAGTCGATTTCTGAGGGAAGGCCTTTCAGCAAGCTCTGGGCGGATAAAGTGATAGTCCTCTAAAGCACTTGGCTTCATCAAAAGGATAATAGAAGAAAGGAAGGCTCCCTAAGTAGGCTTGAGGCAAAAGACGAAGGTACCCGATCTATTGCTCCTGCCGCAGATCATCGTATATCCCGTCAGGTCCGAACCGCTCGATTCTCCGAGGGATAATCCTCAATTCGCATCGTAAATCAGCACATATCTGGTATTCGTCTGCATATCCAAGATCTTCCAGTAATGCCAATCCCTTGAGCGCTCTATCATGTGAGCCCACTGGATATGGTATGTCCCAGGAGCCACCATATTCGCATGCACTTCATTCTCTCTTTTTGATATAGTAGATCTAAAAATCTTGCCAAGAATAGAACCGTGCTTGTGGATAGAACTCCGAAAAGGCTTGCCATGCTCCCTAAAAGCAAAGCATCCTAGGGCACGACTGCCCAGAAATACTCTAAAGATTATTACTGCCCTTAGATTACTATTTCCTAAATAATTCCAAAGTAATTATCCCTTCCATTATGATTAGCCGCGGATATAATATCCCTACGCTTCGAGGCACATCCAAGGATCTGCGTGTCTTCCTGATACTGACCCTAGCCTTGCTCATCTTGACCGATATAGCCTTCTGCCGGACCTATGATGGAAATTGGTCCACCTCCATCTGTATCAAGAACTACCCAGCCGGGGCATCCATCAACCAAGCCTACAGCAATTTTGAGCATCTTCAGATAAACACAAACGCCTTAAGCCTGGTAAATCCCGAAGGATGCCCCGCCAATGCCCTCTCTACCGCCGTCATCCAAACCCACCTGGAGGAGAGCCATAGGTCAGGGCCACCTGGCCTATGGGTGGTCCGTAGATCCGATACCCGGTACCACCGGCCGCCACTCGCTTCTGAGCAGCAGCATCGAAGATCTGACAGGAGTCTTCTTGGTCCAGGCTTTTCTAACACTCTTCCCCAACACCACTTCCGGGGGGGCACGCGTGGCCTGGCTGCACTGCATCCAAGCATTATCTAAGTCTAAGTACCATAGGAATAGTTACCCCTAGATATACAATGGGCCCTATGAAGCCCTCTATCTATTCTATCATCGCCATAGTAGGCGTGACCCTTCCTTTTATGCTGATGCTAGGGCCAGCTCTTGGGCAGAATAGCGCCGGTAAGAATAATACCACCGAGAATATCGCAGGGAGCAGCACCTATGCGGGCGCATTTGAGAACAATACTGCTGAGAATAATGCTACTAGAAGTAACACTACTGAGAACGTTGCCGAAAATAATACAGCCGAGAATGCCATAGAGAGCATTACGGCCGAGAGCTCCAATAACAGCAGTACAGTCGGGAGCGATATGGAGAGCAATAGCGTCATATTCTGGTCCAATATAGGTGGCCGACTCTTCCTCAATAGCAGCTTTGGAGAGGCCGTTGAGGCCTATGACAAAGCCTTGGAGTCCGATCCCGCCAACGTAGTGATCATGAACAACAAAGGAAAGGCTCTGGCCAACCAGGGCAATTACGATGGTGCTATGATGGTCTTTGAGGAGGCCATACGCTTGGCCCCATCGAACAAGGAGTCCTGGACCAACAAAGGCTATTGCTTTAACTGCTCTGAACAAGTATGATGATGCCCTCACCAGCTACGATGAGGCTTTGAAGATCGACCCTTACTATGTCGATAGCTGGATAAGCAAGGGAATAGCCCAGGCATACACCGGCAGCTATGGGGAGGCCTTGAACAGTTTCAACTCAGCCATAGCTTCGGACCCTGCTAATCCCACCGCTTGGAGCAACCGAGGGCTGGTCCTTTATCAGCTGGGAAGATATGATGATGCCCGGACGAGTTACAACCAGGCCCTTCAGCTCGATCCCAACTACGCCGTTGCATGGCAGAACAAAGGCTACCTGATGCGGTACATGGGCAATATCCAGGAGGCGGATAAGAACTTTGCCGAGGCAAAGGAGCTGGGATACGTCGGGTGACCCAGGTGATCCTAGATTTCTTTCTAGCCATTCTCACTAAGGCTATTGCTAAGATAATTCTAGCTGATCTACGTTCGATTAAGCGATTTTTATTTCAGCTAGTTCTAGTTCAATTATTTCCAATCAAGCGCTCTTTTCCAGAACCCTAGTTATCCTTCACCAATACCTTAAAGAAGTAGTACGACAATCACCGAAGATGAGGTGGTAGGTGAGTGTGGGCAAAACAAGTTCTTCTGGTTCTCGTGCTCCTGGCTGGGGCATCCTCCGCGGAGAAGCCCATGCCCTTCTACATATCCATGCAGAACGGTGCGTCCAGTGATGCCCTTTTCGTCAAGAACTACGAGGCGGGGGGGCCAGCATTACCGAGGCTTACAACAATATAGAGAAGCTGGATAGGAACACCAAGGTCAATACCAGGTTCTACGGCTCAGAGGCAGGCTGCTTCGTTGCCTGCCAGGGGTCCCTGGCGGCCAGCATCAGCTCCAACGTCATAGGCCAGGCCTATATAGCCTGGCAGTCTCGGGTTGGCGCCCCATGACTGACTGCAAGGGGCGCCACAGACTGCTGGGCAGGATCGTGGAAGATCTGACAGGGGGGTCTTCTCCGTGGAGAAGTTCATTCAGCTCTGGTCCAACAGCACCCCGGGGCAGGTCAGCGTGGACTGGCTGCCATGCGACTGATTTTTTCCCCTAAATTTATCAGGCCATGCTTATCTCCACCACTAGGTCGTTGTAATCGGTGTCAGCAAGCTTTGGCAGGTCTTCCCAGCGCAGCTGCCACCTGGTAGTGCCCAGTGCCATCTTTATTACGTGATCCTTTCCATCGGCATTCAGCGAGCTGTTGGTGTAGAAGGTTCCCTGGGGGGTCATTATGGCAAAGACGAGCCTGGTGCCGATATTGAAGGTTCCGACGTCGAAGGTCTTCCCAACGTTCAGATCGGAGGCGGGAAAGATGGTCTTGTTCACGGGAGAGTAGAGCCTGAACTCGTTGTTCTGGGATGTGCTTCTACTCACGAACCTGGCCCTCACCTTTCCGGTCCTGGGAAGGACTATATCGTCATCGGTGGCGGTAAGGATCTCTACGATGACTATCAGATCATCGTAATCGGTATCCTTGGGGTTTAAAGTGTCTTCCCAGCGGTATTCCCACTTGTTATATCCGGTAGCCAACTTCCTGACGTGGACGTTCGAATCCGGGTTCAAGGCGCTATCCGAGTAGAAGGTATTGCCATCCGATGTCCTTATGGCAAAGCCGATCTTCGCCCCTGCCTGGTAGGCGCCCAGATCAAAGGTCTTGCCCAGGTTATCGCTGGTGGCGGTGAAGATAAGATTTTCCGTGGGATAGTAGGTCCTGAACTCGTCGGTCTTGGCAGTGTTCTTACTCTTTAAGGTCACCGCGACCTTACCAGCTAAGGGCAGCACTAGGTCGTCCCCCGATTTATCGTAGATGCCTACCTGCATGACCACGTCGTTGTAATCCGCCTCTCCAAGGCCGTAGAGATCCTCCCACCCCAGCTTCCACGTATACGTGCCAATCTGGGAGACGCTGACATGATCACAGCCGTCGGCATTGAGAGAGCTATCTGAGAAGTAGGTGTTGCCGTCAGAGGTCTTGAGTTCAAAGGTCAGATTGGTTCCAGCGCTGAAGGTACCTATCTCGAAACTCTTGCCGATGTTTTCAGCAGTGGCCTGGAAGATGAGAGTATCACTTGGGTAGTGGAGCCTGACCTCGTGGTTGGAGGCAGTTCCCTTACTCACGAACTTGGCAAAGGCTCTGCCCTCCTTGGGCATGATGATATCATGGTTGGGAGTCAGGCTTACACCGTAAAAGCCGTACTTGGCCCCAAAACCGCACTGGCCGTAGGCTATCTTGAACCAGCCGTTCTCGCCCCAGCCCTTGCCCCAGCTGTTCTTGCATATCCAGTACTGCTCAGCGTCGTTGTACCCCACTATGCAGACGGCGTGATCGCCTGCAGGGCTCCCGTAGGTGTTGGAATAGATGCCGCCGGTGTAATAGAAGAGATCATCGCAAACCTCGAATCCCGTGACTATGGGACCTGTCTTGTAGAGCCACTCCTTGGCCTGGGAGTTATTGGTGATGAGCTTCCACTGGGTAATCCTCATGGCGCTGCTGTCCCTACTGGGGCACGGCGAATCATCGGAAAGATAAGGATAGCATTCCTCGCTGCATATTCCTTTAGACTGGGCGTACTTCATGGCAGGCGTAAAGATCCAGCCATATGCGCAGTTTCCTCCGCCATTATGGAAAAGATCCCATTCTGACAGATCCAGGTTCATGAGAGGGCTTTTCTTGGAGATCTTTATATTGGCCTCAATCATGCCCACGCAGGCAAAGGCGACGCATGCACCGCAGCCGCTCTGATCCCTGATGGGTGTGGTCCAATCTTTGCCGCTTACATCCCGCCAGTCCCATGAAACAGGGTAGACGTAGGAGATTCCCTTGCTTATGATCATGTTCTCGGCATCTGCTGCCAGCCGGGAGACCCTCTCAACTTCCTCCTTTCCAGGAGTCAGTCCGAGGTACCTTTTCCTGACACTACCAGTTACGCCGGATACGGAGGTTACACCGGCTTGCCAGGATAGGCACTTTCCTCTGATGTTGCTTCTTATAGTTTTGAGGTCTTCTTCACCCACGGATAAGTTCCCCCATCTAGGGGTCATATCTCACAGGTTGCATAAATAACTTACGTTAATTTCATAGGCACTTATTTAATGGGACCCTCTCTACTAGGTTGGTTATCTATTCTTCTCCGAGGGATAGCCGTTATACGTAAAATACTAGAAAGCATGGTCCCAGGCCACGCTCCCCCTGTTTTTACATAGGTCCTTTTAGGCGTCGGGTTCCTCGACCTCCATTTCTTTTCTGGAGGGTGATCTTTGCCGAGGATGCGAGGTTGCAGAGCGCCTCTCGAGCCGGAGCCGAGCCAAGCCCCTCAGCCCAGGCCGCCCAAGATACTTGAAGGTGTGGAGGTGAAATCGAGGCTCGCCCGTGAGGACCATCTGGCTAAGCTTCATGATTCTGATTCTGGCCGTGACAATGAACAGTTCATAACCTTCTGGCTTGATGACCTTCAAGTCCGGTGCTAGGCACAGGAAGATCGACGATAGTATCCATAGACCCCTTGGGATATGGGAAAACGCGAGAAATAAAATTCGCCGTAAATTAGGAGCTTTATTAATTTTAACTTGCCTGGGGAATCTAATACGCAAAAAATATATAGTAAGAGGCATCTTTTAAGGGCGATAACTGTATAAAAATTGAGTGAGAGATTTGGATGACACTAAGCCAACCACCCTGGAACAGGCTCCGCATCGTGGCGCTTGTCGCCCTCTTCATGGCAGCCAGTCCTATCGTAGTGCTGGGGGCACCTCCCGACGAGGATGCCCAATCATCTGGCCTTTTAAGCGTGAGCGAAACCCCGGGCAATTGCAGCAACGCAGCCAATCCGCCACTCCTGGACCAGGAGTCGCCCCAGGCGAACAACGGCCTTCCAGGGGAGGATATATGGCAGTCCTTCACAGCCGGGAAGTCCGGCTACCTGACGGGCATTGGTGTGAGCAGGGTAGATAGCAATAATACATCAAGTCCTCTTAATTTCGGGATATACAATGCCTCGACTGGAGCGGCGCTTTACTCCCGGCAGATAACCCTGGAGCCCGTGCTCCTAGGCTTCTGGAACAGCATTGCCCTAGGTGAGCCTGTAAAGATGTACCAGGGCTTCAAGTACGTCTTCAGGAT
>DAXJ01000095.1:23931-25158 GCA_002506335.1 Methanosaeta sp. UBA114
TAACAGCGGAAACAATAGTGATAGCAATAGTAGTAACAACAGTATTAACATATTCAATCTTAGGGGCAACAGCAATGCCTACGCTGAAGGAGAGGCAAGTGTCGGTCTGACCACTAACTTCGACTGGGCTTTCAGGACCTTCGTGAGACCTGATTCTGATATGGATGGAATAGCGGATGGATGCGATAACTGCCTAAAGGTCGTCAACCCCGATCAGATCGATATAGATAAGGACAGCGCCGGTGATAAGTGCGATAATTGCCCGGCCATGGCAAATCCCGATCAAAAGGATTCTGATGGAGACGACCTGGGAGATGTCTGCGATAATTGTCTCAAGGTTGTTAATCCCGAGCAGAATGACAGCGACTCAGACGGAATTGGGGACGCCTGTGATAATTGCCCGGCCGTAGTCAATGCCGATCAGAAAGATTCTGACGAGGACTACTTGGGGGATGCATGCGATAACTGCAAGAAGGCCGGCAATAAGGATCAGGTGGATACGGATGGTGACGGCATAGGAGACACCTGTGATAACTGCCAAAAGACTGCCAACCCCTTCCAAAAGGACTCCGATAAAGATAGGATTGGCGATGCATGCGATAGCTGCCCAGCCAAAGTTAACGCCGATCAAAAGGACACTGACGGTGATGGCCTGGGGGATGCCTGTGACAACTGCCCTCACGTGGCCAACCCCGATCAAAACGATACGGACACGGACGGTGTAGGCCAGGTCTGCGATAACTGCCCAGAAATAGCCAATCCCGACCAGAAGGACTCCGATGGAGAAAGGATCGGTGATGCCTGCGATAATGCCCCTTTCAAGGCAAATGCCAACCAGACCGACTCAGATAACGATGGAGTAGGAGATGTCTCGGATAACTGTCCATCCAATGCCAATAACGATCAAAGGGACTCCGATGGGGATGGATTAGGAGATCTTTGCGATAACTGCCCAGCAGTGTACAACCCGGACCAGAAGGATACCGAGGGGGATAAGATAGGCGATAGATGCGATAACTGCCCCAAGTTTGCCAACACCAACCAGACAGATACCGATAAGGATGGGGTCGGGGATAAGTGCGATAATTGCCCCACCAAAGTTAACGCCGACCAGAAGGACCCGGACGGTGACGGCCTGGGGGATACCTGCGATAACTGCCCCATGGCCGCCAATCTCAATCAGACGGACACCGATACGGATTGCGTGGGCGATGCCTGCGACAACTG
>DAXJ01000105.1:0-19256 GCA_002506335.1 Methanosaeta sp. UBA114
CCCTTGCTCAAGGCCTTGAGATCATTGGGATTGGTCACCTTCATGATGATCTGGGTGTTGCACTGGGAAAGGACGTTCTTATCCACCCTAGCGGGCCTCTGGCTTATCACCATGAGCCCTAGGCCGAACTTCCTGCCCTCGGCAGCTATCGTCCTGATGATGCTTGAGCTTGCAGCATTGCCGCTTCCCCGCTCAGGACAGTAGTTATGGCACTCTTCCACCACCACCATGCCGGGGTTTACCTGGCCCCTTTTTCTGGCCTCGAAGATATCAGTCAGGAGGCGGGCCACCACCATGGACTGGAGATCGGGGGAGATTCCGGTCATGTCTACGACCGATGCCCTCCCGGGCCTCAGAAGATCGGTTAAGGGCGTGGGAGTGCCAGAGAAGAGACCGATCTCCAGGAGGGATTCAAGCTGCCCCACTAGGTTCCACTTGGTCTTGGAGGTGCTCTTGACCACCTGGTCTATGACGTCCTCCAGGATGTAGACATCCGTCCCGGCTGAGAGTGCGCTTATGGCCTCGTAAAGAAGGCCTATCATGCCGCTGGTGGATTCGTTAGGGATCATCTTGACGATCTCTCTGGCCGTGAGGTTAGTATCGTTAAACCTGAAAGGCCTGTCTGCCTTGGGGTTGGCCGACATGTTGCCAGGGGTGTAGACCATCACTTCATAACCCCTGGGCTTGACATTGAACTTCCTAAAATTGCCCTCACGGTTGGCATCCTTCATGGAGGCGTACTCGCCATGGGGATCTATGATAAGGAGAGCTACCCTTCTCTCTAGCAGCTCTTCTAAAATGACTGCTGAAGTGTAAGATTTGCCACTGCCGGTCTTGGCCAGGATGCTGCAGTGCTTCTGCACCAGGGTGTTGGCATCCAGCTCCACCCTCATATCATAGCCCTTGAGGAGGCCTATGTACATGTCACCCTTGGCAAGGCCCAGGCTTGCTTTGATGAGCTTTTCATCGGCCGTAAAGACCGCCTCGCCGGGTCTAGGCGGCGTGGTGAGCATCCGAAGCTTTCCATCTGATCCGATGCCTATGACCTTGGCCTCGGCTACAGCCACCTCTCTAGCCACGTTGTCCTTGTTGGAAATGCTCAAGTTGAAGGCGGCATTGGACCGCTTGACGTCCTCCACCTGGGCCAGGATCCAGTCTCTGCCATCTCCCTTTATCTTGACGTAAGCCCCCCTTCCTACATCCCCATCAATGAGAAACTTGAATGATATGGGGTTGGTCTCCCCAACAATTATGCCAATGGATCCCTTGATCATAGAGTTCAAAGGTAATCACCGCTACTCCATATCTTACCTTCGCTCTGATCCTTCTTAATATTTATGGGGGTAAAAAGTCAGAAAAAAGTTTTTTGGGTAGGGTTCAATGATACCAATATTAATAATAATAGCTCCTCTGCCGGCCGGCCAGTGCATAGCCGAAGGCCAATCCCACCACCAGCCCCGCGATGTGGGCCATGTGAGCTATGCTATCGGCAGCACCTAATGATAGGAAGTCGATGATGGCAAAGGCCACCACTGCGTGTTGAATCCTCAGAGGGACGATGAAGGCGATGAGAACCCTGATCTCCGGGGCTATAATTGCGAGGGCACCCATAACGCCGTAGAGAGCACCACTTGCCCCCACCATAGGGCCACTGGTAAGGACCATCTGGCCCAAAGCTGCCACTATCCCTGAGAGCAGATAGATGGCTAGAAAGATCCGCTCACCAACCCTCCTTTCCAGCTCCATGCCAAAGAAGAACAGGAAGAGCATGTTCCAGAAGAGGTGATCGAAATTGGCATGGACAAACATGTAGGTGATGAGGGTCCAGGGCTTCTCCAAGACACCGGTTGGATAGAGGACCAGGTAGTTGTTGATAAAGCCCGGGACCACCAGGCTCGCCAGGGAAACCAGCACGCATAACCCAACGATGATGATCGAGTAAGAGATAGGAAGGCCTGAGGGCAGCCTATCTCTCAAGCTGCTAACCGCCGATATCTCAGGCTGGCCCCACGAATCCCTCTTCCTGAAATCACACCTGCGACCTATCTGAGCCAACAACGCCCTAGTATCACCACCTGATTTAGAAGTTCCTCCCAAAAGGTTGGAGCAATCTTTCTTAAAAAGCTATTCGGGCTCAGTCACGTATTTCCCATCGCGGAGTACTATGACGTAGTCTGCGGAGTTACGAAGGGCTACCGAAAATCCGGGCTCGGCGCCGAAGATTATGGTCTCTTTTCCGTGCTCCATAGCCTTCATGAGCACAGGCTTCAGGTCGGCATCCCTAGTGACCAGTGCCAGGGTATCGATGATTGGGCTGTAGATCATATCCACCCCTTCCACAGCCATCCTCACATCCACGTCACTGGTGCATATCACAGGTTCGAACCCTTGGTTTTCCACCGCCTCCACCAGCTTCTCAGAGGCATACTGGTTCAGGAAGACCTTGCCTACCTTGATATCGCCGTAGTCCTTGAGGATGTCCCTTATTTCCTCCAAGTCCGTCTGAAACTCCTTCCTGAGCATGTTGGGGCCATCTACAAGGAGGCCTATCTTCTTCCTCCCTTTTTCCTTTTTAGAGCCTAAGTACCTTAATATATGCTCGAAGTGTATCGCCATCGACCGCTGCCTCTCTTACTTATGTCCTGACAGCCTTTTATAATTTTCCATCTAGATCAGGGTAGAGAAAAGACCCTTCTGGCATTTTCTCTCGTCGCCTGAGCTATTACCGATGGCTCAACGCCTCTTATCCTGGCTATAAGTTTGACAGAGTCCAAGACGTTAGACGGCTCATTTCTCCCGTGGCGAGGGGAGAGGAAGGGGCTGTCTGTCTCCACCAAAAGGTGATCCAGGGGGATGTTCCTGGCCAGGATCTGATGAGAGACTGATTTGCATATAACAGTTGCCAGGGAGATGTAGAATCCCTTATCCACGGCCTGTTTCATGGTGGGAAGGCTTCCGCCGTAGCAGTGGAAAACCACCTTTTTCAGGCCTGAAACCATCTCCAGGGACTTTTGCTCTGCGTCCCTGGAGTGGATGACCAGGGGCATGTCCAGAGACCCGGCAAGCTCGATGACCTCGGAGAATACCTGAGCCTGTTTCTCCCTATCTGCAGCGTTCTTGCACCTGTAGTAATCCAAGCCTGCTTCGCCTATGCCCACAGCCTCACAGGCGTTCTCCTTGATCTGGTTGAGCACCGCCTGGATATCAGTGGTGCTCATGCCCTCCACTGAGTTGGGGTTAAAACCAATGGTTGCATAAATGAAGTCGTACTTTTTGGCCAGCGCCAGGCTCTTTCGATTGGTAGAGTAATCGATGCCAGAGTTTATCATGGTGGTTACACCAAGATCTCTGGCCCTTTGCATCACATCTTCCCTGTCTTTATCAAAATTCTTGAAATCTAGGTGACAGTGGGAATCCGTCACCTCAGTACATACTTCGTTCAACGACCGTTCTCCTCCAGTAATATCAACCTGTTAATGGCGCTGACCAGGGCTTCCACCGAGGCCATGACTATGTCCTCTCTGGCTGATCTGGCACTAACCCTCTTTCCTCGGTCGTCCTCGACACCAATGATTACCTCGGCCAGGGCGTCAGAACCCCCAGAGATGGCCTCGATCCTGAAGTCCCTCAGCTTTATAGAGGTATCGTCGCCGAGGAGACCGCGGACAGCCTTGACCGCAGCGTCCACAGGACCCACGCCGATGTTGGCCAGGACCTTCTCCTCGCCCCTGACATTGGCCTTGACCGTGGCAGTGGAGGTCAGCATGTTTCCTGTCATGACGGCGAACTCCTTTAGGATAATGGCCTGTCTGCCCTTGGCTACCTCGCCCACCACTGCGTCGGCAATGGCCTGGACATCGATGTCACTGATCTGCTTGCCCTTATCGCCGATCGCCTTTATCCTGTGGAGGATTTCGTGGAGCTGCTCGTCATTGGGCTCATAGCCTATGGCCTCCAGGACCTGCTTTACAGCGTGCTTTCCAGTATGCTTTCCGAGGACGATCCTCCTCCTATGGCCCACCATCTCAGGGGTCATGACTCCGGGCTCAAAGGTCTTGGAGTTCTCTATGACCCCGTGGCTGTGTATGCCGCTCTCGTGGGAAAATGCGTTCTCGCCCACCACCGGAGCCGTCAATGGTATCTTGACCTCGGTGAGCCTCTCGACCAGCTTGGCCGTCTCCACCAAATATTCCGTCTTGATGGTCGTCTGAGCGCCGAAGAGGGACTGAAGCCCCATGACGGTCTCGGCCAGGTTGGCATTTCCTGCCCTCTCCCCGAGGCCGTTGACGGTTACCTGGACCTCCCTGGCCCCTGCTTCCACAGCCGAAAGGCTATTGGCCACAGCTAGGCCGAAGTCATTGTGGCAGTGGACATCCACGGTCATGCCCTTGGTAGAGTCGCAGATCTCCTTGACCAAACTATAGAACGCCGAAGGAACGGCAACACCTACGGTATCGGGGATATTGATGATATCGCAGCCCGCCTCCTGGACGGCACCAAAGATCTTTCTGAGGAACTCGGGAGCGGTCCTGGTGGCATCCATAGCCGAGAAGAGGCAGGGAACGCCATGGTCCTTGATATACCGGACAGAATCCGCGGCTGTCGTAACTATCTCGTCGTGACTCTTCTTGATGGTGTGGGCGATCTGTATGTCGGAGGTAGAGACGAAGATGTGGACCAAGCTCACCTCGGCTTCGAGGCAGCGATCGATGTCCGCTCTTACGATCCTGGAAAGGCCACATATTTTAGACGTGAGCCCCTCCCGGGCAATTCTTCTTACGCTCTCGAACTCGCCTTTGGAGGATACGGGAAAGCCAGCTTCAATAACATTTACACCGAGCTTATCGAGCTGTCTGGCCAAGGTGAGCTTCCCCTCGTAGGTAAGGCTCACCCCAGGGGTCTGCTCCCCATCTCTCAAAGTAGTATCGAAAATCCGTACCTTTTCACCTTTAAGCGCGCTTGCGCAGAAGGCGATCCCTCATGGACGATTCTTGCGCCATGGTCTATGTAGGAGAATGTGGTCCTATAAAATCCTTGCCGCCATGGCCCAGTTCATTATCATTGATAGCACCTCTAAGATCCTCAGGTTGAGCAAAATAGTTTCATTTATCTTAGCCCTCTTCGATATCGGTTCGGCTTTACAATGTGCGTAGAGAGATAGGAAGGCGATAGACACATGCCCGAACGGGCTTTCATCGCAATGCGAATAGAACCTATCCGCATATAAAGTCGACTTATAGGTATCGAATAGCTTCTCAGCAATATCTCTTTCCTTATATAACTTCACAAGACACCTGTTCAGACATTTCTCCATCTGACAGGATTAAAGTTCTTCCTGCATTTTTTAGATCTTTACCAAATTGAGTCCTGCCAATCTCACCAATGTCGTGTAGAACTTTAGATAGACGTTGAGACTCGAGATGAGGATAAATGGGTTCCATATTATAGGGGTTTTGCCATGCACGTTCAGCTCTTTTTTAAATGGATATTCCCAGCAATTCCCAAGATAAAGAGGAGATATACCCAGCTAATTGTCAGGAGATCCTCCTATTAATAGCGGTTTTAGGTCGTACATAGCTTCATGAAGCAAAAGGGCACCGCCATACTCGGTAGCGCTTTTGACCTTAGTTGGGCTTTCAGCCCTTGCATTTTGACGCTAGCATTAGTATAATTTTATTAAACCACGCGCTTGATCAAGATCCCCTATGTGTTTTTGAGCAACTATACTTTTATTTTTAGGCTTGTCCTGACATGTCGTAGGGCGTTAAACACAAACGTAACGCCCTGTGCCGCCCCGTTCTACTTCAAAGTGCTCAAATCATTTTCTTCTAACTATTTTCCACCCAAGGTCCCGCACCCGCCGTAAAACCTGGTCGATTCCCTACATCCACGGAGTTAAGGATTCGGAATATACGTTATCCTCTAATTCTTTTTAAATTAATTGTAAATTAACATTAGCACGTAAGACGCGCGCGCTATTAGAGTAAGGTTTTTATATCCGGATGGCGATTTTCCCCCCCTCATGGCGCAGTCTAGCGCATAAATGGGGGATAACGCTCGCGATTCATAAGTCAGAGGTTAATAAAACCCAAGGCTCTGCGATCCGCAGGAAGTGTTTTGAGAGAGGGGATGAGTGGTGCTCCAGGTAGAGATGATCTATCTAAGCCTTGTGACCGCCATAGTAGCGATGCTTGCGATCACCTTCTTTATTACCCTTAAGCGGCTCCATGATTAATCAGATCGTACTGATATTATACATTGCAGCCATCTTCGTCCTGTCATTGAAGCTGCGCCAGAAAACCTTCTCGGGTTTCATCCTCTCCGACAGGAACGTAGCCCACCCTGCAGTCATTGGCATAGCCTTCACAGCCGCCTACTTCAGCGCTGCTTCCTTCCTAGGAGGAGGAGGCTACGGCCTGGTAGCAGGGATGCCCTGGATAGTCTTTGCTGTCTTCCTTCACGTGGCTTTTGCCTGGCCTGGCTCATGGCCCCCAGGATCTGGGCCATGGCCAAGGAGCTCGATGCCAAGACCGTGCCCCAGCTACTGGAGCGTAGGTACAGGTCCCCTACGGGCAAGGTCACCCTGGCAGCCATAATTGCTCCTCATGTACACTATCTACCTGATAGCCATCTTTAAGGGCTGTGCCAGCCTCCTTCAGGGGATGCTGGGCATCACCTTCACTCAGGGTCTGATAATCGCCCTCCTGATGATTGCCCTTTACTACGCCATAGGCGGTCTGCCGGCCATCATCTGGATCAACGCCATCCAGGGAACCCTCATGCTCCTGGGCGCAGTCCTCCTCTACTCTTCTCTGATTTTGAAAGGTGGAGGCCTCCAGATCTTCGATCACCTTCCGATGGCTGTGACCGACATGAACGGAAACATGATCCTCTGGCAGACGACACTCGGCTCGGCATTCTCCATAAGCCTGGGACTTCTGGCCCTGCCAGACATTCTGATCATGATCTTCTCTGCCAAGGACAAGAGGGTAGTGAGGTTTGCCGGAGTTTACGGCCCTGTATCCATAGCCATCTACGCCCTGTGCGTCTTCTCCATAGGCGTCCTGGCCCATGGCATCTTCTCACCCCAGGACCTGGCGCCCTTCATGAAGAACTCGGACGCCTTCGTGCCCTTCGTGGCCAGGACCCTGCTTCCAAGCGGCTTTGACGGCCTGATCCTCCTCGCAGCCCTCTCCGCGGCCATGTCCACCATAAGCGCCATAGTCCTGGTCACCACCACCGCCCTTACCTCGGACATTCTGCGCTTCGTAAAACCCTCTATCACGGATGATAAGATGCTCCTCCTTACCCGGGCTGTAGGGCTGGCCATACTGGCCATATCGGCTTACGTCACCCAGAATGTGCCCCAGCAGATAGTTCCCTTGGCCTCCCTAAGCATGGGAGTCATTGCAGCCTGCGTCTTCGTGCCCCTGGTCTTTGGGCTCTACTGGAAACGAGGAAATGGCGCAGGCTTCGTGGCAAGCCTGGTGGCCTCCTTTGCCTCCATCGTCGCCTGGAACTTCTACGGAACCCCCAAGATGATCCACCCGGTATTCATTGGCATTCTCTGCGGAACTTTAGCATATATTACGGCAAGCCTTCAGACTGGTTCCTCCTCTGTCCCAAGTAAAGTCGAGGCTGAAAAGAACAACCTTTAAATTTTTTAAAGGATTATTGATGGCCGAAGCCTCACCAATTTCAATTAAAACTAATCATCTAAGGCGCCATGTTTAGGAAACGATATTTTTCTATCTTGGAATAACTTAAAGTGCGGTAGTAGTTACGGGTTATATTCAGAATGATCATATGCTATGTTATAAATCCATAAACTGGGAGACCTTCGATCTTGGACTGGTTGATCTTCTCAATGATAAGCACCTCGCGCTTCACTGTTGCCTGGTTAATGGATAAATTTTTAGTCCATGCAGATGGAAGAGGTCTCCAGGGAATTCTCTCCTCTATATCGGCATATGAGATGGGATCGCTATCCTTCGTCACCGCTGTCAGCGCCCTGTAGCCCTTTGCCATGCGGATATCGGTCATGTCCCTGGGCCAGATAGCTTCCGATCTGGTGATATCCAGGCTCGAAACCAGAGATACCAATGAACCTCCACAGTCAAGAGGTAAGAAGACCATAGCTTGCCAAGATAGGCTCAAGACCATTCTCAAGAGCTGTGGCGGTTCTCGGACTTTCCAACAACTCAGGAAAGACATGGGACTATCGCCGTCGCAACTCGGTAATCTCGTGGCAACTCTGGGTGACTTCTCCCAGGGCTAAAGCCCTGGACTTTCTCTGCCCCTGTGCCCCTCCCTCATAAACAGCGGTTAACCCACAGACTGTGAAACCGAATACTGATCGCTGGTCGAAAAATCGCTATCATCAAGACCACAAGTTCATTCAGCAGTTATTATAAATATACGTCTAACTCGATAAGTTCTCCTTTACGCTCCACGTTTTATATCGGCTATTTCGACATCGTCTGACACAATCGACCGATATCCGATGCCTAAGCAATTTGTGCTTATAGTGCCTGGAATGACCAGTTAACCAGAAGATCAGTTTACCCGACTTTGCAGATTGTATAAACAGGTACATATAAAGTCGCTCTGGAGCACGTGCAGCGTTCGCCGTTCTTGCATAACCGCAACGTGCGCGGAGCCATCGAACAGTTACATAAGAAGCCGAGAAGCACGCAAAATAGTGCATCATTACGTAAAAATACCAACAACATCAATGAACTCAACCCATGATAGAACGAGCGGTCCTGGTGTTTGGGATCCTAGCGCTTCTGGTACTGGGGTAGCTGAAGCATCAGAAGCAGATGGCCTGCGTAATCGGTTGGGCGAGCTCCCAGGCACTGAGGTCACGAAGATAAACGGGACCTCATATTTATTCTAGATATGCGATGGCCCTTATGGAAGTTGGTTCTCAGGGAACTGTAATCCTTCTCCATGGGCTCACTGTGAAAGGGATGGTACCCGTTGCCCCAAAAACTGCCATAGTTGTGCCTCCGATGGTTATTGGAGCTTATGCTGTGTGAGGGGATGCTCAGATGAGCATGGGATGAGGTGTTGCTAGATGAAGATAATAAAATTTGTAGTAGCGAGTTTAGCTCTTCTATTAATTGGCATGGCACACGGCAGTTTGGAAATCGCATTGAACTCTAGTACGGATAACCAGACCATCCAGGTTGAAGGCTACCAATACGTCAGCAATCTAGTTCTAGACAAGAACGTTACTCTGGTCGGGTCTAATGCCACCATTGATGGTACCAAGTCGGAATTAATACCTCAGGTTGGAGACAGGAAACGTCATACTACCGTTACCCTAAAGGGTCTCACCTTCAAGCATTGCGTTAATGGGAGCAGCGTTGGATTTGGTGGTGCTGTCAATTTATACAATTTCTCGGCCATGTTTGACCACTGTGCCTTCGTTAATAACAGCGCATACCGAACTGGTACTTGGAATGGTGGCAGTGGAGGAGCTATGAGGATTAATAGATCAACCGCCACTCTCATAGAGCCCATTATCGAGCGCAACCTGGCTACCTACGGTGGTGGCATCTGTGCGGCGGACAGTGATTTATTCATTTATGGTGGCAGAATTATGTACAACGAAGCTCGTGAGGTTAATTTATCACCAACATCAAAACTTGGTGGAGTAGGTGGTGCTATAGATCTTCTCCATAGTAAGGTCCTGTTAGCTCGGGTCTTTATCGCTAATAATGAAGCTCCCATCAGTAGTGCACTCAATGTATCAAAGGACAGTGATGTAAGAGTTATAGATTCAACGATTGTGTCCTAAATCTCCTTCCTCCTTTTTAGGAATCCAGACCAGATGGTAGTTTATGTTATACTTGCTATGCATAGCAGATCGCACATCAACGTGCGTTTATATGACATCAGGCTATACATACAGTTTGTGGGGGAACTTACGGGCTTACTCCGGCCTGAAGACCGAGGTTTGCGCCCTGCATTTTCTATCAACGCAGAGACGATGCTGACCGCGGACTCGCTGGAAAAAACTCTGACCGGCAGCGGGAGCATTAATGAAATGCGCTGAGTCTCGAACAAAGCCGGCGACAAGGTAGGCGTTGGGGCAGTCATCAATGTATCCACATATCGTCGCCGGGGTCTTTCGATGACATTCGACTGAGATGTACTCAGCAATGTCACAGAACAATGCCTGCACGAATCCTGGCTGCTTTGACATTTACAGCGAATGGGCAGAAAAAGCCCCGTCTTCAGTCGGGGAGTGGTCACAACGTTTCACGGATTGGGTATGTTTTTTCTTAATCTATATGCTTTGTGGGAAAATGTTAAGAGGATGCAAGGACGAGGAGAATTAGTACAGCTCTGACATACTCCTAGGGCTAAAAGGATAAAAAAATATATAGGATATTAGCCCTGATGCTCCGGGCAGAAATATGTAGTTCTGCCATTCACCTTTATAACTTCCAGGATACTGCCATCTTTAGGACATCTACCGTTGCGATGGCGATGAGGTAGAAGATAGGACTCGGGCAGGAGGTTGAAATCTGAGCCGCTGCTTATAGCTGTATTTAACACCTCTTGGATAGATTGGAATAGCCTGCTGGATCTAGTATCATTTACGGCATAAGACTTGGCCTGTGGATTAATACCAGCCTGGAATAGCACCTCATCAGTGTAGAGGTTTCCAAGGCCTGCTATGAAGCCCTGATCGAGTAGGACGGTCTTGATGCTTGCCGTCTTTCTCCTAAGGCCCTTGGAGAACTCATCAAAATCCATCTTGAGGGCATCAGGTCCAAGCCTCCTTTGCTTTATGAATTCATCAGGGCTTTCTGTGAGACCCAGGCGGCCAAAGAGCCTGGGATCGGTGTAGGCCATGCCACTATGGTCGAATATGATGAGAAGACGAGTGTAGCGAGGTTCATAAGGAGAATCCCTTATTGGTCGCTCACCATCTGGGATATTCAGACAATCGATCCAGCCTGTCATCCCAAGGTGGGTGGTGAGCCATAGGTCCTTTGACTGATGATTGTTTATCTGTTGATTCTCTGCTCGTTCATCCTTAACCTGTTTGTTCTCGACCTGCAGATCCTCTGACTTAAGAAAGATCCTCTTTCCATACCTGATGGCAGAGGTAAACCTGCGGCCCTTCAAGCTCTTTGTAAGGAAGGCAGCATCTATGTTATCTAGGATGCGATCATCCTTCACCACCACCTCCGCTATGCTCTTCCCAAGACAATTGGCCTCTAAATTCCTCCTTACTATCTCAGCCTCGGGAAGCTCGGGCATCCTTCTGATCTCACCTTGCCTTGAGGTCCTTCTGAAGCATCCTTATGGTATCCCTGAGCTGAATTGCCTTCTCGAACTCCAGCCTTTCTGCTGCGGCCTCCATATCGGCCGTGAGCTCTATGATCAAATTGGGGAGATCAGCTTTGGGTATATGCCTGGTATCGGTGATATCCACGACTTTCTCCCTTATGGGCTTCTTGATGGTTTTGGGAACAATGCCGTGATCCTGGTTGTAAGCCATCTGAAGGGCCCGTCTTCTCTCCGTCTCCCTGACCGCTGTCTCAATAGAGCCAGTCAAGTTATCGGCATATAGAACGACCTTGGAGGCGGCGTTCCTGGAAGCCCGGCCGATGATCTGTATGAGGCTCCTGGCGTCTCTTAAAAATCCCTCTTTATCCGCATCAAGTATGCCGATGAAGCCCACCTCAGGTATATCGAGCCCTTCTCTAAGGAGGTTTATGCCCACTAGGACATCGAACTTCCCAAGCCTGAGCTCCCTTATGATCTCCGTCCTCTCTATGGTCTGGATGTCCGAATGAAGGTACCTCGTCTTAATGCCGTTCCGGGCAAAGTAATCGGTCAGCTCCTCGGCCAGCTTCTTAGTGAGGGTGGTCACCAGGGCCCGGTCTCCCCTCTCAATGACCTTTCCGACCTCTTCCATGACATCCCTGACCTGGCCCTCTATGGGGCGGATCTCCACCAGTGGGTCGAGGAGGCCTGTGGGACGGATGACCTGCTCTACGATCTGATCCGACTTCTCCAGCTCGTAGTCTCCTGGGGTGGCTGAGATGAATATGACATTTCTCATATACTTCTCGAACTCCTCGAAGCGCAATGGCCGGTTGTCGTAGGCACTGGGCAGGCGGAAGCCATAATCTATGAGGCTCTTTTTTCGGGACCTGTCGCCCTTGTACATCCCATGGATCTGGGGAAGGGTCTGATGGCTCTCGTCGATTGCCAGAAGAAAATCCTCGGGGAAATAATCAAGGAGGCAATAAGGCTTCTCACCGGGCTTTCGACCATCGAAGTGGCGGGAATAGTTCTCTATACCCTTACAGCTTCCGGTTTCCTGTATCATCTCTATGTCAGCCAGGGTACGCTGCTTCAACCGATATGATTCGACCATGCCGAGCTGGGGCAGCCTCTCTTCCAGTTCCTGGAGAATGGGCCCTATAGCGCTCTTTTGCTCCTCATCAGGGATCACATAGTGCCTGGAGGGGTAGATGTAGAAGTAGCTTAAGTCCTCCTTCTTCTGGCCGCTGAGCTTATCGATCTCGGATATGCGGTCAATCTTGTCCCCGAAGAGCTCGATTCTGATGACGTCATTGAAGTACCCTGGAATCAGATCGATGGTGTCCCCTTTTACCCTGAACCTGCCAGGCATGAGCTCCATATCATTTCTTTCATAAAGGATATCTACCAGCTTTCCTAGGATCTCCCTTCTGGGTATCCTATCTCCAACCTTGATCTCGAAGCCCATGCCCTCGAAGTTCTCAGGGTCACCCAGGCTGTAGATGCAGGAAACGGAGGCGACCACTATCACATCCTGGCGGGACATAAGAGAAGCTGTCGCTGCAAGCCTCATCTGCTCTATCTTTGGGTTTATAGAGGAATCCTTCTCTATGTACTGGTCCTTGGAGGGGATGTAGGACTCAGGCTGGTAATAATCGTAGTAGGATACGAAGTACTCCACCCTGTTAGCGGGGAAGAATTCTTTAAGTTCATTGTACAGCTGGGCCGCTAAAGTCTTGTTGTGGGCCATGACCAAAGTCGGCTTTTTGACCTGATTGATGACGTTGGCTATGGTATAGGTCTTGCCTGAGCCCGTGACGCCAAGAAGGGTTTGGTATTGCTTTCCTGATTCAAGGCCTGAAATGAGCTTCTTTATGGCCTCGGGCTGGGAGCCACGGGGCTCGAAGTTCGAGACTAGATGGAACTGCGGTTCCTGTAGGATGGAGGGAGGCCGGTTGGATGAAGCCATGATGGGACTTCCTCTTATCTTAGGAGAGAAATAGATTACTGCTTTGTGAGGCCCCGTAAGTTGTGAGACCTAGTAAGTATTACTTTAGCCCCTGGCATATCTTCTTGTCCTTTCCAGGCGATAAGGTTAGGGCTATATGCCTGAAGATCTTCCAATCTCTCACATACAGTGCGGTCCCTGGCAATGACTGTTCCTAAGTTCTCTGATACTACGCTCCTGGTGAAGAAGATCGTATCGCCTGGCTCGAAGTATGCCTCCATATCCATGCTTTGAATCTTTCCTGATTTTTTGATTAAACCCTCTGCTAAGTACTACTTGGCGATAGCTGCGCCTTTTAGGGCAAAATCTAGGGATACAAGCTCGGCACTCCGGTGATAACTGTGCACGAGCCCATCGAGGTCCTGGTTTTGGAGGTAACCAAGAAATCCGTCAAAGAACTTCTGCCACCAGCCCATGTTGATATCCCCTGTCTTTATCTGCTGCACCTAGTTTTAATGAACATTAATTAGATCTATACTCAAAAACGCTTGGCGGTCGGCTTCTTCACCCCAGATCCAAACCATATGTAGTCGATATATTTATTCGATGAAGGCGAAAATATGACTGGGCGCTGAAGATGCCGATAAAATTAGTCCTGCATAGTCCCGTCTAGCCAAAGCGATGATAGATATAATCGTTGGAGTGCCAGACAAAAGGATAACGTAGGAAACCATAATGATCTTGAAGACTCTTGGATCTGCCCATATAAACCGAGGAGCAGATCAAGGTCCCAACTGTTTCTGCTGCGCCTGCCGTGTCTACGGGGTGGTCAGCATTCACCTACACTCGGTTAAGTATGACAGCGATTTTCACCTAAAGCACATTATCTTCAGAGACTGGCTCAGGGTTCATCCAGAGGATGCCAGAAGATACTATGAGCTGAAGCTTGGTTTAGCCGAGAAATACAGTTCTGACGTGAAAGCCTATGCCGACGGCAAGACCGATTTCATTAATATCATAGTGGAGAAGGCCAAAGGAAGAAAGGGCATATAGAGCAACCACTAAATCAGAAAGCTATAACTACACGGTGGCGATATACACAAATCGGTGAAAAAATGAAGGACGAGGTCTTCTTTGGCGAAGGTATGGCCAGGGTGAAAAAGGACTATCCAGAGCTCTACACTGCCATTGTAGGCTTAAATGAGGCTGCCTACACCGGCAAAACCCTGGATTACAAAACCCAAAAGCTAATCGCTCTGGGCATTAATGCGGCCGCCTCCGATGAGAGGGCGACCAGGAAGCAGATGATGAGCGCCATGAAGGAGTTCGGTGTCACCAAGGATGAGATAGTGGATGTCCTGAGGGTGGTCCTTCTGACATCAGGGATGCCTTCCTTCAATAAAGCCTTGAAAATACTCTATGAACTTTTAGAGAAATAAGAAATAGGCCAAAGGGATTAAAGCAAAAGGAATCGAGCGAAGGGACAAGATAATAAACGGAAAATTAGGTAGTCATCGCCTTCTGCCGCAGCAGGCGATTGTAGGTTATGGCAAACCTATGGGCCTCGTCTCTGATCTCTTGGACGAAGAGCGATGCCCTTTCGTTCCGTTTTATATCGAGGGGTCGGGAGCTTTCAGGCACATAGATCTCCTCTTCCCTTTTGGCAATGGATACGACTGGAATTTTCAGCCTGAGCTTCCTTATCTCCTGGAATGCTGAGGAAAGCTGCCCTTCTCCACCGTCGATGATGATCAGGTCAGGAAACTCCTGGCCCTCCTCCTTCAGACGGGAGTACCTCCTTCGTACTACTTCGGCCATGGAGGCAAAATCATCTATGCCATCCACGCTCTTGATCTTGAAGCGCCTGTAGTTGCTCTTATCGGGCCTTCCTCCCCTGAACTGGACCATGGAGCCCACGGTGGAGGTGCCCGAGAGGTGGGAGATATCGAAGCATTCTATGACATTAGGAACCTCGGGAAGCTTGAGAGCTTCCTGGAGGGCCTTTACCTTCTTTCGGTTCCCGAAGAAGCCTATCTCCACATTCTTTAAGGCCAGGTCTAAAAGCGTCTTCTTCTCACCAAGCTTGGGAACGGTTACCTTGATATTCTTTCCCTTTATCTGTGAGAGATATTCTACTAGGGATTCGTCCAAGGCTTCAGGAACTATGAGCTCCTTAGGGGGCTGGGTCTCCGAATAATACTGGACTATGAACTCCTCCAGAAAGTTTTCGTTAAAAGCAAAGACGAAGTCCTCCTTGCCTTCCAGGGTGCCCTTGTAGACTTTGAAGAGCATTAGGTAAACGTTTCCCTCTTCGATCAGGTAGTTGAGGATATCCTGGTCGTACTTCCTCTGACGCTCCACGTTCTGCTTCTCCTGGAGGTGCTCCAGGGCAGAGATCTCATCCCGGAGCTCTAGGGCCTTCTCGAACTGCTGATTGGAGGACGCTTCCTTCATCTCCCCTCTCATGGATTCCAGGAGCTGCCCTATATTTCCCTTCAGAACCCACTGCGCTCTCATCACCTTTTCCCGGTAATCGACCTCGGCGATTCTTCCTATGCAGGGTCCGCTGCAGGCACCCATGTGGTAGCGGAGGCAGGCTTTCTTGGGGAGCTTCTTGCAAGTTCTAAGCTCGAAGGTCTTTCTTACCGCATAGAAGACGTAGTCTCTCTCTTTGGCTGAGACGAAGGGGCCGTAGTAAGTGCCTGGCCCAGACTTCGTTCTGGAGATGCGTATCCTAGGGAATGGCTCATCGGTCAGGTGGATACAGGCATATCTCTTCGAGTCCTTGAGGGCTATGTTATACCTGGGCCAATGCTTCTTGATGAGGGTGTTCTCCAGGAGGAGGGCTTCAACCTCGGTGTTAGTGACTATGAAGTCAAGATCCTTCACAGTCTGGATCAGGCTCTCGGTCTTAGGATCGTGACCACGCTTCCGGAAGTAGCTACTTACTCGCTTCTTTAGGTCCTTGGCTTTGCCTACGTAGAGGATCGTTCCTTGGGAGTCCTTGAATAGATAGCATCCGGGGAGATGGGGAAGCGTTTCCAGGTCGATCATATTTCAGGGAACCTAGAACCTTGAGATATATAATTCGACCTGCTCCGAGCTTGTCCAGGGCATATTTAGGGCATATCTATGACATATCATCTAGTGCTATTGCAGTAGCCATGATAAACGACCTCAAGAGGATATAGGGCGTGGCACCCTTATGAGTGTCAGAGATGTGGTTAGAATCCATGCATCTAGGGCAACTAGTTACCATGCAAAGTAAGCGGACCCATAACGGCCCCAGGCAGGATTATGATGGTACTTAGCACGCTGAGAAGTCCCACTATAATGCCAAGCCAGCCAATCCAGTGCGGTAGTTATCGCTGTCTTGATGACGGCCACTGATACAAAAGGCACCCAGATGACCTATGTTCAGAAAGCAATCTTGTTGTAGGAGCTGTCCCAGAGTCTGAAGGGATCTATCATCGTTGCTGCCAGAGTTTTGGCTTACAACATCGGTTATTGAATAGTATCGTCCTGCAAGTGATACTAATATCCATTGTATTGAGGCGTGTAAAAGGATGAAGAGCAGTTCGACGAAGGCTATGGCTATTGTAGATCTCAGAAGGAGCTGTATGATTGGCGTCGTTGCTGCATCTTTCATGGCCTGATGAATAATGGGAAGAGCAAGGTTGCGGCCAAGCCTATGAACTAGTAAACCCATGCCATAGCGGGATGATTGTAGTACTGCAACAGGACTGAGCATCAAGAGTACCTGAGAATAGCGTGCTTGCTATCGTACGAGGAATAAATTCCATGTGAGGAGTCCTCAATAGGAAAGGCAATACTGGCTAGCTCTCCTATCCTGCAGACTGAATTATCCCTTGAGGGTTATCCACTTCATCTTGTGAATGAGGGATAACCGACAATGTCTGACATCACCGATGGAAAGACCGGTATGACTCTGGCGTTATACAGGTCGAAGGTGTAGCCAGGAAAAGTAGCTGTAATGGTGTAAAATCCAACAGGCGGATCAAGGCTGTAGCTGCCCATATAGTTGGTAATGGTGCAGAAGCTGCCACCCTCATAACTGGATCCTGACACCGGCCAGAGCGTTGCCGTTCTGATCCATCACCAGGCCCATTAGATCGTAGGCAGGAGGTTCCAGGTACCCTCTAAAGTATATGCCCGGTCCATAGATAGGTGTGGAGGGGCCGATCTGATCAGGATAGACGATTCTGCCACCGTCGTAATAGCCACTCGTAGGATCGGTTGGATATTCGCAAAAGAGATGAAATGGTGGAAACTGAGAAAGCAGTAACTAAGTCGACTACATCGGTAAAAAAAGAGGGCCTGAAGATACAACTGAACTAATTAAGGAACTAAATAAGGATATTAAAGAGTATAAAAAGGGTGCTGACGTCATTTCCGAGAATACAAAGACGGGTTCAGGTCTCCACTATTATCTACGTTCCCAACTGCATATTTAGGATTGTGCTTTAACGACTCAATCGTTTCAATAATGCCGATTGCTGCCAATGTAGGAGTGCCGAAGATTGCAGGAACAACTGTAGCGGCATTGATTGTCGTAGATAAATCTCTCAATTGTCTGATGTCTAAACATCAATGGTCTAAAGTAACTAAAAATTTGCTGGGTAGCGTTTTTTATTTTATCCCCATCTTCGCCCTCACCGGCTCCAATATCTCAATCATATAAGCCGCACAGCTCTTCTTAAGATCCATAGGATGCAGCTTACCCTCCACAAATGCCTGCTCCAACTCCAGGTAGCTAGCATAGATCACATCGCCGCCGAACTTTGCCGACCTCTTAACCGTGATCCCCCCTTCGGTCCTCGGAAAGACGTGGTACTTGAAGATGGCCATGACCGGGTTATTCTCCACGACCTTGGCCGGGCAGAACGCCGCCATGATCTTCTTCTCTACATCCTCGGCAGGCTCATCCACGGCTATGTTGTTGCCTTTGGAGGAGGACATTTTCTCCCCGTTCAGTCCTGGAATAAGGGGCGTGTGGAGGCAGACCGGGGCAGGAAGGCCGAGCCTCGGCAGCTCCTCACGGGCCAGCATGTGGATCTTCCTCTGATCCGTTCCTCCGACAGCCAGATCGATCTTGAGGTCTGCGATGTCTATGGACTGCATCAAGGGATAGATCATCTGGGAGACCACGGGGTTCTCGGCGTTCCTGCTAACCTCGTCCATGCTGCGCCGGGCCCTGTTCAGGGTGGTGTTCCTGGCCATCCTCAGGATCTTTAGCATATAGTCGGGGGTGAGTTGGTAATTGGTGCCGTAAATGAACTCCGTCTTCTCGGGGTCTAGGCCCAGGGCCATGAAGCAGTCCCTGTTGTAATCGGCGATCTTCTTGACCTCATCTAGGGTACCCTTCTCATTGAGGAAGGCGTGCAGATCCGCCAGGAGTATAGCTACATCAAAGCCCGCCCTTTGCAGGTCCAGAAGCTTGTTGGCAGTGAGCATGTGGCCCAGATGGACCTTTCCAGAGGTCTCATAGCCTACGTAGGCCCTCGGGCGCTGTTTCTGCTCTAAAAGGGCCTTTAATTCGTCCATCGTGACTATTTCCTCTGCGTTCCTGATCACAAGCTCTAGCCTGTCCAAAGATGATTCACCATCGCCCAAGGTGAGACGCAGGGCTATAAGGCTTTTGGATCTGTGATGGAATTTTACTTCAAAATCAGATTGCTAAATGGTTTCACGACTGGGTTGGTAATAATTAGTAACTCCACAAGCGATCTCCTATATAGCATTAATATTAATCGCCTATCAGTTCCTTAAACCTCTAAATGGGGAGAAGATAATGAAGCTACTCCTTTCACTAAGTTTGGTATTGCTGCATGCCGTATCAGCTTCAGCAAAACCAACACAAGTGTTAATTGGCCCTCACAGCCTTTCGTTCGATCTGAATGCACCAAGCACGCCCAGTTCCATCACAAGCATATCCAAAAATAGTGGTTCCATCCAGTACGTGGCGTAGATCTTTAGGGATAACAATGTCAGGGCT
>DAXJ01000105.1:19597-23883 GCA_002506335.1 Methanosaeta sp. UBA114
CTCTGAATAGGTCTGGAAATATAAAATCTCCTGGCGCTACCATGATGATCGTGGATGGAAAATAGGCCATGGTGGCTTCCAACATCAACCCCACATCCAGCGATTACAATATCATGGCAGAATACTGGAAGGATCGCTCTAAAATGGCAGTCTACGGCTTCCCGGTAAGCAAGGCCAAGGTGGAGCTCATCAGCACATTGCCGAAGGATGAGATCGGTAGTTTAATGAATACTTTGGGCATAAAATCTTCCGGACAGAGAACAGGATCCCATGGCACCGGGCTCCAGGGTAGTGGTAAGCAAAGCTAGGTTCCAGTTATGGATGAAGAATGCGTAAGCGATTGGATGGATATGGGGTGCCCTCCTGAACAGATACTGCTCATGGGATCCTGCGTGAACTCTGGTGCATGAAGCTAGGCTTTAGCTATTTTTGATTCTAAGGGCAGTAGTTAACAAATTAGCAACTAACGTTCATATCCATCTGATCTATTCAGCTGGCGTATTCAATCGATCTATTCAGGTCCTTCCACAAGGGCTCAAGATTCCGATATGGTAGATATTACAGGACACGGAAACGGTTATATCCTTGTCCGCTAATGAATTAAGCCCGTGGGCTCAAAAACGAACTGTACAACCGAGGGGTCAAAAGACCGCGATAAAAACCTGATGCTTCTTTTAATAGCTGCTCTAATTGCCCTCATCTTCTGGGGGTCTATCATGGCCCTAGCAAAACTGGTGCTCTTCATCATAGTGGTCTATGCAATCTACACCGCCCTCAAGAGCAGATTCTAAACTCGAAGACCATGAAGTTTTATCCTTGTTAGAAACAGGACATTCTGAAGTGCAGATACACCTGGCCTTCTCCAGGTCCTCCGGCCTATTGAGGTTGTAGAAGGTCAAAAGATCAGGATCTATTGATCGAAGGTCTTTCACAGAGACCAATCTTACCTTCAGGCGCTCCAAAGGTGCCCGAATCTTCATCTCTCCAAGCTCCAGGGATCTGCTGAAAGCCCCCCTGGCAGCCTCGGTCCTGTAGACCGAATGCATGGTCTCCTTGACGCCGTTCTCCTCCATGGGGACCGCAGCATCAAAGCCCTGGCACAGCTCAAAGAGCCTTTCTATAACTTTGGGATTCAGGAAAGGAAGATCACAGCCAACAGCTGCCGTATATTCTCCCCGAGCTGCCATAAACCCAGCAGCCAGGCCCGCCACGGGGCCAAAGCCCTTTACCGGATCGCAGGCAAACCTGGCCTCAGGGATGACCAACCTAAGGCGCGCGGCCTGCTCCGGATTTCTGGCAACGACCACCATTTCCTGAGATGTTTGGAGAAGGGCGTCGGCGATCCTTCGTATCAGAGGCCTGCCGCACAGATCCAGGAGGGACTTCTCGACCCCGAAGCCCATCCTTCTGCCTGTGCCCCCTGCCAGGATCACGGCCGACCTAGCTAACTGCATGTCCTCCATCCGCTCTTCTCGCAATCCTCCTTGAAGGCGTTGAGGACCAGAATGGCGGGATCCTGGCTTGCCTTGGCGGTGCAGAGGACTGTGTACTCGGGGCTGACGGAGGCGGTCCTGAATCCAGCCTCGGCCAGAATACCCCTGATGATGTCCTTAGTGATCTTGCCCCGAGCATTCTTTATGCCCTCGTTGGCCAGCTCCTTGGTGAACTTATTTCCCAGGACTATGCAGGCGAAGTTCCCCTTCTTGGCTATCCTGGCCTCATGCCCCTCTACATCGACCAGCAGGAAGGCTCCGGGGGTCACGTAGATCCTGCGCCTTTTATCCAGAGTAGGGGTGATCTCGGTGACCTCTCCCACCAGGACATCACCCTTGGACCAGACCTTTTCTCTTCCATCGGTGACCTGGAAGGACGCGCCAAGCTCCTTAGCCCTTCTCAGGAGATCTTCATCGGTCTTTATCCTGCCCTGGTACAGCTCCTCCTCCAAGTCGATGCAGGACCCGAGGAAGGTTATGTTCCTTTTATCACCGCCAATGATGGCTTCCTTGCCCCCAGAGAGGGCTATTACCAGCGACATCTCCTAGCCTCCAGACTGCTCCAGACTTATTTTGCCATTCACTATTAATATTTTTTGCCTGACTGGATCTCAGCCGCCTCAACGGTCTGGGCCAGGAGCATGGAGACCGTCAGGGGTCCTACGCCGCCGGGTACTGGGGTTATGGCCCTTGCTATGTCTTTTACGGCATCGAAGTCCACATCGCCCAAGGTCTTATTTCCGACACGGTTGATGCCCACGTCGAAGATGACGGCCCCTGGCATCACCATATCCGCCTTGATGAGGCCTGGGACTCCTGCAGCTACGACCAGAACCTCGGCATCTTTGGTATGCTCAGCTAGGTTCTTTGTATAAACGTGGCATACCTGGACAGTGGCGTTCCTGTTGAGCATCATAGCTGCCAGGGGCTTTCCTACCACATTGCTATGGCCGACGATGACTGCCTCCTTGCCCTCCAGGTTCACGCCCAGCTTTTCCAGGGCGTAGATGATACCTTTGGGGGTGCAGGGCACGAGCCTCTCCGCTCCCAGGAGTAAAGCGCCCATGTTGCAGGGATGGAAGCCATCGGCGTCCTTCTCCGGGGCTATGGCCATCATGGCCTTGCGGGGATCTAGGTGCTTGGGAAGGGGAAGCTGAAGGAGGATGCCGTGAACATCCTTCCGGTTATTTAGCTCCTGGATCTTGTCCAGAAGGCCTTTCTCATGGATGTCCTCGGGCAGTACTACGTTCTCGGACCTGATGCCGACTCTGGAGCACGCTGAATGCTTCAGCCTGAGATACATCTCGGAGGCGGGGTTGGCTCCCACCAGAATGGTAGCCAGACCCGGAACGATGCCCTGGGCAGCGAGCTTCTCCACCCTTGGCTTAACATCGGCCTCGACCTCCTGGGCCAGGGCCTTTCCATCGATGATCATGTCAGATCAGGATATAGAGGGAATTTGCTGCAGAGATCGAGCACCTTGGACCTGATGTCCTTGATAGTGTTCTCGTCCTTTATGTTTCTCAGGACTACCGTTATCAGGTCTGCGATCTCCACCATCTCTTTCTCCTTCATTCCCCTGGTGGTCACGGCGGGAGTTCCAATCCTTATACCGCTGGTGACGAAGGGAGTAGCGGGATCGAAGGGTATCATGTTCTTGTTCAGGGTGATGCCGGCCCGCTCCATGGTCTCATCGGCTTCTCTGCCAGTGATGCCTTCCTTCAGGAGCTTGACTAGCAGGAGGTGATTATCGGTGCCTCCGGACACCAGCTCAAAGTTGTTTTCCAAAAGCCTTTTTGCTATGGTCTTGGCGTTCGTGACAACCTGGAACTGGTAGTCCTTGAACTCCTGGGTCATGGCCTCCTTGAAGCAGACCGCCTTGGCAGCTATGCTGTTCATGAAGGGTCCGCCCTGGGTTCCGGGGAACACCGCCCTATCGATGGCCTGGGCTAGCTCCTCCTTGCATATGATGATAGCTCCCCTCGGGCCCCTGAGGGTCTTGTGGGTGGTGGTGGTGACGATCTCGCAGTAAGGCACGGGAGACGGATGGGCTCCGGCCGCCACCAGGCCCGCAATGTGGGCTATATCGGCCATGATAAGAGCTCCAACCTCGTCGGCGATCTCTCTCACGACCTTGAAATCTATTATCCTCGGGTATGCCGAGGCTCCCACAACGATGAGATTGGGCTTGGATTTTCTGGCTATGTCGGCCATATCGCTATAGTCCAGCGTCTCCGTATCCTGGCGCACGCTGTAGGGCACTATCTTGTACATCTTGCCCGAGAAGTTGATGGGACTACCGTGGGATAGGTGGCCGCCGTGGGCCAAGTTCATGCCCATAATGGTATCCCCGTGCTTCAGCACCGCGAAGTAGGCGGCCATGTTGGCCTGGGTCCCGCTGTGGGCTTGGACATTAACGTGCTCAGCGCCGAAGAGGGCCTTGCACCTATCCCTGGCCAGGCACTCGGCTATATCCACGCAACTTGTGCCCCGATAGTAGCGCTTGCCTGGATAGCCTTCCGCATACTTATTGGTCATGACGCTCCCCTGAGCCTCCATGACCGCCCGACTTGCATAGTTCTCCGAGGCTATAAGGATCAAATTATTTCTCTGCCGCTCCAGCTCTCCATGTAGGATGGCAGCGATCTCTGGATCAACGCGATCTAACTGATTCAATGGAATCACCGATATGAGCTTCAGGATTGGACCACATGTAGGCAGGAAGGCAAAATAGGTTATGGTGAAGAAGGTGCGTTCTTTATGGAATGGGCCTTCCTAAAGTATCATAACCGG
>DAXJ01000011.1 GCA_002506335.1 Methanosaeta sp. UBA114
ATCCTTTCCCTCCTTCATGGGAACATTGATGCCTGCCCTCTTGACCACCACTACGTTCTTGACACTCGGTGTGTTGGCGGTAGCCTCATCTACGTTGGGCTTGAGGGGCAGAGGCTTGCCGCGCCTGAAGAAGCCATCGGTGGTGATGACGACCTTGGACTCGGCATCCAGCACACGACTATTGAGGCCACCAGCGGAGAACCCTGAGAAGACGACGCTGTGGATGGCGCCGATCTTGGCGCAAGCCAGCATGGCTATGGGTGTCTCGGGGATCATGGGCATGTATATGGAGACCCTATCGCCCTTGGTTACGCCTAGGGACTTAAGGCCGTTGGCAAGCTTGTTGACCCTCTTGGCTAGCTCAGCATAGGTGATCTTCTGGGTGGGCTGATCGGTGGGCTCAGGTACGAAGATGTACGCTACCTTGTCCTTCTTGGCACCTGTAGCATGCCTGTCCACGGCGTTGTAGGCCACGTTGCACTTGGCACCCACGAACCACTTGGCATAGGGCGGCTGCCAGTTCAGGGTCTGGGCCCAGGGCTCGAACCAATCGGCGTAGGTCTTGGCCATCTCATCCCAGAATGCGATGAAATTCTGGCCGGTCCAGGCGCGCATCTCCCTTTCTGTGGTGAAACCTTTGGCTTTCATCCACTTCATAACGTTGGAGTTCTCGACCAGGTCTTTTGGTGGTGCGAAGACCCTCGTCTCCTCCAGTAGAACCGATGTTGTAGCTTTCTGTTCAGCCAAACTCTAACCTCCTTTCTAATCTTCAAACGCTACTTGATCTTTGGGTGCGCCAGCTAATTACAGGAATGACGGCGGCCCCCCCAAGATCGCGCTGCCCAGGCCATAAGGCTCATAGGAGATATTGTAGCGATTGATGATTATCTCGATCTTTCATTTATAAACTTATCGCGGTGAATTAACTTAATTAACAATAATTATCATTATTATTAGTACAAAAACCGAAGAAGCGGCAGTTCAGACTTTATTTTTAAGGTAAGATGGCCCTTTATAATTTAAATATGACTTACAAGATGGAAGCTGCCTCCAGAGATCAATTTCAAAAATAGATGGGCCCTCTCGCTTGATGAAGGATATGGCCTGTGGGCGATCATGGCTCGAACCAGTCCGCATAGGTCTGAGCCATCTTGACCCAGAACTTGATGTAGTTACTGGAGCACCACAGGCGCGTTTCCCTTTCTGTGGTGAATCCTTTGGGCTTCATCTACTTCATGACGTTGGAGTTTTCTGCCGGCTCTTTCGGTGGCTCAAAGACCCTGGCCTCCTCTAGTAGGACTGAAGTCTTCGCCGTGGTTTTTTTCTCAGCAATTTTTTCCTTCAATCTTTTTATTATCGTCTATAGCCCCCATATATAGGAACCTTGGCCAAGAAAACTTAGCATTTATCGCCTAATCGAGGTGGGACGGTTATTTATAATGGATGATAATAGTCATGATTAACAATGTTAGTAGCTAGTAGAGCGCTACAAAATAGACAGATTATTAATGAAAAACAGAGGATATTTAAGGGAAGGCCCTTTTTATTTAAATTCTGCTTCCATAGATGGTTCAGCTGTGGCTAAAGAAAGATGGAGCCATTGTAATGTTCATTATATACGAAGGCCAATTCTATTAACACCCCACCTCTTGTCGCGATTCTCAACAAGGGGCCTGGCTGTGAGGTAGAATGGATTGGAGCTCTCTACCCTGACATCAAGGATGCTGCCCAGCGTCCAAGGGCCCGCGATGATCAGCCCCAGGTAGTTCCTGGATCGCGCCTTAACCGTTCTATCCCTGCCGCGTTCGGTGACCAAGGCCTCAAGGATTCTTCCATGGTAAGCCTTGTTCCTCCTGGCTGCAATATCCATCCAGAGCCTGGTGGCTTTTCTGGACCTCTCCTTCTTTATCCTATCAGGCATGTCATAGAGATCGAAGGCCGGGGTGCCGGGGCGCCTGGAAAACTTAGTGACATTGACCTTGTCGGGAGATGCCTCCTTTATCAGGGCGCAGGTCTCCGAAAAATCCTCCTCCGTTTCTCCAGGAAAGCCGACGATGATGTCGGTGGTGATGAAGATATCCGGAACAGCCTTTCTAAAGCCTCCGATCACCTCCCGAAAGTCCCGGGCGGTGTATCCCCTGGCCATGGCTTCCAAAACCCTATCCGAACCCGACTGGACGGGCAGGTGGAGGAACTTGTAGACCTTCTGGCTCTGGAAGGCTTCCAATAGCTCCTGAAGCATCTCCCTGGCCAGCCCTGGGTTCATCATTCCAACCCTTACCATGAACTTCCCCGGGACCTCACAGACCCTGTTGATGAGATCAGGTAAGCTCGATCCAATGTCCTGGCCGTAGGCGGTGGCGTCCTGGGCAGAGAGCTGGATCTCGACTATGCCCTCCCTGGCCATGGCCTGGACTGACCTGGCTATATCCTCAGGGTCCCTGCTCACCAGGGCACCTCTTGCTTTCCTGACCAGGCAGTAGCTGCACCTTCCCCTGCATCCCTCGGCTACATTGATGATGCCACAGAGGTCGTTTTGGGTGGGTCCAAGTTGGGAAGCAGGGATGATTGGATGGGCTCTTTCACAGAAATCCTTTTTATCCAGGGCCTTATACGGATCCTTTTTTTCCGAGGCTTTGCTCAGATCCTCTTCTCCCATGCCATAGATTAACTCCAGGACCGAGGACCTAGAGAGGATTCCTATCACCCTGCAAGGTCTGAGGCCTTCTAAGACCTCTGATCTCGCGGCCGGAAGGCAGCCTGCTACGACCAGCGTTTTTCCCTGAAGCTCGTTTAGCCTCTTTAAGATCTTTTTCTCGGTCTTCTCAGTTACTGCACAGGTGTTGACTATAATGAGGTCTGCCTCATCCAGGCCGGAGGGACTGTGGCCCGCCTCCATAAGAGCCTCGGAGGCCTCCCTGGAGTCACCCAGATTGGATGTGCAGCCAAAGGTCTCTATATAGAATCTCACTTAGGCCTCCCCGCTCCTTTCCATCTCCTCCCTTCTTTCCTGGTAAATTCCAACCAGTATCCCCATAACCGCTGGCGCTAGGAAGAATCCGCCAATTCCCGCTACCAGGGCTCCTCCGAAGAAGGAGAGCATGACTAGGAGAGGGTGCATGGAGGACCTAGCTGAGACCAGGTAGGGCCTTATGAAGATCTCCGATGGTATGTATATTAGGGCCGAGGCGGTTATGAATAAGATTAAGGCATCGTTAGGGCCCATGGTCAGGTATCTGAAGGCGGTTACAGGAAGAATGACCACCCAGGCGGTGAGAACGGGCACCATGCCCGATATGAAGACGAGGCTAGCCAGGGCTAAGGGTCTGGGGATGTCGAAGACATAAAAGACCAAGGTTGATAAGAGGCTGCCCACGATTGAGGTATATATGCTTCCTACGAATATACCTGAAAGGATCCTGTCTATCCTGGTGGTGTATCTAGCATAGGCATCTGCATCCTCACTGGAGAGGATGACTGCAGCTGATCTTTTTAGCCTCTCCCCATCTAGGAGGAAGAAGTAGCAGACAGGGATGGATATGGTGAAGTTGATGGTGCCGAGGATCACCGATCTTCCTAGCTCCATGACTGGAATGGATGCCGCTATGGGGGCTGCTATGCCTGCGACGTTATTGATGCCCCCTGTCAGGAGCTCGTGGAGGGCAGGGGAAACCGGGCGCATGGATGCCAGGGATTGGAGGTAAAGAGTGATGCTCTCCTGGTGCTTCACCAGCCATATTATCTGGTTGGCGATCTCTATTAGTCCCAGCCCCAACACTAGGAAGATGGGGATGATGATGACGACCGTTGCTAGAAGAGCGCCAAGTCTCCTATGGGATTTGATGCGATCCCGGATGGGCCTTCCAACGTAGGCAAAGACTGTGCCTAGGATAAGGCCATCGAGGAAGGGGTAGAGGAAGTATATGATCAAAATTAGGGCTGGTATTATCACCAGTAGAGCTTCTCTGTGCTCATAGCACCAATCCTGGATTGAAGATCTGGAGGGCTGCACCGGGCTTATGTTCACATTAGATCATCAAAAAGGTTCTGGCGACCGGATGGGCTCTCCGGGCGGGGGCGGCTAGGTGATGAGGAGCTTGGAACCCGCCAGCATCCC
>DAXJ01000115.1 GCA_002506335.1 Methanosaeta sp. UBA114
GCTGAAGCAGGATGGACCAGCAAGAGGCTCTGGAAAAGGCAAAGAGGCTGAACGCTGGGTTCCCGGGAGCAGGAGACTTTAAAGATGAGACCTGATGAATGGAAGAGGAGAAGAGCCCGCCACAAGGCGCTGAATGCCAAAGCTAAGAACATCCTCACTGAACAGGAAAGGTTTAGGGCGTCCCTCCCAAATGTGGAACCCATCAAGGTCACTGAGGCCGCTGCGTACTACTTTGATGAGTCGAAAGGGTGGTGGCTGGACTCCGCCTGCCCCATGCACCCCGAGACGAAAGGACCTTTTTCATCCCTGGGGGATGCCATGGAGGTTGGAGAGAAGGGGTGCACTCTCTGCCGAGAGAATAGCTGCCCTGCCAGGATCACGAGCTGCCCTGAGGCAGAGGCTGAAATTGACCGATCTAAGGTAATCATACACGAAGGATCAGATCAGCGCCCTACCGGAAGGGCCAGGGTGGTCGATCTAAAGGTAAGGACCAAGCCCATACCGCGTCGGGGCGGTAGGGATGGAAAGGGCGTGGCAGCCTCCTGAACCTTTTTCGTTGTAGTTTCATAATTAGTAAAAAGTTTTAGCCAATCTTAGCCAAGCATCCTTGCCAGCTCTTCTTTGATCATCCCATCCATATTAGTGCAGTAGCCGTGGAAGACGCGATCTAAGGTGTGAAGCTCCTTAGGGCTTTGGGCTTTTGAGTACATCCGTAGCGCCAGGTCGTAGGAGATGACAGGGTCGTTCCTGGAATGGATCATCACCAGCTTTCTTGGAGGGATCTTGCCAAGGTATGTCTCGGGATCGATGGATTTGTAGAATCGTGTAGCTGTGGCATCCTTCATGGGTCCTGATGAGACGGCCTCATCGATGTCGTATCCGCAGGTGCTTACGGCCACCACTCCGGGGGACTCGGGGTCCAGGGCACAGGCCATGACCGCAAACCGCCCGCCATTGCTCTCTCCCATATACGCCACATTGTCGGCGTCGATCTCGGGAAGTCTCCTCATGGCCTGAGCTGCAGATAGGGCATCGGCCACCATTTTGTGCTCTGTGGGCTCCTGGCCCTGGGAGAAGGCTGTGAAATCTTTGCTCATGTCAATGGCCCCCAGGTTCCTCTGATCGATGGTTAAAGTAGCATAACCGAGACTGACGAGGTATCTGGCCAGGCCCTGTTCTTTCTCTTTTGTTATGCCTGAGCCGGGAAGGAGCACTATGCCTGAGATTTTACATGGGATGCTATTGTTACTGTTGCCATTGACGCTGCCACTAACTTGATCGGGCCTAAGGGGCTCCCGAAGCAGCCCCCGTATCTGGTCTCCACGGCTTGTGAAGCAAATCTCGCACAGGGTCGAGGCATTGGATGGTTGGGATTCTCCCAGGTGGTACTCGGGCGCTGGCAGAGCGTATTCCACCGATCCATCACCGGTTACCTGCCACTCCTGTCTGGCACCTGAAGTTAGGAAAAATCCCACGGCTGCGACTATTATACAGCCAAGGACTAGCAACTTAGCTACTGCGCCGTTATTCTTCGTTTTCCTGCCATCATTTCTGCTATCGTTGTCTTTGTTCCCTTTCTGCTCCATATTTGCGCCATCCTGGAAGATCCGTTAGTGCAATGGTTAGCGCAACTATATGGACTGAGTAATAAAAGGTAACGTCAAAGGGATCACCTCCTCCATCGCAGCTTCTGTTCTTTAAAGGTGGGCGCAGTGGGCCCATAAATCGAAGTAGCATGAGGGCGACTTAAAAGATCTAAGTTTTGTGAGGCCGAGTGATAGAGCCCGATAAGCAGCCCCGTAAAGGCTACAAAGAAGAACAGGGTGTCGATAATCAGAGCACCGGATGTCCAGGTGTTGATGATCAGAGCACGAGCTGTGACCTGATACTCATAGGTGCAGGCCCTTCCGGTCTTTTCTGTGCTCTCAATTCATACCAGAAGGATAAGCGGGTGTTAGTTCTGGAGAAGAAGGAGTCTCCCGGAAGAAAGCTTTTGATATCGGGGTCAGGGCGGTGCAATCTAACCCACGACGGCGATATAAAGGCCTTCCTGGATCAATATGGGAGCCAAGACGGGGTCCAGGGAAGGTTCCTGCGCCCGGCTCTCCTGGGCTTCGATAATAAGGACCTCATCTCCTTCTTTGAGGCGCGGGGGCTTTCCACGGTCCAGGCAGAAGGAGGCAAGGTCTTTCCACGGAGTCTGAGGTCAAGGGACGTGCTCAAGGTCCTCGTGGATGAGTGCCGCGTCTGTGGCGTCGAGGTGCGATACGGCCAGGAGGTCAGATCGGTACTTGCATCCGAAGAAGGATTCTGCTTGATTGCCCAGGACGGCGTCTATCAATCACCGCTTCTGGTCATCGCCACCGGCGGCTGCTCATATCCAGCCACGGGATCTACTGGAGATGGCCACAGGTTTGCAAGAGACCTGGGCCACAATATAACTGAGCTAGGGGCGGCCTTAACTCCGGTTTATATTAAGGGCCATCCTTTCTCTGATCTCTCAGGAATTTCTTTTCCCAATATGGAGATATACCTTTACAGAAATAATAAGAAGATAAACGAGATTCAAGGTGATCTTCTCTTCACCCACCAGGGGCTATCAGGCCCCGGAATCCTGGACCTATCAAGGTACATTAGGCCAGATGATGTCCTGAAGCTCTCTTTTGTGAAGGGCATGAAGCGCGAGGAGCTGGAAGGATGGCTTCAGAGCAAGGCGGACAAGGACGGAGCCAGAGGCATGAAGTCCTTTTTGGGAGAGCTTTGCTTGCCACCAAGGCTCATCAAGAGAATTTTGGAGATCTCCAAGATTCCACTCGATATCAAGGGCGCTCAGATGACCAGGGAGATGCGTTTCATCCTGGCAGAGAACCTGACGGGCTTTCCGGCAGTCGTGGAATGTCTTGGGGGCTACGATATCGCCATGGTCACCAGGGGTGGGGTGGATCTGAGAGAAGTGAACCACAAGACCCTGGAGTCCAGGCTTATCAAGGGGCTTTATCTGGTGGGGGAGGTGCTGGACGTGGATGGGAATACTGGGGGGTACAACCTTCAGGCGGCTTTCTCTACGGGGGTGCTGGCTGCAAGGAGCATTCGGAAAAGCTGGGGCTATGATTGACCTTCGCCCACGTCTAAGGCATGTGGGGTTCTGCTAGTCGATACCATTTAAGGATTCATTTCGGCATGCCATCTATTTGTAATAGCCGGGAAGGATAAAATCCCTCGGTGGGCTCAGTTAAATTGTTACTGATGTATTAATAGCCGTACTAAGTCACGTATTATATCGATGGCTATAATCATGGTGATAATTCCCTCCATCAATTAAAATACTGGAAGGAATTAAACACACGTTATGCCTACTTAGGACTTAGGAGTATGCAATAGGTGACATGCTATGATGGGGCCAGGGATAAAGACGATATCAGTACCCTCCGTATCAGCATGAGGTGGAATCTTCCCGCCTGCATCGCCCTCTGATGAAAGCGTAATGATGGGAGTATCCGCCGGTCAGCCTCTGGGCGCCATGCTCTTCGCAGGCAGCCAGGGGTCCAGCTCCGACTTTTTGAATCTCTTACAGGAATCACTAACATGGCAGATCAATGTTGGAGGAGGTGCCATACAGTTCCCCTGGTCGGACAAGGGCGAGAAAGGATGGTTCAACTGCATAAGGGGGATCGGCCAAGCATGATATTGCCCTGGACGGCGCCAACCCCTCTGTACAGGTCAACGATCTAAGGGCCTACAATGCCAACAAGGAACGGACTGTCACCTATGACGGGACCTATGGGCTTTATGACGGATCTGACGAATCTCCCAATAACCAGAGCATCCAGGTCGTAGGAAAGGTGCACGCCAGCCATGGCGATAAGATAAAGGAAGCAGATCCCCTGGGCGGCGGCATAGAGTGCAGGGTTGATGGAGCCTTGTCTAAATGCATAGGCAGTGTTCTTGGTGGGACTTCGAGCAAAGGACCCAGCAAATGCATGAACATCGATATCAGCCGCATCTCGGCTAGTGCGGTCAATATGGCGGAGGGCGGGAGCGCTGTGGTTAACAACAATATCATAGTTAAGCCGGTGCAGATCATCTACGTTCCTTACAAAGAGTATAAATCGGTTACGTAAGGGACGGGGACATCTTAGTCCTTTTTCGAAGCTCCTTTTTGAGTAATCCTAAAGATTTATCAAGTTTGCCAATATATCTTTAGCATAACTAAGAGGTATATCGATGGCATACTGATGCCTTAATAAAAGATGTCTTTGAAAAGTCTTAGAACTAACTACGGTACGAAAAAATACGAAAGAATAATGTCATAGTCGGGTATAGGACTTCAGCCATTCTCCAGTATCTTCCGAGCCCTTTTCAGCGCCTTTCTAGCATCCTCACCCTTAAGGTCCCCTTCGCCAGCCTTTAGAAACAATTTGAACCCATCGATGTCCTCTGAGGAGACTCCGTTTGTCTCGGCAGCCTTCAATATCCTGTCGTAGATCCTCTCGGGGAAGTAAAGGGATTGAGCCGTCCTCAGTATGACCTCTGCCGACTCCTGGTTTAGAACTCCCTGCTTTATTGCTAGCGTAAGGCTGTGCCTCACGTTCACCAGGGGCTCGGACCGAGGCGTAAACGTGTAGGGATCGAATGTTAGTGCCACCTCGTCATCAGACTCAAGTGCCCCGTTTTTATAAGCCTGATAAATCTCCCCCGTGCCCTCCATGCCGTAGATGTCCATCTCCGAAGCCCTCAGAGCGCCCATGCTAGATGCCCCAATTACCTTGACCTCATGCTCCAAGGCATACAGAATCTCCTTGTGGGCTACGGAGCAATCCTGGAAGAAGACACCATCTATGAGGCAGATCAACTCGGCTCCATCCTCAGCTGCTTTGAAGATGTCACCTCTCTTGGCAGGAGGCCTGAACTCGGCATCATCCCCAAGGCTCAGGATCTTTTCAGCCTCATCTAGCTGCAGGCTTGGCCCCAAGAAGATGACTGCCCTTGGCTTTCCTGGCATTGAGATGCCTCCTTCCAATCCTCTCTGGATCCACCGCAGACATTTCCAGGCCTGGGACTATCACCCTGACCACGGGCACGCCTATCTCCTCCCTGGTCAGGTTCACAACGATGACCCTCTCCAGGCCTGCCTTCTCAAGTTTCTTGGTGACATACCTTACATCCTCCAGGAAGTCATCGCTCTCAAAGCTCGGCAGGGCTGAGAAGTCCTCTTCCATGGATTCGTCAAACCAGTGCTTATTGATGCGCTTCATCCTCTCATAGCCTATCTGGCGCTTCATCTCGGCGCTGACGGTGTCTTCCCTGGCCCCATGGATCTGGGTGAGGCGGCTCTGGGCTACTTCAGTCAAGGCTCTCAGGACTGCGATCCTGCTGCTGACGTGTGTTCCCATGCCGTTGGTGAGGAGGATGGGGTCTTTAAGCTTGAAATCATCTGAAGAGGCGGCGCAGGTGGGTATGCCTATGTCGCTGGTGATGTCCTTCAAGTGGACTGCTACATCGGCCTTAGCAAACTTATTCAGGAGGCCAATGGCGGTGCTATCTGTTAAATTCCTTATCACGGGCCCTGTGTCCCTCTTGGCCTCTACTAGGGCCCAAGCATCCCTCTCTACCACCTCAGCCAGGCCGTGGAAGACCGCTTCCTCCAGCTCGTTTCCTGAGGCCAAGCCGTTGGTGTTCGTCCTAAAAAGCCTCCTATAGTCCTCAGGAAGGGGATGGAAGACGGCGTTGGCAGGCACCATTATCTCCACATCATTCAGGATATCCTGGCCCAGGATCCAGGGAATATCAGAGTTGGGATCGGCCCCCGCCGGAAGGATGAGCTCTGAAGGATCCAGGGCATTCTCGCTCTGGCAAAGGTCTGAGTACCTGGCAACGGTAAGATCCCTAGCCCTCACCTCGGAGGAGTACCTCTCGATCCCCTCCATCATGGCGGAGACCCTGGCCTCCACTGGAGACGCCCCTTTGCCGTTGTAGACGGAGACAGCCCCCCTGTCGGCCATGGGCCTTATGGATGAAAAGACGGGAATTCCTACTCTGTCCAGGTTGGTTATATCAGCCACCCTGGTGACTCCTGCCGCGGGCATCTTGGGCTCCACCTTCGCCAGGGTCTCCTCGGGGGAGAGCGTCCTGTGGGTGTCGTCCCTGTACCGCTTCAAGCACGACCTCAGCCTCATGGTCCACCTGAAGGGAAGTTATTCTGTATCAGCTATAAGTCCTCTCCTCATGGGGTGGGCAGAGGGTCCCTCTTGTTGTAGGCCATGGCCTGGGCTGTCGCGACGAGCCTTCCGTTCTCCTTCTTGACCTCAATGAAGTAAGTAGAGATCTTGGGGGATCTGCTCAACTCCCGGGCGGAGGCAGTCAGAATGTCTCCGGCCACGGCGGGGTGTAGGTAGTTTACATTTACATCCAGGGCTACGGAGACCGTCCCATGGGAGTTTGCAGCCAGCTCAAAGGCCCCGTCCATGAGGGCATATATGGCTGCGCCGTGGGCTGAGCCGAAGATGTTGTTCATGTCCTCAGTGACCCTCATCTCTACCATGGCCATCCCAGGGCCTATTTCCAGGAGCCGCATGCCTAGCTTCCTGGCATAGGGCTCACACTCAAAGAGCTTATCAAGTGATTCTCCCATGGCAGGGTGTATCCTCGAAATGGTTATATCTGCTCCGCTTCATCAGCCATTGATGCCCTACGCCCAGAGATGTAGGCAGGAGCTGTTCTCCCTGGAGATGATGGGAGATGAAGCATCGGTGACATTGAGCCAGGGGTCCATAAACTTCTGGTTCTGCAAAAGTCTGGATAGGTCACTGGTCGCTAAGATCCTCATAATAATCTCGAGGTTGGACTCCGCCGCGGGGCACGAGAAGGAGGTGGCCTGCAGCTTCGAGAAGATAAGCGAGTTTGAGAGCAATGGCTATATTCTGACCTCTTACGCCAAAAAGGGCTCCCTCTACCATGCGATCTTCCTGGTTCCCTTCTCCAACCCAAAAGCCCTGGAGAAGTTCATCGATTCCATCGCCGAGGACCTGAAGAAGGAGGATGTTAGGATTGCCTTACGCTGGGGTGGAGGACGGTCCAGTATGAAGGTCACCTGCCAGGAGCTGGAACGTCTGGGGTGCTTCCATTTTACCAATGCCGTTTATAAAGGTGAGGATGTAAAAGAAGGGCAGACCAAGAAAGCATTAAGCCCGCGCCGAGGTAATTCCAAATGAGATTCTCAAGCTGCACCAAGGAGATAGAGATATCCAGCATACGCAAGGCCTTTGAGGGAGCCGGCCCCGATGCCGTCAACTTGGGTATTGGTCAGCCAGACTTCGATACGCCGGCCCACATCAAGGAGGCTGCCATCAAGGCCCTAGAAAAAGGGATGACCGGCTATACCCCAAACTGCGGCTACCCGGATCTGCAGAAGGCTATCAGCGAGAAGTTCAAAAGGGAAAATGGCATCGACTACTTACCTTCCGAGATCATGGTCACCAGCGGCGCCAGCGAAGCTCTATTTTTGGCAATATCAGCCTTGGTGGATAAAGGAGATGAAGTTCTAATAGGCGACCCGAGCTTTCTCTCTTACAAAGCCCTGACACAGCTGGTGGGAGGAAAGCCCGTAGGCGTTCCCTTGAACGAGGATCTCAGGATATCTCCCCAGGCGGTGGAGGAGAGAATCACCTCCAAGACCAAGGCCATGGTAATCTGCTCTCCCTCAAACCCAACTGGCGCCGTGCAGACAAAGGAGGAGGTTAAGGCCATAGCCGAGATCGCCAGCGATAGAGGCGTGACTATGATCTCGGACGAGGTCTATGAGCACTTCCTTTACGAAGGAGAACACGTGAGCCTCGCAAGGTTTACGGACGACGTGATAACCATCAACGCCGTCTCCAAGACCTACTCCATGACCGGGTGGCGGCTCGGATATCTCGGAGCCAAAGGCGATGCTTTAGATCAGCTCCTCAAGGTCCACCAGTACATCCAGGCATGTGCCAGCTCCATCTCCCAGGCAGCGGCCCTGGCAGCTCTGACCGGTCCCCAGGACTGCGTGAAGGCCATGAGAGACGAGTTCAAGGTCAGAAGGGATATTCTAGCCAAGGGCTTTAAGGAGATGGGTGTGGATCTTAAGGTTCCCCAGGGAGCTTTCTACCTTTTCCCCAAGGTCGATGACGGCGATTTAGCTGCAAGCCGCCTGTCAAAGGCAGGAGTAATAGTTGTCCCGGGCTCGGCCTTCGGTCCAGGTGGAAAAGAGCACTTCAGGCTCTCCTACGCGGCCTCTCGGAATAAAATAGCGGAAGCTTTGGTGCGGATGAGAGGCATTCTTTAAATAGGAGAGGCGCATTCCGGGCGTGGAGTGATGAGATGAAGGAACAGGTCGAGGTAAGAGAGCTCAAAGAAGGAAGATACGTTATCATTGACGATGAACCATGCATCATCAAGGCCATATCCCACTCCAAGCCCGGAAAGCACGGTGCTGCTAAGGCCAGGGTTGACTGCATAGGCATATTCGACAACCAGAAGAGATCCATGGTATCTCCCGTCACCTCTAAGGTCTACGTCCCCGTAGTGGAGAGGAAGTCGGGCCAGGTCTTATCCGTAAGCGACAACTCCGTCCAGCTCATGGATATGGGCGATTACGGCACCATCGATGTCCCCATCACCGCGGAGATGAAGGAGAAGCTGGCGCAAGGAAAGGAAGTAGCTTACATATGTGTCCTTGGCAGAACCAAGATGGATCTGCGGTAAAAGCCTGAAAGATGTACAGAGGACAGCTTTGCCGGCGTCCTCTTTAATCTCGATTTAAGCAAATTTTGTGATTACCGTATCGGGGGATGTTTTCAATTCCGCTGCCTGTTTTTGGAAGCCCTGTCTTTACTATCGGTATCAATGCAGGTAGCTCAGTTTAGGCTTGAGATATGAGCTGCTTGACATCCAAAACGCTATTATACAGCCTGGCGAACGGTAATCCCTAGCTAGGGGAACGATCTGTGAACATGGAGCAGCTGAACTCAAGGAAAAAGCATCTATTATCAAAGCTCGGGCTTAATGCCCAGATATTCCTGAGCTTTCTCATAGATATAATCCTTGGGCTATTCTTCGGAGATATGTGCTCAGTCCTAATTCCGATAATCAAAGCCTTCACCAATATCCGGGAGATACCCATCATCCCCCTGATCATCTTCTCCCTCATCGCTGGCATAGGTCGCTTGAAGCACGTTAAGGTAAGGGCGGTGGCGGTCAAAGCCGGCCCGGTCCGTCTGAGCTCTTGGGATTTTGGCCTTCTTCGCCATGCAGCTAGCCTTCCCTGTGATGAAAAGCACCTTATTTTTTGCCAGCCCTTCCAGCAACGGCACCGGTGAGGCGGGCCTATTGTCCATATTCGTTCCCACCAACCCCTTCCACGCCCTCTCAGAAGACTCCCTTCTGGCCACAGTGCTCTTTAGCCTGTTCCTGGCAATCGGGCTTATAGGAAGCGTGAAAAGCGGGTCCTTTATATAGCGTCTATTCGCAATTCACGGGGCCTTCCATCGCATCAACGATATCCTCATGAGGATCGTTCCTTCGGAAATCCTGGTCATAACAGCCAAGGCCTTTGGAACCCCGAGCGTTGAGAGCCTGGCTACCCTCGAGGTCTTCATCACCTCCATGGCAGCCATCTCCCTTCTCTTCATCCTGATGGTGTTGCCCCTCCCCATCACTGTCCTCACCGGTTTTAGTTACAGGGAGGTCTTAAAGACATCTTCCCGGGCTGTAGTTTTTGGCTTCTCCACCAGGAACGACTTTCTGGCCCTGCCGCTCATAGGGAATGGAATCCAGGGCCTTTCTCCCACAGGGCAGATCTGGAGAAGATCGAGTCCTACTCGGAGATCCTGGTACCCATCGCCTTCTCCTTTCCTCTGGTGGGCGAGTTCGTGCCCTTCCTCTTCATCCTCTTCGTAGCCTGGTCCTAAGGGAACATCCTTGGTGCGGAGGAACTAGTTAAAGCTGGCAGCCATAGGCATACCGAGCTTCTTTGGTGGCACTGAGTCATTGATATCAACACACTTCCCGCTCAAGTCCACGCACCTTCCGGCCGATGCCTACGACCTTTACATCACCATGGGCGTCTTTAGGAGCTCTTCTGTCGCCACCGCCCTTGCCTGCATGGCCCTCTTCTCCTTTACCGTGATCAGCATGGCATAGATCCTGGGACTGTGCAAGTTCCACTTAAGGAAGATCGTTCTCACCTCGGCCTTTATGGTATGCATCTTTGCCCTCATAGTCTTCGGTCTGAAGCTCGGCTTTGTCCACATCGTCCAGGATTCCTCTACCACGGCAATAAGATCATCTCGGCCATGGAGCTTTCAAGGACGGCTGATGGAAAATTGCCTAGCGACCTGATGCAGACCACCGTGTATCATAATGCTTCGGAGGTCCTCCCACAGCTCAAAGCTGGGGAGCCTCTCAGAGCACGGATCCGATGGGTAGCATAAAGGATCAAAATCTGCTCCGTGTGGGCTACAACGATAACTACGCCCCATCCTGCTTTTTCAACAAGAATGGCCTCCTAGCGGGCTACGAAGCGGGGATGGCCTACGATCTGGCCTGGTTTTTGGGCATGGGAATAATTGAGTTCATACCCATAACCCTAGGAAACCTCTGCGGAGCCCTGAACCACGGAACCTGCGACATCCTCATGTCACCGGCAACAGTGGCCTCCAAAAGGCTCAATGATAGAAGTTTTCAGACCCTTACACGGTGCCTTGCATGGCCTTCATGCTCAGGGATGAGCGGCGCTGGGAGTTTTTCAGCTTAGGAATTGTCAAGAAAATGGAAGGCCTAAAGGTTGCAGCTCTCAATAACTCAGATCTCTTCAATTACGCAAAAACCCTCCTACCGAAAGCGACCATCGTTGGACTGGACTCTCTGGAGGATTTCGTCCAAGGGAACTGGGCCGAAGCTTTCATTACTACAGCAGAGGGGGCCTCCACCATGACCCAGCTACAGCTCCACCTCTTCTACTGAGTGGCCAAGATACGGCCCTAAGCTTGTGGCCAATCACCAGATAATCTACGCTTATCCCATGGTCATAGACCGGGGTGATGCCTTCGTGGTGCAGCTCAATTATTGGCTCAAGATGTAAGAGCGCGGTGTGGCGCTCCCTGGGGAAGTATAATTACTGGATCCTCGGCGGAAACGCCCAGGAGGAGATGTCCGGATGGTCTGTGATAATGGACGCCTTGCACTGGGTGGATTGAAATTGCTGTGTGGTAATACGAGAGCCCCATGATTGAAATATGAATTAACTAAATATGACCAAAAAACAAGGAAAATCTAAGGCCTCGGTGGCCAGTCGCCTGCCCTCATGCTCTTAAAAAGCCGCATGGCCAGCAAGGGCAGCATCAGAAACATCGTGAACTTGCTTATCCTCAGCGCAAATCTCAGAGGTAGAGTCACTAGCCAGAATATTAGTTTTACCAGTCCAAAGAACATATTTATTCCAACCCCATGGGCCTTTTGCCCAGGCCAGGAGATAGCAGGGCACAATATACTCTCGTCTCATAGGATTTATTTTTTGTGATAGTTGAAGGCCCTGAAGTCACTTCATCTGCCTCAAATCCTCCATAGCAGTTTCAACTTTTCGTCTCTTGCTCCTGATCATGTCAGCCAAAACCCCAGTCCTGAAAATCCTGTCAGAGATCATCCTCTTGGTCTCAGCGGGCGCAGGCCCTCCAGTGCCCATCCTCAAGGCCACGTTGGACCTGGGATCCAAAGCCCTCTCCAACATCTCTTTAGTGAAACCCAGGCAGCTGGGTTTCATTCCAGCCAGCTCCAGGGCGGTCTCGTCCAACTCCTCTAAGGTAGGATGGCTTCCCCTGGAAGCAAGCCTTCCCACGATCAGGTGGGCGGTTCTGAAGGGCATGCCTGTTGCCCTGACCAGGGAATCGGCAAGCTCTGTGGCGGTGGAGAAACCGGCTCCTGCGAACTCGTACAACCTATTGGTGTTGAACTTAACAGTCGATAAGCAGCCATTCAATATGCGGACGGTGGCCCTGGTCCAGTCCATGCCCCTCCAGAGGTGAGGTGTAAGCTCCTGGAGGTCTCTGTTGTAGCTCATGGGAAGGGCCTTGCAGATGGTCAGGGCTGATACCAAGCTACCTATGACCGAGCCTGCCTTGGCCCTGGCTAGCTCAGCTGTATCAGGGTTCTTCTTCTGGGGCATGATGGAGCTAGTGGATGCATAGCGGTTGTCCAGCTCTAGGTAGCAGAACTCGGAGGTGGACCACAGGACCAGCTCCTCGGCTACTCTGCTTAAATTAACCATGAGTATGGCCAGGTCCGACAGAACCTCCAGGGCGAAATCCCTGGTAGAGACGGCATCCATGCTGTTTTCTATGAGTCCATCAAATCCCAGAAGCTCGCAGGTCCTTTTTCTGTCCACCTTGAATCCCGTGGAGGCGAAGGCTGCAGCACCAAGGGGGCTCAAGTTGACCCTGGTGTAGGCATCCGTCAGCCTCTCTAAATCCCTTGTGAAGGTATCTGCGTGGGCCAGGAGGTGGTGGGCCAGGGTGGTGGGCTGGGCATGCTGCGTATGGGTGAAGCCCGGGATCAAAGTCTCCCTGTGCTCAACTGCCAAGGAAAGGGCGGTCTCTATCAAGGACAAAAGCTCTTCTATGAAGCCCAGCATTTCATCCCTCAAAGCCACCCTGATGCAGGTTGCCACCTCGTCGTTCCTGGACCTTCCGGTGTGCATCCTTCCACCGAGGCTTCCCACCATGGATATGACCTGAGTCTCTATGGCCTCGTGGACGTCCTCGCCATCGCCCAGATCCGACTCATTGATTTCCCTTAAAACGGAGAGAATCTTTGAGCAATCATCCTCGGGAATTAAACCCTGCTCCCTCAGCATCACCAGGTGGGCGCGGTCCACCATAAGGTCTGCCTCGAAGATCCTCTTATCCGCATCCCTCGATGAGATGTAGCTCAAGACGTCCTCTGAGACATCTCCCAGCCTTCCGCCCCTAAGCAGCATATTATCCCTAAAGATTAGGTCGTATATTTGGCGTTGATATCCACGTACTTCTCGGTCAGGTCGCAGCCAAAGCTCCTGGTAGAGCAATCTCCCATGCCGAGATCGATCACGAATGTCATGGACTCTCCCTTCATGATCTTCTTGGCCTGATCCAAAACCCCATCCAGCATCTTTCCCTTCTCAACAATCTTTACGCTCGCCCCACTGCCCTCGATGGTAAGGCTCAGGAGATTGGGGTCCAGATCGGCCTCAGATCTGCCAAGGGCTGCTACAATCCTTCCCCAGTTGGGATCGGCGCCGTAGACAGCTGTTTTTACCAGGCTGGATCCAGCCACGGCCTTGGCCGCCTTCCTGGCATCCTTTATGGTCAGGGCTCCCGTAACCACTGTCTCGAAGCATTTGCTGGCCCCTTCACCATCCATGGCCATCTGCCTGGCAAGGTCCATGCAGACGAACTTCAGGGCTTCCTTAAACGCCCGAAGGCTGCACTTTCTCTCTCCTGTGGCTGTCGCCAGGACGGTATCGTTGGTGCTCATGTCGCCATCCACGGTCAACATGTTGAAGCTGTCATCGGCAGCCTCGATCAGAGATGCCTTGAGGTCATCCCTGGTCAGGTCGGCATCTGTGTAGATGAAGCAGAGCATGGTGGCGACGTCGGGCGCTATCATTCCTGCTCCCTTTACAATGCCTCCCACGCGGAAGCCCTCGTGCTCCACCGCCGACTCCTTGATCCTGATGTCGGTGGTCATGATGGCAAGAGCCGCCTCTTTGCTGGCATCAGGGCTGTTTCTGATCCTGGATTTAGCCTGATCAAAGAGCTTCTCAATCAATGTAAGGTCCATGCGCCTGCCTATGACTCCGGTAGAGGCGACGCCGATCCTGGTCTCTCCAGTTCTGAGGAATGAGGCCATGAGCTCTGCCATCCTCTTGGCGTCCTCGATTCCCCTGGCCCCTGTGTAGGCATTGGCACATCCGCTGTTGGCTATGATCCCATCCAGGCGCCCGCCCATGAGGTGGTCTGCGGTGACGTCCAGTGGGGCAGCTTTAACCTTATTCTTGGTGAAGACCCCGGATGCAACGCCACTACCGGCGATGACGGCCACTCCATACTTTCCCTCCCTGGCCCCGGCAGCCCTGATACCAGGGACGGCGCAGATGCCGCCCTCGATCTTCTTCATTAAGACCCTCTCCCCAGGCCAGATATGATATCGCCCCTGGTGACTATGCCTATCAGCTTTCCATTCTCCACCACAGGCAGGCGGTTGATCGTGTGGTGGGTCATGACCTCAGCTGCCTCCTCTATGGATGCCTCGGGCGAGATAATGTGGGGATTCTTCCTCATAGCATCGGAGACCTTCATGGTAGAGATGTCCCTGGCCCTGGAGGATCTCCTCTCCCAGAACAGGAGGTCCCTTATAGGCACCTCTATGATCTCCAGAGGGCTTGGAAGCCAGAACTGGCCTTGCTCTTCCTCTCCCTTGGCCAGGATCTTGAGAAGGTCCGACTCGGAGATTATCCCGACGATTTCCTCACCATCCATCACCGGCATTCCGCTGATGCCATTCTCCATAAGCAGCCTGGAAGCTTTGCTCAAAGGATCGTCAACCTGACAGGTGACGACCTTGGGGTTCATCACATCACTGACCTTCATGATCACACCTCCGAGAATACATCAGGGAGCAAGGCCTGCGAACCACAGCCCAGTGGTCTCAGGAAGGCCTGCCATGAGGTTCATGTTCTGTATGGCCTGGCCCGAGGCGCCCTTGACCAGGTTATCTATGGCCGATAGGACCACCAGGTGATCTGTTCCCTTCTCGGCCTCAAAGCTTATATCGCAGAAGTTGGAGCCCCTGACGGCACCCAGCTTTGGAACACCCGGAACCATTCGTATGAAGGGAGAATTCTTATAGAACTCCCTGTAAATCGCAGCTGTGGCCTCCTTGTCCTGGATGGTATCTACAGCTGAGTCCTTGGCCAGGACGTGGGCAGTGGTCATGATACCTCTGATGCCGGGGAAGACGTGGGGGGTGAAGCTTACCTTAATGCTCTTGTCGAACCTGTTCAGCTCCTGCCTTATCTCCGGGACGTGGCGGTGCATGGTGAGCTTGTAGGGAATTATGTTCTCGGCCATGTTGGGATAATGGCTGGTCTCGGTGGGCTCTATGCCCGCTCCAGATATGCCCGACTTGGAGTCGTAGACGACCCTCTCTACAAGGCCTGCCTTGGCTAATGGTGCCACGGCTAAAGATGCGCCGGTGGGGTAGCAGCCGGGGTTTCCTACCAGCTTGGCCGAGGATACCTCAGAGTGGAGCTCGGTCATGCCGAAGACCGCATCCCTGGGGGCCCTGTGCTTCATCCCGTAGGTTTTCTCAAAGACGTCTACGGGCAGGCGGTAGTCGGAGCTTAGGTCTATAACCTTGGTTCCAGCATCCAGAAGCTCGGGCACCCAGTCCATGGCAGTTCCGTGGGGAACGGCAGTGAAGACTATATCGCACCTTTCTGCGATCTCTTTAGCAGTGGGTGCCTCGAAGGTCAGATTGTAAATGCTCCTGACGTGAGGATGAACCGAGGTTACGGGCTTGCCTGAAAGCTTTCTTGAAGTGATGCAAACCACCTTGGCCTCAGGGTGAGCAGCTAGGAGGCGGAGCAGCTCTCCCCCAGTGTAGCCAGATCCGCCGACTATTCCTACATCTAACATATGAGGGTCCAGAATACCTGATGATATAAATGGGCCGCGGTGTTTACGCCTGTTCATGCCCTTAAGATAAAAGCGCCCCGTCTTCTGAAGGCATCTGGATTACCTGGAGAGACCGCGACTAATAGTATAAGATAAGGAATAATACTATAGGATAAGGAATATAGGGCAAGTAGCTACAACTACCCGCTATGAGCAATATGGAGGCCAAACAAAGCCTAGTCCTGAATGTGCCGGTCCTTACCATCTACGGCAAGATCGATGCCCTTACATCAGGAGATCTGGAAGCTGCCTTAAACAGACTGGTAGATTGCAGCAGCCCTATGGCTGTGGTGGATATGAAGGGCGTGGATTACATAAGCGGCTCGGGGCTTCGCGTCCTGGTCGGAGCCCAGAACAAAGCTAGAAAGAGCCAGGGAGATCTGGTGCTGGTGTCGCTCCAGCCCATGGTCAATGAGGTCTTCGAGATCACGGGCCTAAAGTCCTTCTTCTCCATATACCCGCGCCTCGAGGAGGTCCTGAAGGGCATTAAGCCCTAAATTACAGGTTCAAGCTTCATGGCCATCCCCCTCGTAAGTCATTCCCTCTTCCTTCTGCAGGCGGCCTGCTTCATAGTGTTGGTAGCTTACCTCCTCACCAGGAGCAGCACCTTTGACAGGGCCATGGAAGGCCGGGCCTCTTCCAATGAAATTCTGATTCTCATCCTGCCCTTCGGAGGGCTTTCGGTCTTCTGGTCAGTCATAGGCATACCGCCCTCTGTTGATCGATCGCTATCTAAGGTTCTAATAAACGTCCGCGACCCGGGGCCCATGGTGGCCGGCCTTGGGGTGGGGCTGATAGGCATAGCCTTCAGGGCTACCGAACAAAGCATTACAATCCCGGCCTGCTCTCCTTGCTGGAGTCTTCGGCGGCCTCGTTCTCCTGAAAATACGCAGGTTTCCGAGGTTGTTCTACTCCGTCGCCTTTGCGATCCTCTATGAGATCTTTCACATGGCGACGATGGTTGGCCCTATCCGAGCATATTGATCTGGCTATGGATGTGGTGAATGCCTCAGCCATTCCCATGATACAGGCCAACACCACCGGGATGTAGATCCTTGACTGCATAATATCCAACCATATAAATGAGAATGAGATCCAAGAGCATAGGGACCATTATCAGAGGGCGCTGGACAAAAAGAAGGTTGAGATCGCAGTGGCGGCCGAGATGCAGACATCTTTTCTACCAGAGAGTCCTCCTACCATCCCATGCTTCGATATCGCCGCGGCCATCTCCCTGACCCGGATATCGGCGGTGACTTTTACGGTTTCATGCCCGGGGATGAACAGGTGGGCGTGGTCACAGCCGATGTCTCAGGAAAGGGATTCCCTACTGCCTTCTTCATTCTTCATGGCCCTCTCCAAGTTCGTGATCCAAGCCCAGGCACTATCTGGAAAAAGCATCTCCGATGTTCTAAGGGATGCCAACAACATGCTCATAGCCAACTCCCAGTCGGGGATGTTCGTGACCCTATTTTCCTGCCTCCTCCATTACCTTAAAAGGGAGGCCGTTTACTCCAGCGGCGGCCCCTCTCTTCCATTGCTTTTCAGAGCAGATGAAAATGGCCTGGTGTCTCTGGAGGTGATGGGCATGGCCCTTGGGATGGCTGGGGATATGAGCCATCAGGCGCGCTCTGCCAGGCTGAAGATATGAGATGCCCTGGTCTTTTACACTGATGGTGTCATAGACGTTAGGAATGAAAACGGCGAGCTTTACGGCTCCGATCACCTTAAGATGTCGATATCAGCCCCGTCCCACCTCCCTGCTAAGGGTATACTGGGCGATCTTCTCAAGGATATATCGGAGTTCTGCAGTGGCCAGGAGCAGTTCGAGGGTATAACGGCCATAGTCATCAAGGCGGTAGGATAGATTGGATATCGGTCGGAGCATCGATACCGTCTCCAGAACGGAGTGCATGATCCCGGTGAAGGATCTCATAGCCGAGGTTACGGCGGCCATATCCTTTTGCCCTGAAGATATATCGATGTTCCAGCTGGCGGCCGAAGAGGCGCGCATCAACGTGGTCCTTCATGCCTACGGAGAAGGTGTCGACCCCCTCAGTATCAAGGCCTGGGCCTCAGGAGATTGCCAGACCCTCACATCCTGGATGACGAAGACATCCCATTCGATCCCATGGAGAATCTAAAAGCGCCTGAAGACCGAGAATCAGAGTCATTTCCTGTTGGTGGGTGAGGGGTAAATCTCATAAGAGCACTCTCGGACGGAATGGCATATCAGCGCTTTGAGGACAAGAATAGTCTTCAACTCATGAAGAAAAAGCTCAATAAATTACTCAAAGCGCAAACGTCTTCCTCTGTTCCATATCCTTCATCTTCCTCATAGTAATCATAAACGAACATAACGCCATATCATCGGTAAATGAGCGTTTGGACGCAGCATATGCCCTGAACCTGGTCGGAAAGAAGATCCCTTCCGCTGCCCAGTTATATGAGTTCAATCTGGATATAAAAGCCCTCTATGAAGGAGTGCCCTCGAGATCCTCTCAAGCATGTCCCGCATGGACCTAGTCCAGGATATGGAGAATGTCGCCCTGAGGCTATCGGCCTTCACCATGGGCAGGTATGCGGACAAAGGCTCCTTCTCCACCAAGGGGAGATGACAGAGCTTAACCTCCACTTCGATCACTGATTCCATAGCCGAAGGAGACTAAGACCATAGCGGATTTAAGCATCCCCACCACAGAGAATGATGCTCATCTTTGCCAGACGTGAGGCCACGGCCTCTATGTTATCCCTCCCCTCCAGGACCGATCGCCACCTTTGAGGAATCCAGGATGTTCCAAAGGACGCACCGATCAGAGCGCCAGCAATGGAGGCTATGGAATCAGTATCTCCTCCGGCACTTGCTGCGGCCACCAGGGCCTCCTCGGGCGTGAATCGCAGGTAGCAGTAAAAGGCGGCAGGAACTGTCTCGTATACATCCGGAGAGTTGCCTATGGCCTCCAGGGCTTCATCCGGGTTCATTTCCAGGAGGTTTCCTGCCCACTGAAGCCTTTGAGAGAAATCCCTATCCACCCTGGCGGCCAGGGACGATACCATGCTGAGTATGGAGCTTTTAGGAAAGTCCTTGAGGCCTAGGGCCACGCCTGATGCTATCGCCACCGAGGCCGCCCTGGCTGCGCTGCTGCAATGGGTGGAGATGCTCTGAAGCTCGGCATACCTGCTCACCATCCCCAGGTCGCAGTGGTATAGAAGGCCAATGGGAGCCACCCGCATGGCTGAGCCGCAGGTGGGTATGCGTGCGCCAGACTCCTGCCAGGGAATGCCAGACCTCATGGCCTCCAGGGAGGCCTTGGTGGCTAGGCCGACTCCCCGGTTGAGGCTCTCGTCCAGGGCCCAGGACTTTCCCCAGTCCATCATCTTTTCAGAGAACTTATCTCCTGAAAAGCCGTAGGACTCCAGCATGGACTCGGCCAGAATGAGGGTCTCCTCGGTGTCATCGGTGAATTGGCCCGTCTTGAGCCCGAAGTGGAAATGGCCGGAGGCTGGAGACCTCATATCCCTTACCTGGCCCACGGTCTCCCTGATCTCCTTTGCAGTCAGCCCTTCTACGGGCATGCCCAGGGCATCGCCTATGGCCAGTCCGAGCATGCATCCCTTGAACTTCTCCAGAATTCCTTCGGCCATGGCTTTATCTTTGTGCGGTGGAGACTAATAATCATCGGAGATTTTACTCATGGACCACAAAGAGCCCTGGGATAAAGATTACAAAAGCCGTGGCCGTCTCTGGGGAGGGAGCGCAAGAAGGCTTCCTGACCTGCCAGAAGGATCTCTTGTCCTGGAGTTGGGATGCGGCAACGGCAAAACTCTGGCCTCCATGATTTCCAGGCCGTGGAAAATTATGGCCATCGACATATCATTCCAGGCCCTCAGGCTTTGCGGGCCATCTAAAGCTGAGCGCCTGGCAGCCGATGTCCGTTACCTTCCTTTCAAAGATGGGGTCTTCGGTGCCCTCTTTGCCTTTCACGTGACAGGCCACCTGTTCCAAGAGGGGAGAAGGATGGCAGCGTCGGAGGCCTGCCGAGTCTTGGAGGCTGGAGGCAAGATATTCTTTGCCGAATTTGGCATGGACGACCTCAGGTATGGTCAGGGTGAGGAAGTCGAGCCTGGGACCTTCAAGAGGGGATCTGGAATCCTGACCCACTACTTCTCAACTGATGAGGTAAAAGATCTCTTCAGTTCCTTAAAGGTCCAGTCCCTGGAGGTGCATTCGTGGAGGATGAGGGTTCAAGGCCAGGATCTACCCAGGTCCGAGGTTGAGGCTGCCTTCCAGAAGTCCTGATCTATAATCCCTGAAATCCCCGCCTATCATTGCTCAAATTATAAGCCATATAAGCGAGTAATCCTAAAAACCCATGTTTTATATATAAAACAGAGTCATATAGAAGCGTTCTTCGGGCTATTTAACCCGTCGAAAAAGGTTGGTTTTTGGGATACTCAAGCAACCATACCCATATTATCAGCCTAGATCTGGGAACTCGAAGAAGTCAAGAATGAAGTTTGACTGGCCCAAAGACACCTCCCAGAGGATGATCTCGAAAGCGGAGCTCTCTACGCCATCCCCAAGATCGGTGGTTTTGACCTCTATGGGCTCGCCGAACTTATAATAGCCCCTGGTATCAGCAAAGGTGCCTTTCTTGCTGTTCCAATCTTTTCCGGCCGTGGAGTAGACCACGTACTCGCCGTCTTTTATGCCCATGATGGTAAAGGACTCCCCAGCTCTAACGTAGACAGCGATCAGAGGATGGACGTCCAGATCGGCCACCACCACGATGGCATCTTGGCTCTCATTGTTGTGCATTGTCAGCTGACCGTAGCCGTTTCTGTTTATGTCCTTGATGTAGGCTCCGGTCTCGGGCCTGGCGGCCTGATACGGCCCGATGGATAGAAGAATTAGCATTATACAGATAAGAAGTCCTTTTCTCAAGCCTCGTCTCCCCTCACTACAGCAGTATCTATGGCACCTTCCCGTATTTATCATTGGGTCTCTTGGATGGCTGAAATTACGCTTTTGCACAGATCAGAACGGTCAGCCCTGACATTTGGGCTCCGACTGCAGACCAAGGCCCATCCTCACCTCCACATAGTGGTCCATGCGATCGCCCGTCAGGGTAAGCATCCTTTCAGATTGAACGGCGCCGCCCAGGGTCATGGATACTACCTCGGTGCTAGGTCTGTCCCTGATGAAGCTCATGTGGTAAAAAGTACCTGCGTAGCGGTAGCGGATTTTGTATGGGTGCCAGCCCTGACGTGCTAATGGGGCGAATATTAGCCTGTTCACCTCTAGCTTCAGCCCCAGGACGAACTCGACCATGGGCATGTACCTCCATCCGGCCGACCCCGTGTACCATGTCCAGCCACCCCGACCGGTATGTGAGGCTTGGAGTACACATCGCCAGCCGTTACATGAGGATCGGTCATGTATACCACTGGACCATAATTCTCCTAGATTTAGCGTCCTCACGGTCTGGTAGGCAGCCACGAACCTTCTGACGCTCTCCTCGTCCAGATTTCCGCCCAGGTGGTGCACCAGCTCCCGGGCTATACCATAAGCCCTGGGGTATCCTGCCAGGGGTCCTTTTAAAAGACGGGGAAGACGGCTGCCGTAACCTTCCAGCATGTGTTTTCTGGCCAGGCAAATCTGCTCCTCGATCCTGTAGGATTTGTCGAGCAGCCACATGCCTGCAGGGGCAATCTGGAGCCTGGCTGCGGCCGCCTCAGCTATGGGTCCGTAGGGCCTCCATGAGCGCCTCCTCGTTCTCGTCCAGGAGGGGGAAAACAAGAGCAGCTTCTTTCCGGGACTTGGATAGGCCTCATGGAACCTGGCCATGGCCATCTGGCATGGCGCTCCCGCTGCTCTATGTTGAAGATTTCCGCGCGTGAGGGCTGCTCATAGCCATATCTGCTAGCAACGGTGTATCCATCGAGGTGTGACCGCAGGTGATCTATGCTACTCTGAAGTGTCCTCTGTTTTCCACTCAATGTTTAACACCTGATTAATTAAACGGCAACTATCATCCACCTTAGATCGCCCTGCATCGGTGAAAGAACCTCTGATCGGGCTAGAATAAATTCAGGTAGCCTGCCGGGTTGATGAGCCTATTAAATGCTAATAGTTCTTCTAACGTCGAATAATTATTGCCCATTTGGGGCATTGGTACGTCACCGCCAGCAAGTCCCCAAGAATCAGGCGGTTCCTCAAATCTCACTGTTCCGCCGTTTGTTAATATCTGCGATAAAAAAGGGACTCTTCTCTGTTTTGTGAGAGCATGGCGAAAGGAAAATAAAACCACGAAGGCGCAAAGGTATTCATTATATAAGGGGATTAATCGCTAGATCACGGTTAGATCCTTTGCGTCTTTGTGCCTTTCTATGAAAAACCCGTGTAGCGTTGTGGTTTTCCATGATTAGAGCATGGTCCACTTCTGAGGATCATGGGAATTCTATGGTTGATTTATAGTATCGTTAATATCAGCACAAAAGAAGTAAAAGATGATGATTAGTGGGGTCTGTCTCCTAAGATCACCCATAAAAAAGAGCGAAGAGTAAGAGAAAGAGCTGGATGCCCTTCAGAGCTTTAGCAGATCGGCCAGAGGGCCTAGGACTGAGCTACGCTGCTTGCACTGGCATTGGGTCTCGATCTTCTCCGCCCTCTTGCCCTCCAGGTAGAATAGCAACAGGCAGCCCAGCCCGCACATAAGCCCAGCCAGGAGAAAGGTCGTGGTGAACCCAGTGAGATCAGCAATCGCAGCGCCTGCTGCCCCCGTGGCTGCCATCCCAATGCCCGTGGATGTGGAGTAGAGCGACCACTGGAAGCTCTCCTTGCCCTTGTCCAGGTTGACGGACCACAGGCCAAGCCAGGTGGGGTAGGCCAGACCGCTGCCGATGCCGTAGATCAGCTCCGCCAGGAAGACCTGGTATATGCTCCTGGATGTGAGGTAGATTAGGGGCACCAGGGCCATGAGGAGCGTTCCGAAGATGAGCCATTTGACCTTACGTCCGTGGGTATCCAGGTACTTGGAGAAGGGCAGCTGCACCAGGGACTTGGTGAGCATGAAGATGGCACTGGCTATCCCTGCGGTCAACACGCTTCCGCCGACTATGTCCTGGTTCACGTAGATGGCCAGGATGGGCTGTATGAGGCCAAAGCCCGTCAGGACGAATATGTCCGAGACCATCAGCAACTTCATGGTGCGGTTCATTGCGTTCACCTCCGATTTCTCTCACCGATTTTATTTATGCGTTTTTATAAACTGAAAAGTGTTGAGATGAAGCCAACGGCCGTACCACGATGGGATCTTTGATCAGGTAGGTGGGATCTACGATCGGACTTGTGACCGGATGTGTGGTCGAGTCTGTGATAGGATCAATCGATGGGCGGACCTGTGATCGGATCGACGATCAAGATATGGTCGATGGCCAATCAAGGTACAGCTTGGATTGAGATAATTCCAGAATCAGAGCCTCTTCTAGAAAGTTTGCTGATTCAGAGCTTGTCCAGGACCCGTTCAGGAGGTGCTTGGTCTGGAAGTAATCGTTGGCAGTATCCACCAGGTTTAAGAAAAGAGCTGCTATAACACGGCTGTAACGCCGATGCAGTAGTTGATTCTGCCAGGTTCCATCGACAGTATATAAGGTAAAGGGTCTATATATAACTTGCCGTAACCGTTATATTAGTATTCTCGATAATTTACGTGATTGCATGCTAAATTAGAGGCCATAAAGAGCATATCGAGATGGCAGTGGATCTAAAAGAGAAAGTGTCTATAAATCCTAACTGAATTAAGTGGCTCTTGCTATTTTTATCCTTCCCAGGTGGGCGCTGAGCATTTACTCGTTCTGTAAGCTTATCTAATGAAAACGGAAAGGGAGGGCCGACATTCATTTCTTCCTTATCCAGACCAAGCTCTTCAGCTACGATTAACCTTGGTTGATCAATCAGTTTTCCTACGTTGGGTTAACTACGATATTAAAGTAGCTGGCATAGACAAATAGATGCTTTATCTTCTTTCCAATGAGCTTGCTGAGGTCCTCTTTGACCTTGCCATCCAATTCATTAAAAAATTCCCGACGTTCTTGAAGGCGATAGATGATCAAGCCCAAGGTGGCAAACTATATCTTGGATTTTTGTCACCATTGTTCTTTGGATCTAGGATTCAGCAGTCACATTATCAACGCTTTCTCAACTCGGGAATAGGGTTAATATCGCTTTTAGGCCAGGCTCTTAGTCTATAAAATAACCTCACAGTACTTCTGTTGGTATCATGGCTCTGTATCACGTTATTTGTTTGCCAAGACTAGGTTCGATACAGGGTTACTTACTAACAGAACTATCGGCGCAATGCCAGTTTTTTTCAAAATAACTCGTTATATTTATGTTTTGTCGTTTTACATAAGGATTAAATACTTTAAGTTCGACACGCCTTCTACAGGCTATTATATTAAACTTCCATATAACGAGGGAAATGTCATGTTCAAGGCTGCTAGGGACAAGTCTATTGATGCTGCCAGCCAGGAGATGCTGGCCGTCGCTAAAAAGTCAGGCGTAGAGACCGCGTGGGATCGCTTCGAAAAACAGGAGCCAAGGTGCAGCTTCGGTGAGCTTGGTATTTGCTGTCGCAACTGCAACATGGGACCGTGCCGCATAGACCCCTTCGGTGACGGAGCCACAAAGGGCACATGTGGAGCCACAGCAGACATCATAGTGGCCAGAAACCTCCTTCGGTCCATAGCCGCCGGCGCCGCCGCCCACTCTGACCATGCCAGGGATGTCGCCCTGACCTTCAAGCTCATGACCGAGGGCAAAGCTCCCTCCTATCAGGTCAAGGATCAGGCCAAGCTGGAGAGGCTGATGAAGGAGTACGGAGTCAGCACCCAGATCGAGCTTGCCGACGCCGTCCTGGCCGAGTTTGGGAAGCAGGACGGGCCCATACAGTTCACCCGCAGGGTTCCAGCCAAGAGGCTGGCCCTCTGGCAGAGCCTGGGAATCGATCCCAGGGGGATCGATCGGGAGATCGTGGAGGCTCTTCATAGGACCCACATGGGCGTGGATAATGATTACGCGAATATAATCCTCCATGGTCTCAGAACAGCCATTGCCGATGGCTGGGGCGGGTCCATGATAGCCACCGAGCTTCAGGATGTCATGTTCGGAACCCCTTCGCCTTTGCGCACCGAGGCCAACTTGGGGGTCCTCAAAGCCGACGAGGTGAATGTCATAGTCCATGGCCACGAGCCCCTTCTCTCTGAGATGATAGTTGCCGCAGCTGCCGATCCTGATCTTCTAGACCTGGCCAAGAAGAATGGCGCCAAGGGAATCAACGTGGTAGGCATCTGCTGCACAGGGAACGAGGTCCTGTCACGCCATGGCGTCCCAGCCGCAGGAAACTTCCTCCAGCAGGAACTAGCGGTGACCACGGGGGCGGTGGAGCTCATGGCCGTGGATGTCCAGTGTGTCATGCCTGCCCTGGGGTCCCTTGCCGGGTGCTACCACACTAAGTTCATCTCCACCTCACCCAAGGCCAAGTTCCCCGGCGCAACTCACGTGGAGTTCAAGGAAGAGACTGCCATGGAGACCGCCAAGGCCATCGTCAAGGAGGCCGTAGAGAACTACAAGAGAAGGGATCTCTCAAAGGTCTACATCCCCAATATCAAATCCGAGGCCATGGTTGGGTTCAGCGTGGAGGCCCTCCTCGGGGCCCTGGGCGGGTCTTTGAGCCCACTTCTTGCAACCCTCAAAGGCGGATCCCTCCGTGGTGTAGCTGCTGTCGTAGGCTGCAACAACCCCAAGGTCAAGCATGACTTCGGCCATATAACCCTGGTCAAGGAGCTCATCAAAAATAATATCCTCGTAGTGAACACCGGCTGTAACGGCCAGGCCTGTGCCAAGGCCGGGCTCCTCCTGCCCGAGGCCGCCGAGATGGCAGGGGATGGCTTGAAGGGCATCTGCAAGGCGCTCGGAATTCCGCCCGTCCTCCACATGGGCTCCTGCGTGGACATAAGTAGAATCATGGTTGCCTGCGCCGCCATGGCCAATGCCCTTGGCGTGGATATTAGCGACCTTCCCGTAGCTGCGGCCGCTCCCGAGTGGATGAGCGAGAAGGCCGTGTCCATAGGCTCCTACGCCGTGGCCTCAGGGGTTTACGTGGTCCTGGGCACGGTTCCGCCGATAATGGGAAGCCCTGAGGTCGCTAGCCTCTTGACCAGCGGGGCCAAAGGCGTGGTCGGAGGATCCTTCGCCGTGGAGCCGGACCCGGTCAAGGCAGCCAAGCTCATCATAGACCACGTCGAGTGGCAGAGGAAGAAACTGGGGATTTAACTATGAAAGAAATCTTCATCCGCCTGGATAGGTGCATGGGCTGCAGGTCCTGCGAGATAGCCTGTGCAGTCGAACACTCGGATTCCAAAAGCCTCTTTGGGGCTATAGTCCAGACGCCCCGCCCGATAAAGAGACTCTACGTAGAGCAGATAGAGGAATTCAAGATTCCTTTGGTCTGCCGACACTGCGAAGATGCGCCCTGCGTTTCTGTCTGCTGCACTAGAGCTATGAGCCAGAATGCCAAAAGCGGTATAGTGGACAGAGACCCAGAGAGATGTATGGGATGCTGGATGTGTGCCATAGTCTGCCCTTATGGCGTTATAGGCCGCCAGCACGGTGCCAGGAAAGCAGTCAAATGCGATCGCTGCTCAGACCTGGAGGTTCCAGCGTGCGTGAGCGCTTGTCCCACTGGCACTCTCATCTACGCAGAGGAAGAGGAGTTCTCTGAGATACTGCGCCGCGAGGCAGCCCGAAAGATGGTCTTGGGGAAGAGGAGCACGGCCTGAACCGTGCCCCTTTTAACCCGCATGAGTGGGGAGGACAGAGCGGGAGGTCTCCTGTGTTCAGGCGGGTCTTGTTAACTCGCAGAGTTAACGGGAGTTACGACGTAGTCGTAACAGAACGAAAGCGGAACCCTCCCTTATTATCTCGGACTGACAGATAACTATTAAATATGATGATTGAATGCACCTATTTTGATACAATCCTAGGCGTACCCACGCAGCACGTAGAATCTCAAATGGAGAAGAC
>DAXJ01000024.1 GCA_002506335.1 Methanosaeta sp. UBA114
AGAATATCTTGTGCCAGGTGGCATCGGTGCCCCACGTCCCGTTGAATTTGTTCTTGGTCTCAAGGCCTATCACATGGGTCGGCAAACTGCCCATGAGTCCTACTACCGCAGCCTGGTCCCTTCCGGCCGCTTTCAGGTCCTTAGCGAAGTTCTCCTGGGAGACGGCGATAGATCTACTTGCCGTTGTGGGAACCAAGGGATATATCTGGCTGGTGCTGTTAGTGGCATTGTTAGAGACATTGCTTCCATAGACAGTTGCATCCGATCCGCAGGTAGCTGGAGTACAGGGTATGGTGGTTGTTACTGTCTCGGTCGGATCGTAAGGTGCAGTTGATGCAAAGAAGGTCGTTTCGTCCGACTCCATCTCATTGACGGAGTACAATTCCTTGATATCGTTGCCCATTCCGCCGTAGAAATCTTTGGATCTCAGGTACTTTCCACCGGTCAGGGGTGTCGTGCCCGTGTAAATTATCTTCTGATTATCATACATGTTCAGATTGGCCAGGTTGCCATCGTTGACAGAGCTTACCTCTCTCTTTACCTTATCTGCATTCTGAGAGTAAACCTGCTCCTGGTCCATATCAAGATAGCCGTCGCCAGCCATGGTATTGTAGTACTCCAGGGCGATTCTCTTATCAATGACCGATGTGATGACCTCCACAGCCCCTGTCCCTGAGATTGCCTGGCTCTCACAGAACTGCTCGTACTGTACTGGCGGTATAATGGGAGGCGTTGCTACGGCTACGCAGCAACTAACCATAAATGCCACAGCTAACATTGCTGCTTTTACCCCCCTCATGAATATATTTCCCATGTTAATTCTAAAGTATTATCCCAAATATAATAAGGCTATCAGCATGAGGGTTTTGAGGGATTTCTTCGGTTTCACCACTATGAAACGACCCACAGTGAAGAAACCAATAGGAGTATTTTATTCCTTTAGATGCAATGCCAAAAGTCCATATATTTTTCTCCACTATGTGCAATTGTAAAAGGGATATAAGCTCCTATGCAGATATGGGGATCGGACCATACCGCTGGCCAAAACACTTGGCTCTATATGCCAACTACCACGGGGCCTGGATATGGGGTTCGGATTAGGGATTCAGACCACTTTGCTTTTGCAACCGCGTTCTTTAAACCCCTTCATCAAATCAAAGGGCCATGATCTCGCTGCTGGGTCTATCTCTGGAGTTCTTCCATCTAAGCTCCGGTACCAGCTCACCGCAGATGGGACAGCTCATGGAATTGGGGCTTTTACCACTTAGCCAGGCAATTAAAGCTTGATCAGAGAAGACGCTAGACCTACAGCTAGGACAGTTGATGCTCTTGGTAGTTGTCATCACTTTTTGCCTCAGGCGCTGGATACTCGTAGAATTAGATTAACTTGGTGAATATAGATCCTATTCTTGATCTTTTTAACAATAGAGTATGGATCTTACGTTACTAAATAAATGACTATTTTCGCTCCATGTAATATTAGGACAAACTGCTTATATATTGGCGGTGATGGTCCTATTGTAAGATTAGCGGAGTTCCCACAAAAGAACGGCGATTCTTACAGCCCTCCTATAGGGAGGCGTATCCACCTCAGATTGCCTCCCTACTAACCCCTCATTATGCTAGTATAAAACGTATCGAACTAAATAAAACTTAAATTAAGGCTTAAAGATTCAAAGGCTATTTGCTGCCATTGAGTTCCTTCACCTTAAGACAGGCCATGGCCTCCTTGAGGATGTAATCCCTGTTATCTTTTCCCAGGTTCAATCGGACTGCCCTCAGGAGCCCCAGGCACATGAAGAATGGAATGGCCCTGGTCACTTCATGGAAGTAGCCATCATCGCCTTTGCTGTAATGCCAGAGGAAGTAGCCTATGTAGGGCTCAGCCGTCAGGCCGTCCTTCTTCTTCTTGGCGAAATAATGCTTGAGCTCTGCCGCCACTATTCCCAGATCGTGGACCGGATTTGCATCGTCCCAGAAGCTTTCGAAATCCAGGGCGTAGACCTTATCGTGGTTGAAGATGTAGTTGCCCAGGTGGGCATCGTTGTGAATGGCGCACCCATAGAGGGGTTCCGATGGCTCTCAATACCCGTGATCGCAACATCCGCAGCATCCGCCGTAAGTATGATCACAGCGGCCAGGTCGAAAGAGTCGGAAATCATCAATGTCCGTCCCACGTTGAGCCATTCGCTAACGGAGCAGTAGGCGTCAATTTAAATACGGTCAATGTTCAAATGATTGACAGGCTGCGACAAAATGGCGTTGTTCCTTCTGTCATCAGAATTAAATGTAATAGGCTTTATGAGAAGATGAAACGTATCATGACACCGCGATAAAATGTATCGATACAAAGCACCTCTATGAAGATTTAAGTCAGATGAGGCCTAATGGGGATGAAGCCGCCTGCCAAGCGTAGCTCAGAAGGGTAAGCAGGCGGTCAAGCTGATAGTAGTAGTATTAGCTATGAGTACCTTATCAGGGCGGGGCGAAACTGAAGATTAAGGCCAAAAAGGCATGGGTTGCCTTTCTTGTAATACAGCTCCTTTTAAACTTAATGCTTCAAGACATAACACTATTTCAGGAACTGTCTGATAACATAGCTCACCCTGGCAAAGTTATCCGCGCTCTCAGGGCTAGCATGACATCCATCTCTGACCTTGGCATCCACGCAGCAAACCCCAGCCGCGGAATTTTTGGTATCCAGGCCCAGGTATTTTTGGAGATTCAGGGGTTATTGCTATCCGTTCCACATCGGTGTACGGGGCTTTTAAGGAAAACCGATACAGTGCGGGGCCGCCATCGGCATCTGAGGCATTAGCAGTCCAGGCTATGGATGCCCCCTGAGGCGGAGGGTTCTGCTTATCCGACCTGAGGCTGATAATCTCGGGAACTTTGCCTGGGTTGTCTTGCTATCTACCTGGAACTCAGTGCTGACCAGATCATCTCAATCGTCGGGGCTAGAATGAAGGCAGTCTCTAACCCTGACATCTATCACGCTGTTGCCTACACCCGCCGGGGATCTCCTCCCTGTCCAGGCGTTGAGCATGGTCCAGTTGGTTGTGGCCATCCAAGTCCCTCCGGTTTCTGGGCCATTGATCTAGAACTGGTAAAGCAGAGGGCCTACTTCAGGATCCTGAGTCTGCGCAGACCTGGTTACAGCATGTCCTGCTTTAATGGGGCTCTACCTATCATATACTAAGCTTAGAATCTTTAGGGGT
>DAXJ01000108.1:0-7054 GCA_002506335.1 Methanosaeta sp. UBA114
GGGTAAAGGCTCATTCTCCTGCTCGGCTTGGACTACAGCAAACCATCTTTTGCCGGTACGCTTGATCAGGGTTGAGTTGACAGGTCCTTCGACCTTGCGGTGGAGCTTGATCTTGATAACCCCTATCTTGGATAGCTTCAGGGTGCCGTGGTCTTGGTCTAGCTTGAACCCATACTGATTATAGTTCAGGGTATTGTACCATTTCTTACCCTTGAACCTTAGATGGCATACTTTCCGTCCTTTTTTCTTTAGAGAAGCCAAGGCTTGCGATATTGCTATGCAGGGTATAGTTGACCCTCTGAAGGACTTTGGAATAGATCTTTCCTAATTCAGGGTTTTCTGAGTTCAGGAGAGGTATGAGGTTTTGAGTATCGTAAGTTGTTAGGGTCTTACCACTTTCCCAAGCCTTATCCATCTCACCCAGTAGGCGGTTATAGGGCCCTCTACAAGTATCCCGAGACGCTAAAAGCCTCTGATCTAGTTCCTTGTCGGGAAGGTATAGGATACCTGTAGCTTATGGTCATTCTGTCTTCTCCATTTGCGATCCTACGTACTGCATGAGTACGCCTGAGATGACCTGCCCGATGTTGGCGATAATCAAAAGAGGTATGCTACATTATTATACTTAATAGTTATCTGTTAGTATGCGATGACAAGGGAGGGCTCCGCTTCCGTCCTGTTACGACTACGCCGTAACTCCCGTTAACTCTGCGAGTTAACGAGACCAGCCTGAAGGCACGGGGACTTCCCGCTCTGCTCGCTCCACCCCCACAAGTTAAATCGAGCCCTTCATCTCTACTGGTCCTAATTCTTAGCGATTCTATTTAAGATAACCGTATATCCCTCGGCAATCTCCATCCACCAAGTTAAAATAACTTCATAGGTCTATAACTTAGATCCTATGCAGCCAAGAGAGGATGAAGACCTGATAAACGTGGTAGAGGGATTGGAGAGGGATATAGACAACTTGAGGATTAAGCTCGTTGAGTTAAGGGATAAAAGAGCTAGAGCTGATTTGTCCTCGAGTAAGGAAATTTAAGGATCATGGGACTGCACGAGATCCATTAGTCACAGATGCCTAATCATCCCCATATTGGGCTTCAAACCCCTTTTGGAAGATACGTCTGCTATTGAACATCTTTACTGCGGTGCAGGCGCCTTAGAAACCTTAATCGCCCGCATCTCACGCATTAGACAGGCACCTCTAGATTCACACTCAAGCCTGGCCCAAGCATTCTCAGTAACCAAAACCTATTAGTCCCGGTGCCGAGCTTTTGTAGTCATCGTGTCCATGGCAGGAGACTCAGAAGGTTTGGGATGCTCCAGTAATCCCAAGGATTCCACGGGGTCCATAGGTTCCAATGGTTTGATAGGTCCCATTGAGTCCAGTGGCCCCCATAGTTCCAGCAATCACAACGGTTCTTTTGGTTCCAGTTCCAGGCTACTGCGCCATCAGCTGAAGGTGGCCTGGCCATCCATCACCGCAGCGCTCCTGATTTTATTGATCTCTTACCTGATCTTTCCCCTCATGGATGGCCTGGTGCTGGGCATGGTATTTGCCTACGTCGGCCGACCCATAAGGGACCTTTTCAGAAGCAGGTGCAGGCTTGGGGCAGTAATCGCCACCTTTTCCATCATCCTTCCTCTCTCGGCCATAGCAAGCATCGGGATTGTGGAGACGGTAGGCCAGCTCCAGTGGATATTAGGCCACCAGAGCGATCTTCTTGGGACGGCATCCAGGTACGTGGTGGATCACCCCTTTCTGGAGGTGGTCTACGAAGACCTGGCAGGGGGAATAAATCACCTTTTGATTACAGCGGCCTCTGTCGCTACCAGCTTTCCTCTAGTGGGCCTTGGCAGATCTCTCTCCATGGGCATCATCAACTTCCTCATATCCGTCCCAGTCTGCTACTTCCTCTTGGTGGATGGAAGCGGGCTCAAATGGGCAGTCATGGCCTTACTGCCCACGGAGAAGGCTGAAACTTACGAGAAGTACCTGATCAGGGTCGACCGGGTAATAAGCGGAGTTTACATGGGCAGTATTTATACGGCCATCGCCGGAGGGCTCACCTCTGCCGTGATATTCTACCTCTTTGGAGTCCCAAGGCCTCTGGCTTTGGCCAGCATCGTCTCCCTGGCAGGAATGGTCCCCTTTCTAACCTGGCTGGTTTTCATCCCCACCACCATCTTTCGATACTACACCATAGGTCCCCTGGACGCCGTACTCTTCTTCCTGGCGGGGTCCACCCTGGTCCACCTAGCAGAGCTCCTCATAAGGCCTTACCTGGTATCAGCCGCCTCATCGATCCACCCTTTGTTGGTGCTCATCTCCTTCATGGGCGGCGGGATGGTGGCGGGCATGGCAGGGTTCTTCCTGGCCCCGGCATTAGTAGGCGTAATCGTTGGAACTTACCAGGTCATGGCCGAGGAGGCAGAGCTGCGCAGGAGGTCTGGGCTCTGCTCTGAGCCTGAGGAGTATGGGCTCAGAGAGGAACCTGGTGATGCCTCCGGGGTCGAGGGAATGGATAATGCTGCCAAGATACAGCAAGGTTGAAGAGGGGTTAGTAGGATTGGGGGTATGGATGAAGAAGAAAATCTTGATTGTGGCGTTTGTCCTGTCTATTATGGCTCTGCCGGCTCTTGGGGATCTGACCGAGTACCAGATGGGCTTCTCTAAAGGCATGGAGGTGGGGTTCCTTATGGGAGATCTGAAGGGAAGGGCTCTGTATTCGTCAGATGGTGTTAAAGAATACAACAGCTATCTGGACCAGTACAACAACCTCATCTCCTACGTCTTCTGGGACAATACAACCATTCTCAGAAAATACTTCCTCGGACCCATGTACTACATGAACCCAGCTACGCAATATGGGCCTATGCCTGACGCCCATGGAAGGATTGGAGAGTATCCAGCCGATGCGTTCTATACAGCCACAGGTTCGGGGCCTAGGGCCAACGCCAATAACCCAGGGGCAAACGCCATGCCATGGGTATAAAATCTATTTTTTTGGCAATATGTACAGTAGGAAAAAATTTTAACTACCAAGAAATCCTTAACTTGATATAATGCCCAAGACATGTCCATTCTTGAATCGTGTCTGCCTGGGGGAGGAGTGCGCCCTATGGATGAGCGCCACGGTCAAGATATTAAAAGATGGCGAGGGGGATGATCACGTCGATTACGATACCTGCGCCTTCAGGCTGATAGCGGAGAGTTCCTTTAGACAGATCTCCAAAGATGTCCTGGTGGATTTCCCTGGATATTCCAAGTGGTTTGATTGAGGGATGAAGGGCTTATTATCTGAAAGTTAGAAATTAATCTCTCGCCTTTCTGGGTTTTTGGCGGTACTGGCCATAACCACGGTTAGATATCCCTAGATACGCCTAGATCTCTCTATGAATAACGCCCTCGGAGGAGCTATCATTAGCCGATATAAGGCTCGAATCTGTGGCTTTGTTATAAACCCCCAGGGCCTCCTGGTGCCTTCCCAGCTGGTCCAGGAACGGTGCCTTTTGCCATACCAGGGCTCAGAAGCCTTGGGATCTATATCTATGGCCTTCTGGTATGCCTTGCGGGCCTCGCTCTGTCTTCCCAGTCTTCTCAAAGCATTGCCATTATAGCGCTAGGCAGTTGCCAGTACATCATCCGTCCACATGGATTTATTATATGAGCTGATGGCATCTATGTAAGCACCTGAATCTAGTAGAGGCATCTCCTTATTCTATCAAGGCAATGATCTAGTTCGCTGTTGGGTTACTTCCTGCCGCAAATAGAGATTCATTTGAACTCACGTTTGAACTAACAGCCTCGGCAAAGCTGCCAACTACGGCAAGGACTATTAAAAGGACACCTAGCATTAAGTGTCGTTTTATTTGCACCGTTATCCCTCGTATTCCTTTTATCCACCTCAGCTATGTGATGATGCGTAGAAGTTCAGTTCTTCAGGATAAGCATTCCCCAAGGCACTGCCATTTTGCTTTGAGCCGGTTATTATCTCAAGACCGTATCAGTGGTTTTAGAAACGTCGTCCTATTATACCTTTGGGGAAATCAATCCCTATGGGTGTGCAGGATGGATATTCCCAAAAACATGAGAGCCATGGTCCTGGAAAGGCTGGGGGAAAAGCTAAAGCTGATGAAAATGCCGGTTCCAAAGCCAGGTCCTGAGCAAGTCTTGATAAAAATCAAGGCCTGTGGAGTCTGCCGCACTGACCTTCATATCGTCGATGGAGAACTTCCAGATCTCAAGCTTCCTTTAATCCCTGGGCACGAGATCATAGGCATAGTGGTAGGTAAAGGCGGGAAGGCCAGCAGCTTTCGCCTTGGAGATAGAGTAGGAGTCCCCTGGCTTGGGTACACCGATGGGACCTGCAGGTACTGCATGAAGGGAAAGGAAAATCTATGCGTTAACGCCTTATTCACAGGCTACACTATCGATGGTGGTTATGCCGAATACACAGTGACAGATCACAGGTACTGCCTCCCTGTTCCGAGATCATACGGCGATGCCGAAGCTGCCCCGCTCATGTGCGCCGGGCTCATAGGTTACAGATCCTACCGCATGATTGGCCCTGATACGGAGCGCCTGGGGATCTATGGCTTTGGCATGGCAGCCCACATCATAGCCCAGGTGGCGGTCCATCAGGGAAGGAGGGTATACGCATTCACCAGGAGAGGAGATGTGGAAGGGCAGAAGTTCGCAAAAAGCCTCGGAGCCTTCTGGGCGGGAGGATCTGAAGAGGTTCCTCCTGAGGCCTTGGACGCAGCCATAATATTTGCCCCGGTAGGATCCCTTATCCCTGCGGCCTTAAAAGCTACAGATAAAGGTGGAACCGTGGTCTGCGGGGGAATACACATGAGTGACATCCCATCTTTTCCCTACGGTCTTCTCTGGGAGGAGAGGGTTCTCAGATCGGTAGCCAATCTGACCCGAGAGGATGGAGGGGAGTTTCTGAAGATTGCGCCTGAGATACCTGTAAAAACAAAAGTGTCCACCTATCCATTGGAGAAGGCTAACGAAGCTTTGGAGGATCTGAGGAATGGGACGTTCAAAGGGGCGGCGGTTCTGGTGATGTCAGAGAGCTAATATTCCCTGCTAAAAAAGGCCGCTAAAAATGGATAGCTAAAAAAGAAGATACCGATGGATGGCTTCTTACCTCAAGATTCTGTTGAAGAAGATCGCCATCTGCCAGAAGGCATCTTTGGCGGGGAAGCTCTAAGATAGGTTGCCACAATCATCCATGAACCAGTGGGGCGATCCCTGGTAGACCTCGAGCTCGAAGTACTTCCATGAAGGCATTCAGCTCAGTAGTGTAGTTGTAGATGTCTCTAGTAGGGCTGGTCTGGCCCTGTAGGGGAACCCGTAGAAGGCCACGCCCGAGGCTGAACTCCTCGGTCTGGGGTAGGAAGAGCATGGTATAACCGCCGCCAGCACAGAAGCCAGTAAGGCCAAAGGCGCTCTGGTTGACGTTCCGCCTGGACCTCTGACCAAGCTACGTGACGACCGCATCCTCCGGAGCTTGCTCAAATGTCTGCCACTCGGGGGCTATGGCCACGGAGACTTCTCCTGCCAGGCGCTCGCTTATGGTTTTGTACACCTGATGCAGACCATCCTGTGAATGCAGAAGGACTATCCTCGGATAGCTTCCCCAAGCAAGAGGGGAGGCCACATAGACGGGATACGTCCTGTTGCCACTTGTAATCTGTACAGTGGAGTTCTGAACCGTTCCACCATGAGAGACCTGACATCAGAGGCTCCTATCAGGGATATTATCATCAAGCAAAGCATGAGCGCTTTTAAACTCTCTCCCCCAAGCCATCTGAGATCTCCTGGGGCAGAGGATAATATTGAGATTCAGCAGGCTGGGATCTCGGTTATATCAGTATATTTTATGGTGAAGATCTCTAAATATATCGATAAGCCATATTCCATATCAAATTAGGTCTGTGCTTTGTCGGGGCTTACTTAAGGAACGTCTGTTAAAGGCACATCGACCAGCATAAGCTCTACATCTCCTACAGCCTTTGAAGATACTTCGTTCTTATCAGGCGCTGGCTGAGGTGCACTGCAATAAACCTTTATAAACGGCGATTTCTACGAGTTGCTGGACGAGGATATAGGCAAATTTGACCTGATATAGATCGAGGTAGCCATGCACCACCTGTCTCTACAGCAGAAAGACCGCTTCATAAATAGGTGCAGCCAGGCCCTAGAGCCTCACGATTACCTGATGGCAGCTGATCCCACCAAGAGAGAGGATGAGGATAAAGGGGCGTTCACCAAGCGGTGGTGGGCTGTCTGTAGAACTAAATGGAACGCCCTCTCCGATGAAGGTAAGGTATTCATCCACGAGCATACCTAAAGCTCTGATTTCCCTGAATCCCTAGCTGCCCTGAGACGTATGGGGATCTGCCATGGTTTTAAAAGATACCAGTCATCTTCTGCGATACTGAGGAGATCTATCAACTGGTATGCTTCCAGAAACAGGCTGACCACAATGAAAAACGCTGCGAAGCGCTGTGAAAATATGCTATAAAAGGTTGTAGAAGAACAGGGATCTCAGGGCATGTCCCCATGGGTTCCCGCTTCGTCATCTGAAGGCTGCGGCATGTGGTAATGCGTAGGATCGGGCAATTGCCTCGGTCTCTACCGCTCTATTACCAGGTGATCTGAGCCAGTCTCAACCTTCAGCTCTTCGGGCATTACCTTCCAGGGCGAGCTATCTGGGAGAGCCTGAAGACGCCCTTGTCCGTGGGCAAGCCGTAGGATTTCGCTACGTGGCTCTCAGTAGTGGTGTCATGGCCTGCTATGCCTATGCAGCCCCTCCTGATCTTGCCGTTCTTGATGAGCTTCTCTGCCACGTCCTTAACGGCATTGGAGGGTATGGCGAAGCATATGCCCTGGGCTGGGTAAATGATGGCGGTGTTGACACTTATGACCTCTCCCTTGGAGGTGCCCAGAGGACCGCCAGAGTTACCAGGGTTTAAGGCTGCATCGGTCTGAATGATGCCATCCACTAGCCTACCTGAATCGGCCCTAAGGTTTCTGCCTATG
>DAXJ01000108.1:7357-8085 GCA_002506335.1 Methanosaeta sp. UBA114
TCTGCCTATGACTTATGACCAGCTGCCCTACATTCAGAGTGCTGGAATCCCCAGAAGACAACAGGCACCTGATCCAATGCCTCAACCTTGACGACTGCCAGGTCCATGTGGGGGTCGTCACCCACGACATTGGCAATGAGCTTTCTCCCGTTGGTGAAGATGACCTCGATCTCGACCGCCATCTTAACTACGTGACTGTTGGTGAGGATGAACCCGTCTGAGGTGAAGATGAAGCCTGAGCCGCAGCCTTTGGCACCATACTGCTGGGGGATCCTGTCCCGGGCGGTGCTGAACCTCGACGTTCGCCACCGAGGCCTTGACCTTCTCCAATGCGCTGATGACTGCCCCGGAATAGGCATCCAGAAGGTCCTCATCGGACGGAAGGACGATCTTCTGGGTCACTGCCTTACACGATGATGCTTTAATTAAGGTCCCAATACCTTTTTATTTACCCCCATCGTTAGTAACTCTAGGTTAGTAATAATTATAATATATAAATATCTTCCTTGAAATGAGGTATGTAGCCGTTGTGCTGTCGCAAAGCCCTGGCATATTATACGTACTGATATTTATCAAGCTTCATATGCCGGCATGATTTAGCGATAGGAATATTTTTGAACTATATTCAACTTGGTTATTTGTACCTTCGGGCCTTTTTGGCGTATTCAATTGCAGCTATTAGTTAAATCACAAGGACATAAAGGCCCAAAGAGCATCGTGGTCTTTAC
>DAXJ01000036.1:0-1273 GCA_002506335.1 Methanosaeta sp. UBA114
CCTGTAGCCTCATCTTCTTGAGCATCTCCACCGGGATCTTCATTACCCTGGAGGTATTTCTTTCAGCAAGCGAAGGGATAACTCCCTCAACAGTTGGATAGCTATGGCTTTCGTCTCAGGATGGAAAAGAGATTTAGTTAAAGGAGGAGGAGCAAAGTAAGGGGCGAAGGCACGTCTCTATTTTTTGAGATGGTGTCTCAGCGTATAGGCGAATACCTCTGATGCTTTATGTACTTCTTTATATACGGGCGCTTTATTCTTCCGCTGTCCACCAGCCCAAGCTCGAGGTAATACCTGCAAAGGCCGGCTGCGCCGTATGCTTTGAGCCTTCTTGGAGACGTTACCGCCAGCCTCTTTATCAGAAAACACGTCTCCCCTTCCTTCCTGAGCTCCCTATCCAATACGGCGTCCTCCAGGGCGTAGTTCTTGAAGCCGCCAACTTTTAAGAAAACCTCTCTGGGCACGCAGAGGTTTATGCCTATCAGCCGAGTGCTACCCACCTTGGAGCTGAGCCACCAGCAGTAGCAACTCATGTACCCCAGGATTCTGGTCTTTAAGCCGCTGCCGTCTACCTCGTAGGCTGCGGTCAGCCCGACGGCCCCTCTATCCAAATGCTTTTGAACCGTCTCAAGGTAGTTCTCCTTGATCCTAGTATCGGCATCAATGAACACAAGATACTTGCCCTTAGCGGCTTTTGCTCCCAGGTTCCTTCCCCACCAAATCCCCCGTCGCTCAGAGATGATTACCTTATCGGCATATTTCCTGGCGATCTCAGTGGTCCTGTCCCTACTTGCCCCATCGGAGACTATGATCTCGTAGCTCTCTCTGGGAAGGGTCTGCTTAGAGATCGATCTCAGGCATTCCTCTATGTAGCTCTCCTCATTCAGCGCCGGTACAACGACTGAAAATTCCATGGTTACCACACTATCAATCCTGAAGACGTCTCGATAGATTCCTTAGATTCTGGGGCTGGATCCTTCATGCCTTCCCTAGTTTCTTCTCCCGTCTTTTTTAGATTTCGTTCAAAAGCTGTGGATAGGGCCCACTCCATGCACAGAAACGGGCATAAATGCGTAGAAGAAGGCAGCTCGATGGTAGGACCTCTTTCTCCAATGAAGGTCATACCCTTAGACCACCTCGATTTTGGGAGAATCGGTCATCTTGGTATCCCTTTAGCGAGGATTGACCGATGACCTATATTATACCGCGCATCATACAGCGCATCCTTGGTTTGATTCAGGGTGCTGTGTTACATGGGGCGGGCTTTTGAGTC
>DAXJ01000036.1:1583-5073 GCA_002506335.1 Methanosaeta sp. UBA114
CAAGGTATTATGCTCATAGGGGCAACCTTTCTAGGCAACTATGGGATTGGGGAGCTTATTAAATGCATACAGGATTAACTTGATTTCTGTTTTAGTATAGCCTTCTAAAAAGTGGATACAAGCCTGCAAGTTTCTTTGCCCTCGTCCGCTGAGACTCCATGATGCATGTCTTGAGGACCACCCCCTCCTATCCTTTACGCACCAGCTTGCTTATGTGCCCATCCATGCCAGCCTCTAAAAACATCTCTCTGTCGCCTTCCAGGGCATAGGCGGTGATCGCTATGATCTTAGTGCCTAGATGCCAACATCTGCGTATCTCTTTGGTAGCTGTAAGACCATTCTTCTCAGGCATCTGAACGTCCATGATGGCAAGGTCATAGGGCTATCGTTCAAGGGCCTGGAGAACATCTATTCCATCCGCCACAGCATCAGCCTTGTAGCACAGCTTTTTGAGCATGAGATGGGTCCTCCTCTGGTTGACTAATTTCTCCTCAGCTGCCTGTTATCAAGCCATTCCTTCAAAGCCCTCATAGACCGTCCGCGGTGAGACATCTTGTTCTTCTCTTCAGTTTCAACCTGGGCCATGCTCTTATCACCCAGATAGAAGATTGGATCGTAGCCAAAGCCCATGGCTCCCCTGGCCTCAAAGCCTATAGTTCCCCATACCTCGCCCCTGAAGGCGACGGGCTCCATCCCTGGCTCGGCGTAGCCTACGATGGATGCGAAGTAAGCCCTCCTATCTTCAACGCCTTCCATGAGCTTCAGTATGCCCGGATTTCCCAGGGTCTTTTGCACGTAGGCCGAGTAGACGCCCGGAAAGCCATTGAGGCCTTCGATGAAGAGCCCGGCATCCTCGATTATCACTGGGACTTTTAGCCTTGCAGTCACATCCACCAAGCCGAAGGCCACCACCTCTTCCAGGGTGTTGGCCTGAAGCTCTGGATAGCCTATGTTCTTTTGCACCAGGTCCTCAAAGACCTCCCTGGCCTCGGCAAACTTGCCCTTATTGCTGGTGACGAAGTAAATCATGCTCTACCCCATTCTACCTTCATGCTTTACCAGGCCCTTGGCTTTCACTTTTGATTATTAAAGATTGATGCTGATTCAAAGAAAGTGTCGGGCTAATGGCAACGTTTTTAGGTTTGCCGGACAAATCCCTCAACCGATGGTTGAGATGCTGGACCTGGGAGATCGAGTCTCCGCCGTGAGATATGGGGTTACCTATGAGGGAATCCTCATGCCGTCCCGGCGGGAAGGTTACGTGGTGCTGAAGCTGGACAACGGGTACAATATAGGGCTCAAGCTTTCCGAGTCCAAGGTAGCATTAGTAGGGAAGGGAAAGGAGACCAAGCCCCCTGTAAAGCCCCTGAAGCGCAGGGACGGGCTTCCCATGGTATCCATCCTCTCCACGGGTGGCACCATCGCCAGCAAGGTGGACTACAGGACTGGTGCCGTCACCAGCCAGTTCTCGGCAGGGGAGATCATAGCCGCCATCCCCGAGTTGGAGGAGATCGCCAACTACAACTCCCGGGTCATCTATACCATTCTATCCGAGAACATGAGGGCAGAGTACTGGATTGCCCTGGCCAATGCCGTAGCCGAGGAGATAAGAAAGGGATCCCAGGGGGTCATCATAACGCACGGCACCGATACCATGATGTACACGGCAGCTGCGCTTTCCTTCATCCTCAAGACTCCGGTGCCTGTGATCCTAGTGGGCTCTCAGAGGTCCTCTGACCGGCCCAGCAGCGACGCCTCCATGAATGCCATCTGCGCTGTCACCGTCGCTACCAGCGATATAGCCGAGGTGGTGGTGGTGATGCACGGCACAACCAGCGATGATTACTGCTCCATCCACAGAGGCACTCGGGTCAGGAAGATGCACACCTCCCGGAGAGACGCCTTCTGGTCCATCAACCAGCCCACCATCGGTCGCGTGGATTACCTGAGCAGGAAGATCGAGACCAACATACCCTACTGCTGCAGGGGCAAGGTCGAGCTGGAGGTCAGGGATAAGATGGAGCCCAAGTGTGCCATAGTGAAGTACTCTCCGGGAGCCTCTCCAGAGGTCCTTGATTACTACATAAATGCCGGCTACAAGGGGATAGTGATAGAAGGCACGGGCCTGGGTCACGTGGCCTCCAACTGGATAGACTCCATAAGAAAGGCCACTGAGAAAGACATTCCAGTGATTATAACCTCCCAGTGCCTCAGGGGCAGGATCTGCGACAGGGTCTACGATACTGGAAGATATATGCTGGAGGCTGGGGCCATGGAGGGCGGGGATATGCTCCCCGAGGTCGCCATGGTCAAGCTCATGTGGGTCTTGGCGAATGCCTCGAGCAAGGAGGAGGTAAGAATGCTTATGGAGGCTCCCCTGGCAGGGGAGATCTCAGCCTCGACCCCCATAACGACCTGATGGATCCCAAAACAGGTGTAAGACTTATAAACCAGGCGGGCCATCTGAGTTACTCTGTACCTGGAGGAATTTAATACGGCACGAAAACCGGGAAGTATGTATAGGAGGATCGAGCGCCCTTACACCCGCAGGGAGTACATGGGCGGCGTTCCTGGAAGCAAAGTAGTACATTATGATATGGGCAACCTTCAGGCGGCCTTTCCAGTTATTATGACTCTGGTCGCCAGGGAGTCCTGCCAGATAAGGCACACAGCTCTTGAGGCGGCAAGGGTTTCAGCAAACCGTTACCTTCTCAAGGTAGCAGGAAGGACCAACTTCAATCTCAAGCTCAGAGTCTATCCCCACCATGTCATAAGGGAGAACAAGCAGGCCACCGGTGCAGGTGCAGACCGTGTCTCCAGCGGTATGCGTATGGCTTTTGGCAAGGCGGTAGGCACCGCAGCCCAGGTGGAGTCAGGACAGAAGATCTTCACCGTGAGCGTCCCAACCGAGTTCGTAGAAGCAGCCAAGATCGCTCTGCACAGAGCAGGCCACAAGCTCCCGACTCCCATCCAGATAATAGATGAGTCCGGGGCGTGAGAATGGAGGATTACCTATCAGGCCTGGATAGGGCCATGAAAAGCATGCCCTCGACTAAAGGGCCCAAGGAGAGGTTCGTCATCCCTACCTCCAAGGTTTTCTACGAGGGCAAGGCCACCGTCCTGGAGAACTTCGGGGCCATAGCCGATGCTTTCAACAGAGACCCTGAGCACCTCATGAAGTACTTGCTTCAGGAGCTAGGGACTGCAGGGAAGATCGAAGGTCACCGTGGCATCTTCCAGGGCAAGTTCTCTGAGGTAGCTATAAATAAGCAGGTCGAGTCCTACTTCGAAGAGTACGTTGTCTGCACTGAATGTCGCCTTCCCGATACTCACCTAATCAAAAACGAGAGGGTCCTCATGCTCAAGTGCGACGCCTGCGGGGCCCACAGGCCCGTGAAGAAGAGAAAGACGACCGCAACCATACAGAAGGACGTCCTGGAAGAGGGAGAGACCTACGAGCTCAGAATTGAGTCCGTGGGCAACAAGGGCG